>JAOPYV010000022.1 GCA_025964435.1 Thermoleophilia bacterium | reverse complement strand
GTGGCTGGCCGACGTGCTGACCGACGTGATCGGTGATGGCACCGCATATGGCGTGTCACTGACATGGCGCATCGAGGATGAGCCGCTCGGCACGGCCGGCGGCGTCATCGCAGCACGCGACATCCTCGATGACGGGGATGAACCCATCCTCGTGTTGAGCGGTGATGGCATCCACGACATCGACCTCGCCGCAGTGGAGCGCACGCATCGCGCGTCGGGTGCACTCGTGACGCTGGCGCTGCTGCCGGTCGTCGATCCTTCCGAGTACGGCGTCGCGGTGCTCGACGGGTCAGGTCGCATCACCGGCTTCCAGGAGAAGCCGAAGGCCGGCACCGAGCGCAGCCGACTGGCGAACACGGGGGTCTACGTCGTGTCGCCGCGTGCGCTCGACCTGTGCGTCGAGTGGGGGCTGACCGACTTCGGCTCCGAGCTCTTCCCACGCATGCTCGACGAGGGCTTCCACATCCACGGCCACGAGCTCGTCGACACCTACTGGAATGACATCGGCGACCTCGACGAATGGCGCGCCTCCAACCACGCCGTGCTGACCGGTGCCGTCAAGGTCGGCGGGGCCGACCTCGATGACATGTGGGGCCCGTGGAGCGAGGGTGTCTACGTGCACCCGACGGCCGACGTCGACCCGAGCGCGAAGATCGAGGCGCCCGCCGTGATCGGAGCGGGCGCGCGCATCGGAGCCGATGCGCAGCTGCGCAGCGTGGTGGTCCTGCCCTACGCCGAGATCGCCGCGAACCAGGTCGTGGCCTCCGGCACCGTCGGGTCGCTGACCGGCCTGCAGCAGTGGATCGCCGACCTCCGGAGCGATGTCGCGTCGATCGCGTGATGGCACGGGCATCCGACGTGTCCGGAGCTTCGTGCGTTCCACGATGACCGGGTAGGTTCGAGCCGCTCATGTGCCGATTCGTGGATCATGGGCGCTCCGCGACCGTATCTGGTCGCCAACCGCCCATCATCAGCCCGTCAGTCGCTGGCACGACGTTCGCGACGACCGTGTGACGGCCATGCATGTGCATCGTCACACGCGTGCGACGAAGTCGTGACACTGCGCGCGGCATGCGTGACACGTCGCGCTCCAGGCTAGGTGGATGGAGACGCATCCCGTCCATCGTGCCTGGTCCTTCCTCGTCGGTTCGCTGCTCGGGAGCCGCTGCCCGGGCTGCGGCGTGACCAGCGTGGCGCCGCCATGTCGGGAGTGCCTGGTCGAGCTGGATGCCACGCCCTCGGCACCGGGGGCCGTGTTCCGCGACGAGGGTGCCGCCGGGCGACTGGTTCGCGCGGGCAAGCTCGGGCGGTGGCGCGGCGCCGGCCGCACCTGTGCACGGCTGATGTCCCGGCGGGTGGGAGCTGGCCAGCTGCGGCTGCCGGAGATCGACGCCGTGACGTGGGTGCCGGCGGATCCTCGGCGACGTAGCCACCGCGGTGGCCACCTGCCGGAGCAGCTCGGCCGAGCGCTCGCACGGGAGCTGGGCGTGCCGGCGCTCGACCTGCTGCGGCGACGTGGTGGCCGGCCCCAGCGGGGACTGTCGCGCAGCGCTCGTCTCGCGAACGTCCGCGACGCCTTCTTCACGGTCGAGATCCTGCCTCGAGCTGGCCCGAACGTCGTGCGGCGCGTGCTGCTCGTCGACGACGTGCGCACGACCGGAGCGACGTTCGTGGCGGCGGTCGCTGCATTGCCTCGCGACATCGCCGCAGTGGGATGCGTCGCGCTGGTCGGCGTGGACGACCGCAAGGACGAACATTCCGAGGCAACCTTGGTAAAAGCCGCTCGGTGCGAGGAAATCCTGCTCACGCTCCGCGGACCGCATGCCGATATCTGTCAGCACGACCGACGAACCGATGCTTTCGGCAGGTTCTCGGTTTTCACGCCAAATCCGACGGGGATGCTCGTTGGGAGGGCGGCCGCACCACCCGAACCGGGCGATGCGGTTCCAGCCCAGCACGAGACCGCAAGGAGCACCGAATGAAGCTACTGGTCAAGGGCAAGAACGTAGACGTCACACGCAGGGTGCAGGAGTACGCAGAGAAGCGACTCTCCAAGCTCTCCCTGCAGCTCGACGATGACGTCACAAGCATGGAACTGGAAATCACGGAGGAGAAGAACCCCCGGGTCGCCGCCGGCCATGTGGTCGAGGTAACCGTCTGGACCAAGGGGCGTGCACTTCGCGCCCGCGAGGCATCGCATGACGTCTATGCCTCGATCGACCTCGTCGCCGAGAAGCTGGCGCGACAGGTCAAGAAGTACCACGACAAGCGCGTGCAGGCTCGCCACGGCGGCCCACATGGTCACGAGAAGGACCGCTGGAAGGGCGCACTCCAGGACAACGGAAACGGTAATGGCGACCTGCCAGCCGGACACGAATTCGCTACTCAGCCGGAGGAATCCATGGCCATTGACGCCCAGCTTCGCATCGTAAAGACCAAGCAGTTCAGCCTCGGGCCGCTCAGCCCGGAGGCGGCAGCCGAGCAGATGTCGCTCGTCGGCCACGACTTCTTCGTCTTCGTCAACGACGAGACGGACGAGACCTGCGTCCTCTACAAGCGGAGCGATGGGCAGTTCGGGCTCATCGAACCGACGATTGCGGAAAGTGCGGCGTTCAAGGCGGCCGAAGCCTCCTGATCCACCGTGGTGACGGGGGCCTGGCTCAGCCGCCACCGTCGCCAGTTGCTCTACCGACATGCCCCGAAGGTTGGCGCTCAGCGCATCCTTCGGGGCATGTCGTGCGTTACCGCGCAGAACCTCGCGGAACGTTCCTGCACTGCAGGGGGTTGGACAACCCCACTCTGGGATAGCATGCAGCCATGGCCGAAGTACGACCCTGGTGGGAACGCGCACTCGCATTCAGCGAGCGTAAGCGCGTGAAGGAACTCGTCAAGCGCGCTGCGCGCATCACCGAGCTGGAACCCGAGTTCCAGAAGCTCAGCGATGCCCAGATCCGCGAAAAGACCGAAGAGCTGCGCCGGCGCGTGCAGGAGGGCGGCGAATCACTCGACGCCATCCTTCCCGAGGCGTTCGCCAACTGCCGGGAGGCGTCGGTCCGATTCATGGACATGCGGCACTTCGACGTGCAGCTCATCGGCGGCATGGCGCTGCACGAGGCGTCGGTCGCGGAGATGTTGACGGGTGAGGGCAAGACCCTCGTCGCGACGCTCCCGCTGTACCTGAATGCGCTCTCGGGCAACAACGTCCACCTGATCACGACCAACGATTACCTCGCGCAGCGCGACTCCGACTGGATGCGGCCGCTGTATGAGGGCCTTGGCGTCACGGTCGGTGCGCTGAAGAACCAGCAGCCGCCGTCCGACAAGCATGCTGCCTACGCCTGCGACATCACGTACGGCACCAACAGCGAGTTCGGCTTCGACTACCTGCGCGACAACATGGCGTACTCGATCGACGAGGTGTTCCAGCGCGGACACTTCTTCGCGATCGTCGACGAGGCCGACTCGATCCTCATCGACGAGGCGCGCACGCCGCTGATCATCTCCGGCCAGCCGGAAGAGGCAGCGGAGACATATTTCCAGTTCGCCAAGATCGCCGAGAAGATGAATCCCGGCGAGCACTTCGAGTTCGACGAGAAGATGCACGTCGCGTACCCGACCGAGCTCGGCGTCACGCTGGCCGAGCAGCAGCTCGGCATCGAGAACCTGTACCTGCCCGAGCACTCACAGCTGATCAACCACCTCAACCAGTCGATCCGCGCACGCACCTTGTACAAGAAGGACAAGGAGTACGTCGTCGTGCCCGACGAGCGCTCCGGTGAGCTCGCCGTCAAGATCGTCGACGAGCACACGGGACGCATCATGGAGGGCCGTCGCTGGAGCGAGGGCCTGCACCAGGCGATCGAGGCGAAGGAGAACGTTCGCCCCGAGCAGGAGAACGTGACCGTAGCGTCGATCACGATCCAGAACTACTTCCGCCTCTACGAGCGGCTCGCCGGCATGACCGGCACCGCCCAGACCGAGGCTGCCGAGCTCAAGGAGATCTACAACCTCGACGTGGTGCAGGTGCCGTCCAACCGGCCGGTGCAGCGCCTCGACGAGGAAGACTTCATCTTCAAGACCGAGCGCGGCAAGTTCCAGGCCATCGTGCGCGAGATCAAGGAGCGCTACGAGAAGGGCCAGCCCGTGCTCGTCGGCACCATCGCCGTCGAGAAGAGCGAGGCCCTCGCTGCCGAGCTGAACCGCAACGGCATCCGCCACAGCGTGCTCAACGCCAAGCATCATGAGCAGGAAGCCGAGATCATCCTCGACGCCGGCCAGAAGCAGGCAGTCACGATCGCCACGAACATGGCGGGTCGCGGTATCGACATCAAGATCCCGGACGAGGTCAAGGCGCTCGGCGGACTCTTCGTGCTCGGCACGGAGCGGCACGAGAGCCGACGCATCGACAACCAGCTGCGTGGTCGATCGGGACGTCAGGGCGACCCGGGCGAGAGCCGCTTCTTCCTCTCCGCACAGGACGACCTCGTGCGCATCTTCGCGGGCGACCGCATGGAGCGCGTGCTCGAGCGATTCCACAAGGACGCGGAGGACGTGCCGATCTCGGCCAGCATCCTCAGCAACCAGATCAAGGGCGCGCAGAAGAAGGTCGAAGAGCGCAACTTCATCAGCCGCAAGAACGTGCTGAAGTACGACGACGTGCTCAACACGCAGCGGCACTCGATCTACGGCGAGCGCCGCAAGGTGCTCGAGGGCACCGACCTGCGCGAGCAGGTGCTGGAGTGGCTGCACGACGAGATCGAGACGATGGTCACGGTCCACTGCCCGTCGCCCTACCAGGACGACTGGGAGCTCGACGAGCTGTTCAAGCTCGCCGGCACGCTCTGGGACCTCCAGGCCGATCGTTCGGCGATCGAGGGCCGTGCCGAGGTCGGCGCCGAGGACGTCATCGAACTGCTCTACGCCGACGCCGTGCGGCACTACGAGCAGCGCGAGGAGAAGATGGGCAGCGACACCATGCGGGAGGTCGAGCGCATCGTCTTCCTGCAGGTCGTCGACACCCGCTGGCGTGAGCACCTCGACAACATGGACTACCTGCGCGACGGCATCGGCCTGCGCGGGCTCGCCCAGAAGAACCCACTCAACGAGTACCGCTCCGAGGGCTTCGAGATGTTCGCCGAGATGCAGGCGGCCGTGAAGAGCGAGGTCGTCACCCTGCTCCTGCGCGTCGAGGTCGACAGCGACCAGCTCGGCGCCAAGGCGCAGCGCGCGCTCGATGAGGGCGGCTCCAACGCGCAGATGCCCGATACGAATGAGTCCTTCGCGGCCGCCGAATCGAGCAGCTCGACCGGCGGACTTGCGGTGAAGCCCTCGCGGGCGACATCGAACCTGACGTACGGGACGACTGCAGCGCCGACCGCGCTGCAGGAGGCTCGCATCGAGGCCGGTGAGGACGTCGAGACGGGTCCGACCGTGCAGCAGCGCGTGGTCGAGGACCGGGTCGGTCGCAACGATCCGTGCCCGTGTGGCAGTGGCAAGAAGTACAAGAATTGCCACGGCGCGTAGGAGGGCTCGCACCAGTGCGCCCGTGGGGCGTGCTGGCGGCAGTCTCCTTCGCCAACTTCCTCGTCGCCCTGCTGCACCTTGGCATGGCGGCGTCGGGTCCACTGCTGCGGCGTGAGCTCGGCCTCGACCCCCGCGAGCTGGGGCTGCTCCTCGCGGCGCCACCATTCGGGCTGATGCTCGGCGTGTTCGCGTGGGGCGTCCTGGTCGACCGGTACGAGGACCGCCTCGTGCTCGCCGCGGCGTTCGTGCTGACCGCTGCGGCGATCGCCGGAGCTGCCATTGCCGCTGCGGCCGGATCCGTCCCGTGGTTGCTCGTCGCCCTGTTCCTGAGCGGGCTCTGCGGCAGTGCGGCGCATCCGGCCGGCGGGCGCGCCGTCACGCAGGTGTTCGACGCGGGGCGCCATGGCACGGTGCTGGCGATCCGTCATACCGCAGTGCCGCTCGGCGGCGTCGCCGGTGGTCTGCTGCTGCCGCTGGGCATCGACACGATCGGCATCGGCGCGACGCTCGGCGGCGTCGCAGCGGCCTGTCTCGTGAGCGTCGCGTGGACGTTGCACGCGCTCCCGCGCGAGGACGCCCATGTGCTGCGCGCCGCAGTTCGTTCGCTCGAGGATCCGCTGCGCTCGGCAGCGCTCTGGCTGCTCGCCCTCGGGTCGGGTTCGCTCGCATTCGTCCAGCTCGGCATCGCCTCGTTCCTGACCATCTACCTGGTCGACGAGGCCGGCTTCGGGGTGGGCGCCGCAGCTGGCGTCTTCGCCGCCAGCCAGCTGCTCGGGGCCGGTGGCAGGGTCGGGCTGGGCGTGACCTCCGACCGCGTGCGGGTGCGCGTGCTGCGCGCCGTCGCCGCAGCGGCAGCCGTCGGCATCGTGGCGCTCCTGCTGCTCGGCAACGGCGTCGCCGGCGGGGTCATCCTTGCGGCCACGCTCGTGCTCGCCACCTCCTGGAACGGCGTCTCCGTCGCGGCGGCCGCAGCGCTGTCGCCCGAGGGCCGCACCGGCGCCACCCTCGGCATGCAGACGACGGTGAACTCGGTCGCCTGCACGATCGGCCCGATCATCATCGGCGTCTGCGTCGCCGGACCCGGCTGGCATGCCGTGTTCGCCGTCTTCGCCAGCGCGCTGCTGCTCTCGATCCTCAGCTTCACGGTCCTGGATCGGTTGCCCGGTAGGATGCACACATGACCGAGACCGCCCGCAATATCGAGGATTACGTCGAGCAGCTCCGCGACCTGGAGGTGCAGCTCGAGACCGTGCGACGGCTCGTCGATCCCGACAAGTCAGCGCTGCGCATCGAGGAGCTGGACGCGGAGATGAACTCCAGCGGGTTCTGGGATGACCAGAAGGTCGCCGCGAAGGTCAGCGCCGAGCGTACCCGCGCCGCACGCAAGGTCGAGGGCTTCAACAAGCTCGTCGCCGGCGTCGGCGACGTCGAGGCGACGATCGACCTCGCCAAGGAATCCGACATCAACGACCAGCAGGAACTCTTGGTCGAGCTCAACCAGAGCATCCCCGCACTCGTGAAGACGATGGCTGACCTGCAGGAAGAAGCGCTCTACACCGGCGAGTTCGACAGCGCGGGCGCCGTCGTCTCGGTGCAGGCTGGCGAGGGCGGCGTCGACGCCCAGGACTGGGCCGAGATGCTCGTTCGCATGTACTCGCGCTTCGCCGACAAGCGTGGCTTCGACGTCGAGCTGAACGAGGAGAGTCAGGGCGAAGAAGCCGGCATCCGCTCCGCGACCTTCACCGTCAAGGGCGACTACGCCTATGGCGTCTTCAACGCAGAGGGTGGCGTGCACCGGCTCGTGCGCATGTCCCCGTTCGACAGCGCGCACCGTCGCCAGACCTCCTTCGCGCAGGTCGAGGTCTCGCCGCTGTTCGAGGACGACGTCGTCCTCGAGGACATCGAGATCGATCCGTCCGACCTGCGCGTCGACACCTACCGCGCCTCGGGCGCAGGTGGGCAGCACGTCAACAAGACCGAATCGGCGGTGCGCCTGACGCACATGCCGACCGGCCTGGTGACGCAGTGCCAGAACGAGCGCTCGCAGCACCAGAACAAGGACACCGCCATGAAGATGATGCGTGGCAAGCTGTACGCGCTCAAGGTCATGGAGCGCGAGGCCGTGGTGAATGCGGAGAAGGGCGGCGCGCAGAACATCGGCTTCGGCAGCCAGATCCGCTCCTACGTGCTGCAGCCGTACCTGATGGTCAAGGACCTGCGCACCCGACACGAGACGGGCAACGCCCAGGCGGTCCTCGACGGCGACCTCGACGACTTCATCCGCGCATTCCTCCTGCACAAGGCCGAAGGCGGCGTGAACCGCCGCGTCGAGGACCACGAGCTCGAAGACGACTGACCTGGGGTCGTCGATGTGCAGGTACGCGTGGATTAGCCCGATTCGGGTCGTCTGACGCGCATCCGTGTGGGTAGTCCGTACGTAGGGACAGACGACCAACCACACGGAGGCGCCCTGCATGAACGCCAAGACAAAGATTGCCATCGGCCTCGGCCTGCTCGACATCACCCGCCAGGCCGCCCATGCCTTCTCGGCCAAGCAGGAAGCCGACCGCAATCGACTCTCCTGGGGTGCGGGCTTCCGCTCCGACGCCGCGCAGCTCGCCCACGACATGCGTGACCGCATGCCCGCGCATCCGCTGGACGTCCTGCCTTGGCGCAGCCACACGCCCACCGCGGCGGATCGCATGCGCACCTGGGCTCCCGTCGCCGTGACCGTCGTCGCCGCAACGGCCGCAGTCGTCGTGACCGCGCGTCACATCGCGCGACAGGACCCCGACGTCGCCCCTGAAGACATCGCCACGGATACACGGATGATGAGCGCCGCACGCATCGGCAGCAAGGCCATCGACGCGGGCGTCGAGAAGGTCGTCGGCGGCTCCAGGGCCGGCGCCGTCACGGCAGCCGCGGCCGTCGCCGCGGGCAGCTCCGCAGCCAGCCAGGCGGCGGTGCAGCGTGCAAAGGTCGAGCTCGATGAGCGCGTCATCGCGCCGGTCAAGAAGAAGGCAGTGCTCTACGGCTCGCTCGCAGCGATCGGCCTGACGGTCTACATCGTCGCCATCGCGGTCGCGGTCCAGCTCCTCGTCGACGCCATCGGGTGAGCGCGACCATGAGCGCAACGACGAGCGCACCCCGCACGAGCGACATCCGCCACGTCGCGAACGTCGCCTTCCTGCGCCGGCTCCAGGGTGCGATGGGGGAGAACCACCTCGCGCTCTTCGCCAAGGGCTTGGCCTACGGTGGCGTGTTCGCCGTCGTTCCCATCCTCGCCCTGCTCGTGCTGCTGCTCGGCATCTTCGGGGCCGTCGACCTGGTCAACCGCGCGATCGTCGAGCTCGCGCCGATCCTGCCGGCCGACATGCTCGACCTGGTCGACACCCAGCTCACCAAGGTCGCCACGACGAATGAGTCGACGGCGTTCGGATTCGGCGCCGTCGTCTCGGCAGCGGTGGCACTCTGGGGCGCCAGCGGCGCGATGCGGAGCATGACCGAGGCGCTCAACGCGGTGCACGGCATCGAGCAGGACACGCGCAGCGCCGTCGTGCGATTCGGCATGTCGTTCCTGCTCGCCATCGGCGCGATCGTGCTGCTCGGGCTGGTCTTCGCGCTCATGGTCGTGGGTGGCGGCGCGGCCGAGCTGGTCTTCGGCGTGGTCGGCGCGCCCGGCGCCGCCGACACGTGGAACATCGTGCGCTGGCCGATCCTGCTCGTCGTCGCCTGGCTCGGCATCGCGCTGCTCTACCGCTTCGGCCCGGCCCAGCGCGTCGGCCACGGCATCGCCACGCCGGGCACGCTGATCGCCACCACCGGATGGCTCGGCTTCTCGGCGCTCTTCTCGTGGTACGCCGGGGGCATTGGCAGCGTCGATGGCAGCTGGGGTGCGGTGGCCGGTGTCATCGTCTTCCTGCTCTACCTGCAGTACTCGGGGCTGATCATCCTGCTCGGTGCCCAGGTCGACGTGCTCCTGGCACATGATCCGAGTGGCCGCGGGCTCGTGCAACGGCTCCGCGACGGGCTCCAGCGCGCCTGATGCCGGTCGTCGAATCGATGGTCAACGACGGCCACATGGGCGTCCGGCCGTGTCCACAAGCAGCCCACTGCCCTCGATCTGGGCATTCCTGACGCTCAGTATCTGCAACCATGCAAGTTATGAGCGAAAACCCCACGCCCTCAGAAACCGGATCGATGCGCATCAGCGGAGCCGACGCCTCGTCGCGCTCCATGCATCGTGTCGGCCTCAAATCACCCGGTAGCGCGATGGTGGTCTTTGACCACGTCGTCAAGCGCTACGAGGAGAGTGACCACGTCTCGGTCGGAATGGAGGACGTTTCCCTCCGTATCGACAAGGGCGAGTTCGTCTTCGTGGTCGGCCACTCCGGCTCCGGCAAGTCGACCTTCATCCGGCTGATGCTCAAGGAGCTCGACCCGGACAGCGGCAAGATCATGGTCGGCGGTCGTTCGCTCGCCACGCTCAAGCGCTCGAAGGTACCGCTGCTGCGCCGCAACATCGGCTGCGTGTTCCAGGACTTCAAGCTCCTGCCGAACCGCACCGTGTTCGAGAACATCGCCTACGCCATGCAGGTGACCGGCGCCTCGAAGACCGAGATTCGCCGCCGCGTCCCGCAGATCATCCATCTGGTCGGCCTCTCCGAGAAGGTCGACCGCTATCCGGACGAGCTCTCCGGTGGCGAGCAGCAGCGCGTCTCGATCGCTCGCGCCTTCATCAACAAGCCGCCGCTGCTCATCGCGGACGAGCCGACCGGCAACCTCGATCCCGAGACCAGCCTCGGCATCATGGACCTGCTCCTGCGCATCAACCGCGAAGGCGGCACGACCGTCATCGTCGCGACGCATGACACGGGCATCGTCGACCGGCTCCGCAAGCGCGTGATCCAGCTCGAAGGTGGCCGCCTCATCCGCGACCAGGCGCGTGGTGGCTACGAGGACACCGTCGCCCAGGAGATCGGACTGGACCGCACCGGCGTCTCCAGCACCGGCCAGTTCCCCTCGGTCGACGCACACGTGCCCGGCACGACCGGCGTCTTCCCCGTCATCCCGCCGCAGGGCCCCGGCCCGCAGGAGCACTGACCCATGCGCACCCGCATCAACTTCTACATGAGTGAAGCACTGCGCTCGCTCTCGACCAACAAGGCGACCTCGATCGCGGCGGTCATCGCCATGCTCGTGGCGCTGCTGATCGTCGGCATCACGGCCGTCGGCTTCCTCAAGGCCCGTGCCGCCGGTGACAGCATCCAGCGCGATGCATCGACGGTGAACGTGTTCCTCGAGGAGACGGTCACCGACGCGCAGATCAACGCGCTGACGGCATCGCTGGACCGCGACCCGAACGTCTCCAACGTCACCTTCGTGACGAAGGAAGCAGCGCTCGAGCGAGCCCGCAAGATCTTCAAGGAATCGCCCGACGTCATCAAGAACCTGCCGGGCAACCCGTTCCCGGCCTCGCTGGAAGCGACCCTGACCAACCCCAAGAGCATGGACGCGGTCGCCAAGGGCGTCCGGGACCAGGCAGGCGTCGCCGAGGTCAAGACCGGCGGCGAGAACGCACGCCGCGCGATCAACGTCGCGCAGTGGGCGACCGGCGTGTTCTTCGCCATCGGCATCGGCATCCTCGTCGCGGCGACGGTGCTCGTCGCGAACACGATCCGCCTGTCGATCTACAGCCGGCGTCGCGAGATCGAGGTCATGAAGCTGGTCGGCGCCTCCAACAGCTTCGTGCGCATGCCCTTCATGATCGAGGGCCTGCTCTGCGGCATCTTCGCCTCGCTGCTGGCGATGGCGACGGTCTACGGGCTCGTCACCTTCCTGAGCGGGAAGTTCAGCGACCTGCTCGACTCCAATCCGCTGGATTCCGGTGGCGGCGACGTGCCGCTCGCGCTGATCTCCTTCGGCCTGCTCGTGCTCGGCATCACGCTCGGCATGTTCGGCTCGGCAACGAGCATGCGCAAGTACCTGCGAACCTGATTCGTCAGGTCGTGCGCCCGGCTGGGTAGGCTGGGAGCATGCCTCTCGTCTGTTGCCAGCTCGTTCGCAAGGGTCGCTTCGTCGTCGCCGAACCATGGTTCGAGCCGGGCAACACGATCACGCTGGGCGATGCCAAGCGTCGCGGCGGTGACGCCGGCAAGCTCGCGCTCGTCCAGGCCTCCAAGAAGCACGTCGGCCACGTGGTCGAGGTGCTCGGGTCGGTCGACTCCATGCACGCCGCGATGCGCGGCCTGCTTGCCGAGGCCGGGCTGCTCGGGAACGTGCCTGCACCGAACCAGCCGTTCGGCGAGCCGAGCCGGGCCGTGCGCGCCCAACTCGATGAGCTGCCGGCCGAGATCCCGCACCTCGCCGACCGTGAGGACTGCCGCAGCGACCTGGTGCTGACGATCGACCCGCCGACCGCCAAGGACCACGACGACGCGCTCGGCCTCGTCGTCGCGCCCGACGATGCGGACCACGCCTGGACGCTCGCCGTCCACATCGCCGATGTCTCCGCGTACGTGCCGACCGGCTCACCGATCGACATCGAGGCCGAGCAGAAGGCGATGAGCGCCTACGTGCCCGGCGCCGTCGCACCGATGCTGCCCCATGAGCTCTCCAGCGACCTGTGCAGCCTGCGTCCCGGCGTCGACCGCGGCTGCGTGAGCGTCTTCGCCGACCTCGCCGATGATGGGGAAGTGCTGCGCGTCCGCTTCGCGCGCACGCTGATCCGCAGCGCGCGTCGCCTCAGCTATGACCAGGTCGACGAGGTGTTCGAGGGAAAGACCTCCGTCGACGGCATCGTCGACGCGCAGCTCCACCTGCTGGACAAGGTGACGCAGCTGCTGCGCCTGCGCCGGCTCAAGCGCGGCGCGCTCGACATGTCCCTGCCGGAGGTCGAGCTGACGCTCGGCGAGCTCGACCCGGAGGAGGCGCGGCTCGCACCGGAATCCCCGTCGCACCGGCTGGTGGAGGAGTGCATGCTCGTCGCCAACGACGCCGTCGGCGCGCGGCTCGCGCAGGCCCAGGCTCCCGGCATGTGGCGCGTCCATGATCATCCCGAGGCCGAGTCGATCCGCGCGATGGTGAAGACCTTCGAGCAGCTCGGCGTGCCGACGCCGCCGCTGCCGGACGACTTCGGTGGCACCGAGGCCGCCAGGATCGCCGCGGCCGCCGCCAAGCTGGCCCAGGACTACGCCGAGAAGGCAGGTCGCGGCAGGCGCTCCTTCGCGCCGCGCGTGCTGCGCGCCCTGCAGCGCGCCGAGTACCGCGCGCGTACCGGTCCGCACTCGGGACTCGCCACCGAGCACTACGCCCACTTCACCTCACCGATCCGCCGCTACCCCGACCTCGTCGTGCACCGCTCGTTGCTGCAGCTGCTGGGCATCGGCACCGATGCGCCAGCGAGCGGCGACATCACGACGATCGCCAGCCACGTCAGCTCCGTCGAGCGTGAGCTCCAGCAGCTCGAGCGCCGCGCTGACCGCATCGCGATCTCGTACCTGCTGCACCGCCGCATGCACGCGGGCGACCCGATGGGTGACGAGGGCGAGGGCGTCTGGACCGGCGAAGTCGTCGGCATGGTCGGTGGCGGCTTGTTCGTCCGCTTCGGCGAGGTCTTCGAAGGCTTCGTGCCGGCCCGAACGCTCGCGCCCGACGAGCGCTACGAGCTCGATGACTTCGGCCTCGCGATGGTCGGCACCAAGTCCGGCCACCAGATCCGTCTCGGCGACCCGATCGACGTCTACGTCGACAAGGTCGACCGCTCGACGGGCAAGGTCGACCTGCGCCGGACGGGTGGCAAGCCGGCCCCTGCGCGAACCAAGGAAGATCCTGCTGCGATCCAACGGCGCGCCCGTCGCCAGTCGCAGCCCCCACAGCGACGGCGTCGCTGAGCCGCTACGGGAATGCCGCCAGGAACAGGAAGCTGACGCAGAGCGTGAGATGCACGCCTGCCTGCAGGATGGTGGCGCGGCCCGGCAGCACCGTCAGGGTGCTCGCCAGCGCCGTCAGGATCAGCAGCACGATCTGGATGTCGCCGAGGCCGAGCACGAGGCGCCCGTCGATCCAGATCGAGGCGACGGCGATCACGGGCACGGTCAGGCCGATGCTGGCGATCGCCGAGCCGTATGCCAGGTTCAGGCTCGTCTGCACGCGATCCCGGCGCGCATTGCGCACCGCAGCGATCGTCTCGGGCGAGAGGACGAGCAACGCGATGATGACGCCGATCACCGCATGGGGGAGTCCCGCGGAGATGACCTGGTCCTCGATCGACTTCGATTCCACCTTGGCGAGCCCGACGACGCCGACCAGTGCGAGCAGGAGCAGCCCGACGCTGCGGAGCGTCACGCCCTTCGATGGTCGCTCCGCCGGCTCATCCGATCCTTCGTCCACGTCATCGACGCCTGCGGACACCCTCGGCAGGAAGTACGAGCGATGCCGAACGCTCTGGACGAAGACGAAGAGGCCGTAGAGCGCGAGCGACGTCACCGCCGCGAAGCCGAGCTGCTGCGCCGAGAAGTCGTCCCCGGGTGTGCTCGTCGTGAACTTCGGCACGACCAGGCTCAGCGTCGCCAGCGTGATGACGATGAGCAGGGCGGCGCTGGTACCCTCGGAGCGGTAGCTCGCCACCCGATTGCGCATGGCGCCGACCAGCAACGAGAGGCCGACGATCCCGTTGCAGCAGATCATCACGGCCGCGAAGATCGTGTCCCGGGCGAGCGTCTCGGCGTTGTCGCCGCCCGCGAGCATGAGCGACACGATCAATCCGACCTCGATCACGGTCACTGCGACGGCGAGGATCAGTGATCCGAACGGCTCTCCAACGCGGTGCGCGACCACCTCGGCGTGGTGCACCGCCGCGAGCACGGAGCCGATCAACAACGCGATCAGCACCACTTCAACGGCCGGGGCCAACGAACGTCCCCAAACGGCGGCCAAGGCAAGGATGGCCACGACCGGGAGTGCGGCGGTCCCGAGGTTGAGCCAGCGATCGGCGGCGGCACGCAGCAGTGTCGTCGGAGAGCGCATCCGCCGGCATGTACCCGGCACTCCCACGAGTAGGCCTGCGCCGCATCGCAGCGTCGATAATCGACCTATGTTGCCTCCGGAACATGATTCCGATATGCAACCATCCGGGTCAAGTTCGAGGTCGAGATAGTCGATGGATGGAGCATGCGCCCCGCCCGCCAGCGTCCACGCCGCACCGTGCTCGCGCACGTGCTCGCCGCGTGCGCGCTCGCCGGCAGCATCGCGGCCGCAACGCCTGCCACCAGCATCTCCGCCTCGAGCGCCTCGACGACCGTCGTGATGTCGGTGTCGCCCGTCACCACGGTCGATGGCGCCGGCTGCTCCACCGGTGCCGCCGTCAACTTCGGCATGATCTCGCTGAACACCGGTCAGGTCACGACCGCCGACTGCGACGTCATCTTCGGCTCCAGCGGTGGCACCGCGCAGCTCCAGGTCAAGCAGACCGACAACGCCGGCGCCGCCATGTGGTCGCCGACCACTGGCACGCTCGACGTCGCTTGGGATGGCGCAGCGGCCGGCAATGGCGCCTTCGCGCAAGCCGTCAGTGCCAATCGCGACGAGGCCTATGCAGCCGCGACGCTTCCCGATGGGAACGTCCTGGCGATCGGCACCTGCAACGTCGGCGGCTTCGACAGCCTGTGCATGACCCGGCACCTGCCGACCGGCGTGCTTGATGTCACCTTCGATGGCCCCTCCGGAACGGGCAATGGCATCGTCACGACCAACGTCGGCGCCGGAATGTCCGACTGGATCGGTTCGATCGCGCTCATGGCCGATGGGCGGTTCCTGGTCGGCGGCGACTGCTGGAGCT
>JAOPYV010000182.1 GCA_025964435.1 Thermoleophilia bacterium | reverse complement strand
CGGGGCTTGACCTTGAGTTGGACCTGCGACATCGAATGAAAATCCTACCGAAAACGGGGCACTACCCGCAGGTGATTCGACGTCGGGTATGCCGGTTCCTGCCCTTGATTGGGCCCGGTGGGCCATGTGCAGACGTATTCATGCACCCGAGGGCAGGCGCGACCCGTGCCGTAGCAGGCGGCCTCAGCTGATGAGGGCCTGGTAGGCGGCCGAGTCGAGCAGGGCGTCGACCGCTGCTGGGTCGCTCAGCTTCACGCGCACGAGCCAGGCGGAGTAGGGATCGTCGTTGACGGACTCGGGAGAACCGACGACGGAGTCGTTGACCTCGAGCACCTCGCCGTCGGCGGGCGAGATGACGTCGCTGACAGCCTTCACGGATTCCAGCTCACCGTACGGGTCGCCGGCGCGCAGCGTGGCGCCCACCTCGGGCGGGGCGTAGTAGACGATGTCGCCCAGCGCATCCTGCGCGTGCCAGGTGATGCCGAAGGTCGCGGTGTCGCCGTCGACGAGGACCCAGTCGTGGGCCTCGTGGTAGCGGCGGTCGTCGGGATAGCTGGCATCGGCCATGGTGGCGCTCCTTGCTCGTGCAGGCAGGACACGTCGGCTGGACCGACGAGCCGAGCCTACCGCAGCGAGCCGGGCACGAACGGGCGACGCGTCACATGGGCAGGAACTGCGGTGCCGCGCACGTCGATCGCGAGCGGCGTCTCGGGCGATGCGTGGTCGGGATGCACCCACGCGAGGGCGATGCCCGCGCGCAGCACCGGGCTCATCGTGCCGCTGGAGACCTCGCCGATCTGCGCGCCGGCCTCGTCCAGGACGCGGCTGCCAGCGCGCGGGATGCCGCGTCCATCGACGTGCACCGGCACGAGGCGACGCGCCGGGCCGGCGGCGCGGATCGCGTCGACGGATGGATGCATGCCGGTGGGGGCTGCGAACCCGAGCCCAGCGGCGATCGGATCGATCGCGGCATCGATGTCGTTGCCATGCAATGGGTAGCAGGCCTCGAGCCGCAGGGTGTCGCGGGCACCAAGTCCACATGGGGTGACACGCGCGTCTGCGAGCACGGCGTTCCAGACATCGACGGCCGCGGCGACGGGCACGAGCAGCTCGCAGCCGCGTTCCCCCGTGTAGCCGGTGGTCGCCAGCGTGCAGTCGTGGCCGGCGATCGTGACGGCGCGGAACCGAAAGGCGGGAAGGTCGGCGATATCGATGCCGAGGCTCGCGAGCACGTCGAGCGCGAGCGGCCCCTGGAGCGCGAACATCGCCCAACGATCCGAGACGTCGACGGCAATGCCGTCGAGCAGTGCCGCATCGTGGCTGGCGTTCGCTGCGTTGACGACGAGGAGCAACTCATCCGCCGCGATGCGGTAGACGATCAGGTCGTCCTCGATGCCGGCTGCATCGTTGAGCAGGAGCGAGTACTGCGCCTCGCCCGCCGACGTGATGCGCGACAGGTCATTGGAGAGGTGCTGCTGGAGCGCCGCGATGTCAGCGGCGCCATCGACTGACAGCTGACCCATGTGGGAGACATCGAAGAGCCCGGCGCGCTCGCGCACCGCCATGTGCTCCGCGATGATGCCGTCGTACTGCAGCGGCATGCGCCAGCCCGCGAACGGCACCATCCGAGCGCCGAGCGCATCGTGCACGGCGTCGAGCGGCGAGCGTCGCAGCTCGACGTCTGGCATGTCAGCCATCTGTGCTGGGTGATGATGAGCTGGAGCTGGAGCTCGACGCGCCGGAGTTCGAAGAGCCGGAGCCGCCGTCACCCTGCGGACGTGCGCCACCGCCACCGCCGCCACTGCGGCTGCGGTTGCGTCCACCACGTGAGCCGCGGCGACGTCGACGCTGGCCGTTGGGGCCGGTCGAGGAACCCTCTTCGGAGCCCTCGTCGGAGCTCGAGCCTGCGGCCCGTGATCCACCCTGCGAGCTGCCGGATTCGCTGCGCGTCGACGCCTGCGGCGTGACGCTGGCGGGCGTGGAGACACCACGCGAGGTGAGGTGGTCGTCGTGACCACCGTCGGCGTCGATGCTCGGCTCGTCGCGATCGTCGTCGACGGCACGTCGTGCCAGCGACGGCTCATCGTCGCTGCCGGAGGCCGCCACGCTCATCGCGTCGAGGTGCGAATCCTCGTCGCCCGAGGCTTCGTCGCCGGACGCCTCGTCCTCGTCGCCGGAATGGTCGGAGCCACCGTCGTCGTCGGGGTCGTCGTCGCCGTCGTCGTCGGCACCGGACTCGTCGTCCTCGTCCGCCTCGTCGTCGCCGGCGTCATCGGAATCCTCGGAGGCACCGTCCTCGGCACCCTCCTCGTCCTCGTCGACTTCGTCGTCGTCCTCGTCATCGTCCTGGTCGTCGTCGAGGTCATCCTCGGCGCCATCCTGGTCCTCGTCGAGCAGCACGAGGCGCTGCGGGATCTCGGTGCGCTCGTCGTCCTCGAGGACTTCAGCGGCGGCGGCTGCGGCAGCGTCCTCCTCGCCCTCCTCCGGCTCATCCTCGAACTCGTCGTCGTTGTCCTCGTCCTCGAAGTCGGAGCCGTCGTCCGCGTCGCTCTCCTCCAGAACCTCGCCGGAGGCGCCGACTGCCACGCCCGTCTTCTTGCGACCGCGTCCACCGCGTCGACGGCGTCGACGGGCAGGCTTGACCAGCGTCGCGAAGGCGCGACTGCCAGCACATGCGGCGATGAGGATCGTCTTCTCCTCGCCGACGTGCTCGCCGGCGCCGATCACGGTGACCAGGACGCCGTCGATCTCGACGATGCCGTCCTCCTCACAGGTCGGGTCGACGCGATCGATCAGGACCTTGTGCTTCGTGCCACGCATGAGCGGCTCGGGCAGCGACGCGATCTTCGCCGCGTCACCCGTGGCGCGGACTGCGAAGGTATTGGGCTGCAGGTCAGGGTCGGGGAACACGCGCACGAGCTTGCCGGCACGCTTGTCGAGCTCGGCCTGCTTGCCGGAGTTGCCGACGAGCACCTTCGCGACCTCAGGCTGCGTCTCGATCGCGACGGCTTCGACGCCCTCGCCAAGGCCAGCGGCGAGGTCGATGACCGCGCGCTCCACCTCGATGGCGTGCGTCTCGGCACTGACGGTGACGCCACGGCCTTCGCAGACGCGGCAGGTCGAGGTCAGGATCTCGCGCACGCCTTCGGAGACGTTCTGGCGGGTCATCTCGACGAGCCCCAGCGGGCTGATCTCGACGAGGTAGGTCTTGGTGCGGTCCTTCGAGAGCTCCTTGCGGAAGTGCTCGAGCACGGCGTCACGGTTCTTCATCTGGTTCATGTCGATGAAGTCGATGACGATGATGCCGCCGAGGTCACGAAGGCGCAGCTGGCGCACGACCTCCTCGGCCGCCTCCATGTTCGTCTTCGTGATCGTGTCCTCGAGGCTCGCCTTGCCGACGTTGCGACCGGAGTTGACGTCGATGACGTGGAACGCCTCGGTCTTGTCGAGGATGAGGTAGCCACCCGAGGGCAGCTCGGCGCGCTTGGAGAGCGTCGAGCGGATTGCCTCCTCGACGCCGAAGCTCTCGAACAGCGGGCGCTGGCCGTCGTGCATGCGCACACGCTCGGCGAGCACGGGGCTCGTGCGCTTCAGGTAGTTCTGGATGCGCTGGTACTGGCGCTCGTCGTCGACGAGGACTTCCTCGACCTCGTCGTTGAAGAGGTCGCGGATGATGCGCAGCGACAGGTCGGCCTCGTTGTAGAGGAGCTTCGGCGCGCGCGCCTGACCGGCCTTGTCCATGAGCTGCTCATGCAGGCGCAGCAGCAGCTGGAGGTCCTTCTCGATGTCCTCGTCGCGTGCACCTTCGGCGGCCGTGCGGACGATCAGTCCACCGCCCCAGGGCAGCTCGAACTGCTTGACGATGTCGCGCAGGCGGGTGCGCTCGGCATCCTCGAGGCGACGGCTGACGCCGAGGCCCTCGCCGTCGGGAACGAACACGAGGTAGCGGCCGGCGAGCGAGTACTGCGTCGTCAGGCGCGAGCCCTTGGTGCCCATCGGGTCCTTGACGACCTGCACGAGGATCTCCTGGCCCGAGCGCAGCAGCTCCTGGATCTTCTTCTTGTTCTGGATCCGAGCACGGCCGCGGCCCTTGTTCTTCTCCTCCGCGGGGGTCTCGCCGTCGGCCACGGCAGCGGCGTCCTCTGCGATCTCGCGATCCTCCTCGGCGATGGCGTCACCGATCTCGAGCGTCTCGCCCGTGTCGATCGCCTCGACGGCGACCTCGGCGGTCTCCTCGACATCCGACACCATCGAGACCTTCATGATCTGGTCGGAGTCAGCGGCGGCCGGGGTAACCTCGTCGACGTAGAGGAAACCATTGCGGTCGAGGCCGACGTCGATGAACGCGGCCTCCATGCCGGGGAGCACGTTCTGGACGCGCCCCTTGTAGATGTTGCCGGCGAGGGATCGCTTGCCCTTGCGCTCGACGTAGACCTCGACGACCTTCTGCTGCTCGCGGATGGCGACGCGGATCTCGTTCGGATCGCTGGCGTTGATCAGGATCTGCTTCTTGACCGGATCCTTGGGGCGCTCGTTGGCGTCGAGCACGCGGCGGTGGCTGCCGCTCGATGCGGAGCCGCGACGGGCGCGCTCACGGTTGCGACCGCCGCCGCCACTGCCGGAGCGGCTGCCGCTGCCGGAACGACTGCGTGAGGAGCTGGACTTCTTTCGACCGCCGCCGGAGCGGGAGCCACCGGAGCGACCGGAGCCGCCGTCCTGCTCCTTCTTCTCCTTGAGCTCGTCGACGTTGCTGCGCGTGACCTTGCGCGTGGTGCCCTGGCCGCCCTCGGTGCTGCGACCTTCGCCACCGGCGCCGGCGCCGCGTCCGCGACCGCCACGTCGACGGCGTCGGCTCGAGGAGCTCGTGCCCTCGCCGTCGCCAGTTGCTGCTGCATCTCCGTCGCGCGGCTGGCCCTGGCGCTGTCCGCCCTGACGCTGGCCACCCTGACGGGTGCCCTGTCCGCCGCGACCACCAGCGTTGCTGGTCTGGCCGCCATCAGCTGCCTGTCCGCCCTGGCCGGTGCGGCCTCGGCCGCCGCGTGAGCCGCGCCGGCGCGTGCCGGTTGCGGTGCCCTCAGCGGACTCGGAATCCTCGCGCTGGCCGCCCTGGCCGCGTCCGCCGCCCTGGCCACGCCCGCCCTGGCCGCCCTGACCGCCCTGACCGCCCTGGCGATTACCGCCCTGACCACCCTCGCGGGTGCCGCCCTGGCCGCCGCGATTGCGATTGCCGCCGCCCTGGCCACCCTGGCGATTCCCGCTCTGGCCACCCTGACGGGTGCCGCCGCCCTGACCCTGCCGGCCGGAGCCGCCGGACTTGGCGGGAGGGGGCGTCGAGCCACCAGTGATTGCCTTCTTGACCTTGTCAAAGAGTCCCATGGGACACCTCAAGCTTTCCGTGGAGATAGCGCCGTGCGGAAGGCACGGCGGAGTGATGCGGCGCGCGAAGCGCAGCGTTGGATGCCGAAGTCGAATTGCCTCGGCGCGGTAGAGCGAATATCTGCCCGAGCGGAATCACCAGCTCGAAGCCTCCTGAAAAACCTTGCTTTCCCGCGGCTCGCTCGTGTCCTGGCGTGTGGCCAACATCGATGCTGCCCGGCTGCGGCGGCAGCCCGTCAAGGGCGCCGGCCGCGCGCAGGGCGCCTGCGGACGGAAATCACCTGCATAACCTACCAGACGCTCCAGCGACGGGAGCGAACGGCGACGGGAAGCCCATCGGTGCGCATCTCCACTGGCTTGAGCGCCATGATCGACCCGCCGCACTACTCGTTCGAGCGCCGGAGGAGCGTCTCCGTCTCCTGTCCGCGCCAGCTAGCTCGGCGGGCTGATCTCGCGCCCGTCGCCGCAGCCATCCCGCCGCCCGGCGCCACCACATCTCCCAGTGCGCCATCCATGTGGCGTCTGGAGATCTCGTCACGCCGCGATCGCCACCAAATCTCCCAGTGCACCATCCATGTGGCGTCTGGAGATTCAGTCACCGTGGGCGGGCGCCCACGGCCGTCGATTCTCTCAGCGCGGTACGGATGCGGCGCTCACAGAATCGACGAGCCATCGACGCCCTCGATTCTCTCAGCGCGGTACGGATGCGGCGCTCACGGAATCGACGGACAGGCGCTGTGACATCCAGTGTGAACATGCAGGTGTGGCGGCTCAGTCGCGCCTGGAGCGACTCGGTCGCAACACCTCGGGAGCGAACGGCCGGGCGCGCACAGGTGTGGCGGCTCAGTCGCGCATGGAGGTACTCAGCCGCCACACCTCGCGAGCGGAGTCGCGAGCGGAGGGTGAGCGGAGGGTGAGCGGACGGGCGGCGCTCAGGTGCGGCGTCGGCGGCGGCGCGAGCTGCCGGCCGTGTAGGGCATGCCGGGCGTGGACGCCGTGGGGCGTCGCGCCGGGGCGCGCTCGGATGACGTCGCGCGGAGCGAGCCGAAGCCGGCGGTCGGGCGGCCAGTGCGACGCTGGTAGCGAACGGTCGGGCTCTCGGCCTCGCGCAGCACCGCGACGACCAGACCGAGCAGCGCCATGTTGGTCCAGAGCGCCGAGCCGCCGTAGGAGAACATCGGGAGCGGCACGCCGGTGACCGGCAGCACGCCGATGACCATGCCGACGTTGATGAAGACCTGGCAGAAGAAGAGCATCGCCACGCCGCCCGCGATCAGCCGCGAGTAGGGATTCGCCGCCACGCCGACCGCATAGAGGATCCGGCTGATCAGGAGCATGTACAGCCCGAGCAGCAGCGCCGCGCCGAGGAAGCCGTAGCGCTCGGTGTGCGTCGCGAAGATGAAGTCGGTCTGCGGCTCCGGCAGGAACCCCTGCTGGACCTGCGATGCCTCGCCCTCGGGCCGCCCTGTGAGCTGCCCCGAGCCGATCGCGGTCTTCGCCTGGATCGTCTGGTAGTTGGAGCCCTGCGCGTCGGCCTCCGGGTCGAGGAAGCCGGTCAGCCGCTGCTTCTGGTAGTCGTGGAGCACCTCGAGGCCGACCGCCGGCAGCACGGCGAGCACCAGCACCGAGACGACGACGATCGCGCCACCGAGCATCGCGAAGTGCAGCCAGCGCGCGCCGGCGAAGAAGAGCGCACCGAGCGCGAGGTAGCCGTACACCTGGGCCGTACCGAAGTCGGGCTGCAGGAAGACCATGACGCAGGGCACGCCGAGCAGGCCGAGCCCGAGCAGGAAGGTGCGCCCCTCACGGATCTCGCGCTGGCGCGAGGCGAGGAAGCCGGCGATCGTGATGAGCGCGAGGACCTTGCCGAACTCCGACGGCTGCAGGCTGACGGGACCGAGGTCGATCCAGCGGCGCGAGCCGTTGACGACCGTGCCGATCAGGCGCAGCAGGATGAGCAGCACGATCGTCAGCGCGAGCGCGTGCGGCCACCAGCGCTGCCAGAAGTTCACCGGTATGCGCGAGACGCCGATCGCGATGAACAGCCCGATCACGCCGAAGACCATCTGGCGATGGGCGAAGCTCGAGTCGAGCCCGCCGTCCGGTCGCACGATGGCGGTGCCGAGCACGTAGACGCAGAGCACGATGATGGCGAGTGCGGTCAGCACGAGCGTCGCGTCGACGCCGAGGATGCGGTGGCGAGAACGGCCCATCAGTCGATCGTCGCTCCCTTCACGTCCGTCGTGCCGCCTTCTGCCTTGAAGTGCTGCTGCAGCATGCCGAGCACGATCGGTGCCGCGTCGCTGCCGCCGTGGCCACCACCGTCGATGACGGCACAGGCCGCGATCTCGGGATCATCGACCGGCGCGTAGCCGCAGTACCAGGCGATGTCCTTCTGGCCGAACTTCTCCGCCGTGCCGGTCTTGCCCGCGGTCGGAACCTCGAAGGTGCCGAAGACCGCCCGGGCCGTTCCCACGACACCGCTCGTCACGGCGACGAGACCGTCCTCGACGCCGGCGAGGTCGCCGGGATCCAGCTTGAGGTCACGGGGCTTGTCAGCGTGCAGTCCGATCTCCGCGCGCCCCGACGGGTCCTCCACCTGCATGCCGAGGTGCGGCGTGTGCAGCGTGCCGCCATTGCCGAGCGCGGCGAAGACGTTCGCCATCTGCAGCGGGGTGACCAGCAGGTCTCCCTGACCGATCGACATGTTGATCGAGTCACCCGGGCGCCAGCTGCGCTCGTCCTCGGGCAGGTGGTCGAGTGACTTCTTCCAGGCCACGGTCGGCACGCGCGCACCGATCTCGCCGGGAATGTCAATTCCCGTGGGCGCGCCGAGGCCGAACTTGCGCGACCAGTCCTGCAGCGGTGAGCCCGGGTCCTGGTAGAAGTACAACGCGAGCTTGTAGTAGTAGGTGTCACACGACGTCTCGAGCGACTGGGCGAGGTTCATCGAGCCCATGTGGCGGTCGACGTGGTTCCTGAAGATCGTCTTACCGACCGGGAAGCTCGGCGGGCACTCGATCAACCTGTCCGGCGTGAGCACGTCCGGGCCCATGTCCATCGCAGCGAGCGCCGTGATCGGCTTGTAGATCGAGCCGGGCGGATATGCGCCGCCGATCACGCGATTGAACATCGGCAGATGCTCACTCTTGTCCTTGAGCAGCGCGTCGATCTTGGCGCTGTTACCTGGCCTGACGAAGATGCCGGGATCGTAGGTCGGCTCCGAGGCGCTCGCGAGGATCTCGCCATTGCGCGGATCGATCGCGACCGCCGCGCCAGCGAAGGCTCCAGCACCGTCGGCGGTCCGCGACGACTTCGCAATTCCCTCGCGCAGCGACTTCTGTGTCGCCTTCTGCAGGCCGAGGTCGATCGTCAGCTTGACCGAGCGACCGATCGCAGCGGGCAGGCCGCGGCCTTCGCCCTGACGCACACCCGCCGCGTCGACCTGGATCGCCTGGTAGCCATCGACGCCGCGCAGGTACTCGTCGTACTGGCGCTCGATGCCGGACACGCCGATGCGATCGCCCGACTTGCGGTTCGTGTGGCTCGTCTCGAGCTGCTCTTCGCTGACTTGGCCGACCTGGCCGAGGATGTGCGCCGCGGCCGTGCCGTGCAGGTAGTCGCGCACCTGGCGCGTCGTGATGTCGACGCCCGGGAATTCGGCGCGGTGCTCGCGCAGGTACCACTTGGCCTGCTCGTCACGCCTGCCCGCGAGGTCACCGCGGATGATGATCGGCTCGAGTCCGCCCGGCGGGGCGTTCTCCACGTCCTCGCGGATCTCCGCTTCCGGCACGTCGAGGATCCGCGACAGCGAGGAGATCACGCCATCGAGGCGCGCCTCCGGCACGTCCTGCAGGTTAAGCACGACCTGCTCCGACGCGCGGTTGGCGACGAGCACCTCGCCGTTGCGGTCGAGGATGCTGCCACGCGGCGCCTCAACGCGCAGCTGGCGCATCTGGTTCTGGTCGGCGAGCGCGGCGTACTCGGCGCCACCGAGCACGGTCAATGCCCAGAGGCGCAGCACGAGGATGCCGAACACGACGGCACCGATGATGCCGGCGACCGCGATGCGCGGTGCGACGGGCATCGCGCCCTCGCGGGAGGAGCGTGCGAGGTCAGCTGCGGCGCGGCGCGGACTGAAGGCGCCCGGGTTGGTCCGGCCGCCGCGGCGGGGGGTGCGAAGGCGACTCATGCGGCACGCTCCACGGCGTCGATGCCGGCGAGCTGGTTGGACCACGCGAGCACGCGACGCACGCCGAGGTAGACCGGTACGGCGAG
>JAOPYV010000181.1 GCA_025964435.1 Thermoleophilia bacterium | reverse complement strand
AGGATCGTGATGCCACGCTCCTGCTCCTGATCCATGGAATCCATCGCGCGAACGGCGACGTTCTCATGGGATCCGAAGGCGCCGGTCTGATGCAGCATGGCATCGACGAGCGTCGTCTTGCCATGGTCGACGTGCGCGACGATGGCAATGTTGCGGCGGTCCGTGCGGCTCGCTGTGGCGAGCGTCGGGTCGGGAAGCGTGGGGGAGGGGGAGTCAGTAGTCACCACGGAAGGGTAGCAGGCTTCGGCAGGTTCCACGGCACGATGCAGCAGAACGTTCGCCCATGGTGCCATTCAATTGGCCGTCGCAGGCCTCACGGAGCCGCCTTGGCGAGCTCCTCGTGGATGCCCTCCTCGAACTCCTCGATCAGCTTTCCGCAGAACGCGGGCAGGTCGTCGGGGCCGCGGCTCGTGACGATCCCGTCGTCGACGACGACCGCTTGGTCGACCCAGAGGCCGCCGGCATTCTCGATGTCGGTGTGCAGGCTCGGGAAGCTCGTGAGCGTGTGCCCGTCGGCGACGCCGGCCTCCACGAGCATCCATGGACCGTGGCAGATCGCACCGATCGGCTTGCCGAGGTCCGCGAAGTCGCGGACGAAGTCGACGGCGTCGTGGTCCTGGCGCAGCTTGTCGGGATTCGTCGTGCCACCCGGCAGGACCAGGCCATCGAAGTCCATCGCCGAGACCTCGTTGATCGTCTGGTCGACGGTGAACATGTCGGCTTCCTCGGTGTCGTGCTCGAAGCCCTGGATCGTCCCGTCATGGATCGAGACCAGCACGGGGATACCGCCAGCGTCCTCGACTGCCTTCCAGGGCTCGGTCAGCTCGACCTGCTCCACCCCGTCGGTGGCCAGGAACGCAATCTTCTTGCCGTGCAGGCGATCATCCATGGTGCTTTCCCCTCAATCGTTGGTGCAGGGAGTGCGTACCACGCGCTGCCGCTAGGAAACGTCACCCGGGGCCACGAGGTCGGAAAAGGCCATACGCTGGGTAGTTGGTGCGCATGGTCGATGGACGGGAACGGGGCAGGGCGAAATGGTGACGTGCACCTCGTGTGGCGCCGTGAACGATGCGGGAATGTCCTTCTGTGGTCGCTGCGGAGCGGGCCTGGCGATGGCGCCGGCCGCGGCAACGACGCCCGGCGCGGCACCCGTGATTCCGGCGATGCCCGCCCCGAGTGGCTGGGCGCTCGCCGCCTCCGGCATGCATCAGCAGCCCGCCTCCGGGCTGGGCGAGGCGGCGCCGCTCCACCAGGAGGAGTGCGCCTCGTGGGGTGCGCGCTTCGGTGCCTACCTGCTCGACGGCATCATCCTCGCCGTGCTCAGCCTCGTCACCTTCGGCATCGTCGCTGGCATCGTCGGGGTCGCCGCACCGGAGTTCTCCGACCGCGTGTGGGATGACATGAACGCCCCCGACGCGGGGTCCACCGTGCTCAGCGAGAGCGACGAGATTGCCGTCGGCCTCCTCATCATGGGCTTCGGCCTCGTCGTCGTGCTCGTCTCCGCAATCTGGAACGTGCTGTGGCTGCGCAGCGCGGGCATGGCCAAGCCGGGACAGCGCGCCGCCGGCTTCCGCGTCGTGCGGCTCGAGGACCTCGAGCGACTCGGCGTCGGTCGATCGATCGGTCGAACGGCGGCATCGATGCTGTACTCGATCCCCTATGTCAGTGTCCTCACGCTCATCGCATCGGCCTTCACGATCGGCCTGACGGATCGACGTCAGTCGCTCCACGACCTGATCGCGAGCACCGTCTGCGTCAGGAAGGATGCGCTGGCACGTCGCGGCATCGGACCCGATGCGGTCGGCGCCGGGACCTACGGCGGCGTGCCATACCCGGGCAGCGCGCACCACGCGACGCCCACGTCACCCGCGCCTGCGTCACATGCTCCGCCGTCCACCTATGCGCCTCCATCGGCTCCACCGCCACTGCCCCCGCGACCCGGCAGCACCGAGGGCGGACCCTTCATCAACTGAACGGCGCTCCGGCTAACCGCGCAGGAGCAGGACGTTGCGCAGCCGCTCGTACTCGAAGGGGGCGAGCGTCCCCGCCTGACGTTGTCGATCGAGGTGTGTCAGCCGTTCCTCGATCGTGAGCGCTCGGTGCGGTGCGAGGGGTGCGCTCCGGTCGACGAGCTGGGTCGCGTAGAGCGGCACGCCCTTCGGCACTGACACATGGGGGATCCGCCACGCGACGGCGATCAGTGCGCCGACGGCGAAGCCGCCGAGGAGCCCGCCCACGTGCCCGCCCGCGGAGATGCCGGGGGCGAACGTCGACAGGCCGATGCCGAGCAGCAGCAGGATCCAGCCGAAGCGACCGACGGTGCGGCGTGCGAAGGGGTCGAGCGCGACCGCGAGACCGATCGCCGCGAAGACGACCCCGGAGGCGCCGACGCCGACGATGTCCGGCTCCGCCACGAGCGCACCGGCGCTGCAGGCCGCCGCACCGACCAGAACGAGCA
This sequence comes from Thermoleophilia bacterium, assembly GCA_025964435.1. Taxonomy (GTDB): domain Bacteria; phylum Actinomycetota; class Thermoleophilia; order Gaiellales; family SKUG01; genus JAGQUL01. Next base: position 385 of record JAOPYV010000181.1, on the reverse strand, counting down.
CGAGCATGCGCAGCCAGCCCACGACGCGCTCGACGATCGTGCCGATGAAGCCCCACATGAGCAGGTTGCCCGACAGGTGATCGACGCCGCCATGGAGCAGGTTCGCCATGAAGTAGCGCCAGGGCATGGCGTCGAGGTCGCTGCGGAGACCGCCCACGGCCTCGAGGTCCCGCTCGTCGGGGAACGGGCCGTGCTGGACCAGCTGGAAGATGAACACGGCGCCGCACGTCGCGGCGAAGGCGATCGCCGTCCACGGGACACGTCGTGGCTGCTCCAGCTCGTCCGCGATCCGCTCGAGGCGGCGCTGGTGCAGGTCGGACCGGCGATGCTGGGCCGCCTCGCGCAGCCGTGGGGGAGCCAGCTCACCGTGCAGGTCCTCGTCGAG
>JAOPYV010000178.1 GCA_025964435.1 Thermoleophilia bacterium | reverse complement strand
TTCACGATGGTCTTCATCGGCCACGAGGGCCACGAGGAGGTCGAAGGCACGATGGGCGAGGCACCGGAGCACATGGTGCTCGTGCAGGATGAATCAGACGTCGACCGCCTCGACATCGGCAGCCCCGAGAAGCTCGTCTACCTGACCCAGACCACGCTCAGCGTCGATGAGACGGTCTCGATCATCAAGCGCCTCAAGGTGAAGTACCCGCAGATCCAGGGACCCGCCAAGGAAGACATCTGTTACGCCACGAGCAACCGCCAGACGGCCGTGAAGCAGCTCGCAGGCGAGATCGACATGTTGCTCGTGATCGGCTCGGCGAACTCCTCCAACACGGTGCGCCTCGCCGACCTCGCCCAGGACCTCGGCAAGCCCGCCTACCGCATCGATGACGAGACCGAGATCGACCCCGCGTGGGTCGAAGGCAAGCTGACGATCGGCCTGACCTCCGGCGCGAGCGCCCCGGAATCGCTCGTCGACCGCGTGCTCGAGTGGTTCCGCGAGCGCGGCCCCATCACCGTGCGTCCCTTCGCGCACGTCGAGGAGACCGTGCGGTTCATGCCGCCGACCGAGCTGCGCGTCGCGCTGGCCCAGTCGAACAACGACTGACACCGCAAGCGGCCAGGCAGCCGACGCTAGACGCCGCCACCCCCGCCGAACGACTTCTTCTTCACCACGGCCACGCCAGAGCCCGAGGCAGGGTGCTTCGTCAGCGGAATGCCCTTCTCGCCGCCACCCCGTGGCGTCGCGCTGCAGGTGGCGCCATTCGCGACGCGCGGCACCGTCGAGGTGCACTGCCACGGCGGGTTGTAGACGATGTCGCCGGACTTGGTCTCGATCCGCTTCGTGTACGGCGCGCGCTCCTGGCCATCACCTTCGATGTCGAGCGCCGTCACCACTTCCCATGCAGGGCGTTCCCAGTGGGTGTCGGTGAGGATGGCGCAGCCCGCGATCGTCCAGCCGGGCTGCCAGACGGGGTTGCAGGGGTTGCAGGGCCCCAGCTGTTCGCCGCCGAATCGTGGGCTGCGCCAGTAGCACTCGCCGAGGCCCATGAAGTTGACGCGAGCCCCGGGTGCGTGGCTGGAGCCATCGCGAGCCGTGATGGCGCCATCCGGCCGCGCCCAGAGCGGCCCACGAAGCCAGCCCGGGGTTCCACTGAAGGTCGTGTTGAGCGCATGCCCCGCGGGATCCGAGATATTGACCGGTGAGTTGAGGCCCGGCTTGATGCCAGCTCTGAGCGCCGGCGAATCCGCTCCGCCTGACGTCGTGCACTGGGACTTCCACGCCACGATGCACTGCGGCGTCTGTACGTACGGTCCGCCCGCTCCGTACTCCACATGACGCACGTCCGGGAGCGGGTCGACCGAGTAGGCGCTCGCCGCTGCCGCACCGTTGCGGATGTCCCACGGCGGGTTCGACACCTGGCCCCAGTACGTGTGCGTCAGGTACTCGGCATAGAAGGTGCAGAAGCGGGACGCCGGCGTCGGGCCCGGCAGGACGATCTTGAGGTGCGTTCCCGAATTCGGGAGACCCTCGATGACGTCCGGGTACAGGAAGGTGATGTTGCCATTGCCCTCCCCAACGTCCTTGAAGATCGTACCGACCACCATGATCTCGACGCAGTTCGGGCTGACCTGCGTCGGCGGCTCGAGACAGGTCAGCGTGTTGAACTGACCGCCCGCGTCGTTGATCGTGCCACAGTGGCTCGCCGCGCTCGCGCCGATGTAGCTGTCGGTGGGCGCCATCTCGGGCACGCTCGTCTCGGAAGCGGTGAACGGACCGCGCAGGTTGTAGGTGCGCGTCCTGCGCTGGAAGAACAGGTCAATTCCGCCTGGGTTCATCGTATGGCGGTACAGCACCAGTGCGCGCGCCCGAATACCCGCCTCGACCGTGATCGTCGGCTTCGTCGACGGGCCGTGGAAGGTCGGGAGCTCCTTCGACTTCCATCGCTCGGTCCGGGCACCCATCGATGCGGGCAGCCCAGCGAGGCGGTACTCCCCTGCGGGCAGGTTCTGGAAGACGTAGAGCCCGTCGACGCGCGTCGCGCTGCCCGAGGAGACCGCTGCGCCGCTCGAGGTGTTGACCAGGGTGAAGGACGTGGTGACGCGGCGCAGGCCGACGAACAGCGCCGGGTCGACGTCACTGGCGGGGCGGGGTGTCACCCATCCCACGGCGGGTCCGCACTCGGGGACGGCCCCCGGAGCACACCCGAGCATGCCGATGTCGGAGCGCCCCGTCGGCGTGCAGCCCTGGATCTGCATGCGCTCGTCGGACTGGTTCGTCAGCTTGCACACTTCCACCGCAATCGAGCCGACCTGCTCCACGCCGCGTCGGTCGATCGTCGTCACGAAGCGCCGAACGGTCTTGGCGGTCGCCACGCCGTAGCGGCCGGCGACCTCATCCGCAGCGCGCAGGCTCACCTCGATACGGTAGTAGTCGGGAATCACGCCGTCCGCGTCCGCTGGACCCAGCTGGTCCAGCGGGCTGTCCAGCGCCGTCGAGCGAGCGTACTCCAACGTTGCCACGCCTCCGACATCCTCGAGCTTGAGCGATTCGGGACGGACGAACGGTCGAATGTCACACCATGTGTTCAGCTGCTTGCACCCCGCCACGCGCATCCAGTCACGGTCCGTCGCGATGTCTTCCTGGACCTGCATGCCCGACGAAGTCAATGACGTCTGGAGCCGCGCCGTACCACGCACCTTCGCGCTGCCGACCGTGGCCAATGCGACCGAGGAGGCGACCGCCGCCAGGATGATCACGGCGATCAGCACCTCGACGATGGCCATGCCTGACTCGCGCTGGCGTTGCACCCTGCTTCTCATACGCAATCACCGCGCGATTCGATGAGGGCTCCACCCACGGCGCTTGCGAAGCAGTCGAGGTTCGCAGGCTCGAGCTGGGTCGTCTCCCAATCGGCGGAGGTCGGGTAGAGCGGCGGTGGATTGTCGTACAGCGACGGCAGCCACTCGTAGTTGCGTCGCTGGAAGCCCGCAGCGTTGTCCTGGTTGTACATCAGCGGCGGATAGTGCCCGGTGATGGAGCCGCGGATCGTCGCCTGGGCGCAGGTACGCCCCGACGGCACCGGAACCGGTGAGCGCCAGGTCGGGTGCGAGCTGACCATGCCGCTCATCGCGAGCAGCGCACCACGCATGGTCATGCCACAGGCGGCGGTCTCGTCGAAGATGATGTCGCCCTCGGCCACGGCACCGAACGAGGAGGATGCTGCAGGGTTCGAGCCGACGTTGCCGCCGCCCTTGATCCAGATGCTCGGGGCGCTCCCCGTCCCATAGCTGCCGGTGGTGGTGTTCGCCGCCGTGATGATGAGCGCTCGTGCATTGGCCGAGAGGCTGCCGCGCACGTGGACGTCCCCGCTGGCGATGACGACCGCGCCCTGGTTGTCGCTGGGCCGGCTTCCGGTCACGCGTGCATCCAGTGTCGGCTGGCCCTGCACCTGGACCTGCGTCCCACTCAACGTGACGTTGATCGGTGTGGTCACCGCGGGGCACGACATCCGCACTGCCGCGTGCGGAACGCCCTGGCAGATCACGCGTAGTCGAGTCGCGGCATCTCGGGCCCGCAACAGGCTGTAGCGGACGTTGGGAGCCGAGCGTGACTGCGACTGACACTGCGCGTTGCCGACGACGCTGCCCGATGCCACGGTGATGCGTGCCGTGTTCGTGCACGAGGCGGTACCTTCGAATCGAATCGTCTGTCCCGCATTGACGAGCGAGCGGTACTGGTCGTAGTACGAGTTGTCATATCCGTTGGAGTGCACCGGACCGGCGATGGTGGCGCCATCGAGGATGCGGGCCGGTCCGTCGAACAGCATCTGGTAGTCGGCGAACCACTGGGGACGGAACTCGATGCGGTACATCGCTGGCTGTGTCACCTTGCTGTCATCGCCCTGCGGCGAAGTCCAGACCCGCACGTAGGCGATGACTCGGCCACCCGGAGTCGTTCCCCACGTCGGCAGCTTCATCGAGTAGACCTGCCACCAACCGGTCCGACCATCCTGGAGGGACTGGCGCACGGCGTAGCGGCTCGACGCTGGCACCCGCGCGGTATCCACCGTCGCGAGCGCCTGGGGCAGTGAGCCATTGGCAACGATGGTGCCGCCCATGCGCTGTGCGTGGCCGGCGAGGACGGACTGGGACGGCGCATAGCCATCGAACTCCCCCGCCGTGAGCGAGCTGTAGGCCGTGGACAGGGCAGCACCGGCGTCGCGCGCCATCTGGATCGCGCCCGAGGAGTCCAGCTTCTCGCGACTGGCGTCGCTCGTCGTCCGCGCGCCGACGACGATGCCGACGATCACGAGCGAGGCGAAGATCAGCATGGCGATCGCCGCCAGCAGCGCGGCGCCCTCCTCGCGCGGCTGTGGGCGAGCGATCAACATCCCAGCGCCTTGCGATAGCTCTCGGTGTCGCGCGAGCGAACCGCGATCGAGGCCGAGCCGCTCGCCTTCGCCACTGCCTTGTCGGACGTGACGTTGACGAAGCGGGCGGAGACGCCGACGACCCAGCGGCGCTGGCCACCGGCAGCGTTCGTGCTGGTCCAGGGACGGCAGGGCGCCGAGGCTGGAGCCAGCGACCCGGGGCAGCTGGAGCGATGACACAGGAGCTGATAGCTGAACGGTGTCGCCGTCAGTCCCGTCACACCGGCCGGAGCCGAGACATGTGTGCGGCGCGACAGGGATCCGGTGCCGCAGCCGCCCGCACCGCTGACCAGCCGTTCGACGCGGTACCCGTTCGTCGTGCTGGCGCGCCAGGTCACGCACTCCACGCCTGCGGCGGCGTCGACGTCGGCACGCAGCTGCAGCTCGCTCGGGGTGGCGACGAGGATGTCGTCGATGTCGAGCACGCGACCAGCGTCGCTCGGATTGTTGCTTCGTGCGACGCCGTTGGATCGGACGGCCTGGGCGAACTCCACCCGATCGCGGAGCTTGTTCGAGCGGCGGTCCTCCGTCACCGCCGCGGCGACATCGTCCTCGAGAGCCACCGTGGCGGCGGCGATCGCTGCATCCGAGGCTGCGCCGGAACGCGCGCCGGTGCCGCCAGAGATCGATTGCAGGACGAAGACGGAGACCATGCCCAGTGCGATGGCGAGCAGCACCATGGCAACGATCAGCTCGATGAGCGTGAAGCCCTGCTCTTGGCGGCTGATCGGGGCGCGCTGCTGGCGCACGCCAGATGGGCGCACGCTGTCGCGCGTGAAGGGGCATGCGTCGTCGTGGACACCGGGGCACCGTCCACCGTGCGACGCACGACCAAGGGAGGGCGAGGTCCGCATCACGACATGCATCGGCATTTCGTTTTTGGAACTTGAGGCGAATCTATCGACCGTGCGACATTTTCAAGGACTTCGCAGCTCTGGCCGACACGTGTCCCATGCAGCGCAATCCCGTCAACGAGCACGGCATCACCCTCGTCGAGCTGCTCGTGGTGCTGCTCATCATCGGCGTGTTGGCCGCATTTGGCTTCACGAGCGTGCAATCGGCGCGCAGTACCGGCCGGACGCTGTCCGCCACGACCACCGCCCATGCATACGCCAACGCGGCTGACGACTTCGCTCGTGACCACCACAAGCGCTACCCCAGGGGTCCCGGCACGAGTGACTGGTCAGCCACGCCGAGCCGCGGACCGGTCTCGCTGCTGCTCGGTGCACGGACCCCGTACCTGCGCTCGGTCCCGGAAACGATCCAGGACGGGTCGCTTGGATTCGGCAGCGGACCGAACAACATTGCGTACACGCAGCTGTCGGGAGGGCGGGGCTACGAGATCGTCGTGACGGTCCCCGGCCGACCGATCTGCTCGGTCCAGGGCGGCGACGTGAGCGCGGCACGCTACAAGGCGTGCGCGGCCCGATAGCTCAGCAGGCCTGGCCGCCGGCGGGGACCTTGCCGGCCGAACACAGCAGCTTGCCGTCCCAGTAAGCGTCGATGCGGAATGCGTAGGCACCCGTCGTCACGTAGACGAGGGCTCCCCCAGCGCCAGTTCCCGGAGCAGAAGTCCGCCAGGTCGCGCCGGTCGGACCACGACGGGTCAAGACGTCGGGCACGCTCTTGCGGAGGTACGGATTCACGACCGTCGTCCCGATCGAGAGCCGCTTGAGCGGCCCAGCATTCGGTGTCGGCCAGTCAGCGGATCCCCAGGTCGGAACCTTGCGCCCGTGCTCGGACTGGTACCGCTCCACGGCGTCCGCGTACATGCTGGCAGCGGTCCGCGCCTCGATGCTGCTGCCGGTGCTCCGACCCGTCCGGATCGACATCGCACCAATACCGCCGATGATGGCGATGATGATCATCACGACCATGAGCTCGACGAGCGTGAATCCAGCCTCGCCCCGGTGGGGGCGCGACGTGGGTGCGGGTGTTGGAGGGCGCGTCGACATCGCTGCACCATCGGCGTCGTCGGTCGAGACCTGAACCTCGGTTTTTCCTTCAAGGATTCGTCGCCCCCCGCCGATGCCCAACGTGGATGGTTGCCCACGATCCAAACTGTTGTCCTGCACGCCCGTATTCCCGTCGTTTCGTTGACCTGGCACGTGGCGCTCGAGTCGTGCCCGCACGGCGGACGAGCGAGCTCGCCTTCACCATGCTCGAGCTGATCGTCGCCTTCGTGCTGATCGGCATCATCCTCGCGGCAGCCGGCAGCGCGATCATGGGCAGCTTCTCCGGGGCGGCCGATACGGCATCCAGCGCCGAGGGTCGCGCGGACGCTGCCGAGATCGCCGAGCGGCTCGGCGCCGACGTGCGCGGCGCACGCAGCACCGGACGCGACGGCGCGAGCATCGCCGACATCGCCGACCTGCAGCAGGCCGTCCAGACCGACGGCACGCTCTACGACATCAACGGCAACGTGCTCGACTGGCGCGACATCACCACTGCGCAGCCCAACCAGCTGACCGTCCAGTCGGACGTGGTCGACGAGGCCGCAGGCAGCACCTCGCGCCCCGAGTGCGTGACGTGGCTCGTCCAACCCTCCGCGAAGGGCTGGTACATCCGCCGCATCAGCCGCGCCTATACCAATCGATGCGCCGCGGCTGGCGCGATCCGCGAGGACGATGCCCTCACGAACCCGACCTCTGCACTCCCCGCCCCCGGCGCTGGCGCCCCGTCGCTGTTCTCCTACGTGCTCGCCACCTCGGCAGGAGGCGGCTGCACGTCACAGATCCAGGCCGGTACGCTCTCCTCCGACCAGCGCAATCGTGTCGTGGGCGTGCGGATCGACTTCAGCGCCCTCATGACCAAACGCTACAGCGCCAGCCACTCGGCGCTGCGCGACGAGATCTCCATTCGCAGCCGCGCTGCGACCGACTACCAGACTGCGCTGGGCTGCGACGAGTGAGCGCCCGCGTGGACATCACTTCAGATCGCTCCGGCGAGCAGGGCTCGGCGCTCATGGTCGGGCTCGTGATCATGGTCCTCGGGTCCATCGTGATCGGCGCCATGATGACGATGCTCGACTGGTCCGGCGAGCGCGGCAAGACGCGCACCGATCGCGCCCAGAACGTGTCCGTGGTGGATCGATCCCTCGCGGCCTACGAGTTCGCGCTCGAGTCGAACCTGACCAACGAGTTCCACCAGTTCCGGCTGGATCGTCCCGCGATGGACCGCCTCCGCGCCTCCGAGGCCAGCGCTGCGATGGGCAGCGCGACCGTCGTGGCGAACTCCAGCTTCGGCGCCGACTTCCGGTCCCGCGGCCTGGATCGGACCTGGATGGGATCCCCGACGTATGAGCTGTCGATGCAGCACACGCTGCCGGACGGCCGGACCAGCTGGTGGCAGCTCGTCAACGTGATCGCCCCCGGCGGCCAGAACGCCAGCCTCGTCGCGTACATGCGTACCTGGATCGCCGCCGGCGGCCCCGGCTCGCGCGTCGTCGCCGAGCCACGCATCGCCCGAGCCGAGCTGCGCCCGGGCCGCTTCTCCGACTACCAGATGCTGGTCGACGGACCGATCATCGTCAGCGGCGGAACGGATGTCCGCGGCCGCATCCACACCAACGGCTATCCCGATGCCTATCTCGTCGATGCGTTCACCAACGCCAATGGTCCCTTGGTGCTCGGCAACGCCCTGGGCAGCCCGCGCTGCTTCGCCGGTGCCGGATTCTCCACGGCGCGCGGCAACATCGTGGGCTCGTGCACCGGCTTCTCGCCGCCGCGCGATGAGGCGAACGAGCGGTTCATCGACCTGCTGCGCGGCGGCGAGCACCTCAAGCTCATGAAGTCGATGTGCGGCACGATGGTCTTCTGTCCGGGAGGTACGGGTCCGTGGAACATCGACCTGTCGAGCAACACCGTCAACGGCAGCGGCATTCCCGGCGCGGCGAAGGCCGTCTACGTCGAGGGTGAAGCGTCGCTGCGCGGCCAGACGACGCGCCAGATCACGATCGGTGTGGCCGGTCGCTCAGGCAGCTACGGTGCCTTTGGCTCGGCAGCACTCAGCCTGCGTGGTGGCGCGGTCGGCTCGACCGGGGCTGGCATCGTCGGGCTCGTGGTCGAAGGTGACATCGTCCCGCGGATCGACCTCGGCGACT
>JAOPYV010000176.1 GCA_025964435.1 Thermoleophilia bacterium | reverse complement strand
GGCTCCCCCGCAGCTGTGGGAATGGGTCTTCGGTGGTGGCTCTCGTTTCGACGCCGCGGTCGCGGCTCCTCCCGGGCTACTCGTTGGAGGAGGGCGTGGGCAGCCAGCCGCCGCGGGCGGTGTTGCGCACCTCGGCCTCGGGGTGCGCGACGGTCACGATGACCGGTGCCGGCGTCAAGTTCGCCATGTGGTGCTGGAACTCGGCCATCGTCTTCTGCACGGATTCCTCGAGCGCATGGACGTTGCCGATGCTCGTCTCCACCTCGGCGATGCGACGGTTCGTCTCCTCGCCCTGGAGGAAGAGCGCCTTGATCGCGCCGGCGAGGCCCTCCCAGCCGGTGGTGACGGTGTCGACCATCAGCTCGACGTCCTCGCTGCGACGGGTGCGTTCCTCGTCGAGCGTGGAGGCGATCGAGGCGATGCGATCCAGCGACGCCCGGTTGGCGTCGACGAGGCCGGCGAGGACGGTGGACAGCTCGCGCTGCGTCGTCTGCATCTGGCCGAGCAGCGTCGATTCGACGTGGTTGAAGCGGGCGGGCAGCTCCTCCTCGAGCTTGCGGACGGTCACGCCCGGCTCGACGAGGTCCTGACGGACGGACTGCTCGACGTGCTCGATCGCAGCACGCAGCTGCGCTTCGACGCGATCGAACTCGCTGTGCACACCACGCTCGAAGCGTACGACGGTATCGCTGAGCGAATCGACGTCACGCTCGACGCGGCCCACGCCCTCGGTGACGCCGTGGGTCATGCGGGTGACGTTCGCGGCGATCGACTGCTCGAGCTGCGCGACATCCTTCTGGACCGCGCCATGGAGGTTCGTGGCGGTCTGGTCGAGATCCTCGCGCACGGCGTCACGCGTGTCCTGCACGGTGCGCTCGAGCTGGTTGGGCAGGTCGTCGCGCAGCTGGCGAAGCGACTGGGTGGGGGCGGCGATGCCCTGTTCGAGCGCGCCCTCGATGCGGTCGGCGAGCTTCGGGAAGCCCTGCTGCACCTGCTGCTGCACCAGTCGGATCGCGTTCGAGGTGACGGCGCTCTCCTCGTGGACGATGCGTCCGAGGTCGGAGACGACGTTGTCGGAGACCTGTCCGGGCAGGTGGTCGGTGACCTGCTGGAGGTTGCGGAGCGCCGTGCGCGTGTGCGCCCAGAACTGCATCTCATCCTCGCTCGGCGCGGCGGGTGCCGCGGCGGTGGGGGTGGGGATGTCCCACGCCGCGGCGCGGGAGATCGAGCTCTCCGGCTGCTGGCGTGCGAGGAAGGCCGGCAGGCTGTCCTCGTCGGCGTCGCCACTGTCTTCCCAGCTCGGCACGAGGTCGTGCACGGTGCTGGCGAAGGTGACGCCGGTCGGCGCTGCAGCCTGCTGCTCGGCCGGGGCCTCGGGCTCGGAGTGCTCGCTCACGTCGCTGGCATCGGAGTGCTCGTCGACGTCGGCCGGCTCGGCTGCGGCGTCGAAGATGCCGGCAAGCTCGGGCAGGTCGGTCGGAAGTTCATCGGCCTGGGGCTCGTCGGCGGGCACGAAGGTGTCGGCTTCCGACAGGCCTTCGATGGCACCGCTCGTGGGCGTGAAGATGAGGTCGTCGCCGTCGCTCTCGGTCCAGGCGGATTCGGTACCGGCGGGACGAGGTGTCTCGGGCGCACGCGTCGGGCTCGTGGGACGGAGCACCGCGACGTCGTCGGCGGGAGCCGTCTTCGGCGGGGAGATGTCGCCCAGGGCGGACATGCGCAGCGCCTCCAGCTTGGCTTCGAGCTGTCGCTCGGCCTGGCGGATGGCATCGTCGATAAGGTCTGATTGCGGCGTTTGTTCGTCACCCATGGTGCAGGCTTCCCGTCGGATCGCGTGATACCTCTGGTTTGTGGCCTTCGGCAGTCGTTCGCAAACCTGCGATGCGGGGCCCGCAAGGCGCCCCACGACCCCGGTGTCGGAAATGGGAGTATGTCCATGGAACCGGAGCACCACGTGACCCTCGACGACCCCACCGACAGTCCGCAGGACACGCCCGATGCCTCGGGCAAGCGACGTCGTGCGGCTGGCCGCCAGCGTGTGTGCCTGCGCGGTGAGGTCGTCGTCCCGAACCTGGTCGTGGCCGACCGGATGTTCGCTCGGATGCGTGGCCTGCTCGGCCGCTCCGGCCTCGAGCAGGGGGAGGGCCTGTGGATCCTCCCGTGCCCCTCGATCCACATGTTCTTCATGCGCTTCGCGCTCGACATCGTGTTCCTCGACACGGACCTGCAGGTCGTGCGCGTCCATGAGGACGTGCGTCCGTGGAAGATGGCGCGGGGCGGCAAGCACGCGCACTCCGTGCTCGAGCTGCGCACCGGGACGATCGCCTTCTACAACCTGCGCGTCGGTGACCGGCTGTCGATCGATCCGGCCTGAGGCACACGAAAGCCGCGCGTCCCTGCAACGAATGTGTGACGAAAATCTCGTGCGCACTGGCGTGAGATCGGCGCTTTCGTATCCGTGCGATGTGGTCCGCACGCAGGGGAAAACAGATCTGTGCAGGCACCTGGTCGCCCGGTCCAAAAGCCCGCACTTTGCTTGCATTTTGATTGTTTTGCTAGTTGCGCTATTCCATGGTGTGCGCCGATGCTGTCCCCGGATGGTTCCAGCAACGCACCGAAACGGAGTAGCATGCAGCATCTCGCCCCGCCTGTCGTCCTCGTCGTCGATGACGAGCCGCACATCCTCAGCTTCCTCGAGGAGAACCTGCTCAGCGACGACTTCCGGGTCCATGTCGCCGGCTCGGTGGCGCAGGCGCGCTCGAAGCTGAACGCGTACCAGCCCGACGTCGTGCTGCTCGACGTGGGCCTGCCCGATGGCAACGGCTTCGACCTGTGTCGCGAGATCCGCTCGCAGGATGCGCTCCACGTCCGCTTCGATCCCGAGGTGCCGGTCATCATGCTGACCGCCCGCGGCGAGCACGTCGACCTGCTGCGCGGCTTCCAGCGAGGGGCGGACGATTTCGTGCCCAAGCCGTTCCACTATCCGGAGTTGCTGGCGCGCATCAGCGCCGTGCTGCGCCGGGCGCGCGATTCCCGGGAGCGGGACGTCCTGCAGGTCGCCAGCCTCAACATCGACATGACGTCGCGCGAGGTGCGCGTCAACGGTACGCCGGTGAGCCTCTCGTCGAAGGAGTTCCTGCTGCTGGTGACCTTGGCGCGCGATCCGCGCCGGGTGTTCCGCAAGCAGGAACTGCTCGCGACGGTCTGGGGCTACCAGTCGACCGGCGCGACGCGCACGTTGGATTCGCACGCGAGCCGCCTGCGGCGAAAGCTGCGCCCGCTCGACGTCGAGCGTGAGTACATCGACAACGTGTGGGGCGTCGGTTACCGGCTCGCCGCGATCGAGGCCGAGGGTGCAGCGTGATCTCGAGGCTGCATGGCCTCTCGATCCAGGCGCAGGTCTTCCTGCTCCTGCTCGCCGTTCCGCTCGTCGTGTCACTCCTGGGCATGTCGCTCGCGCCGGTCGCCGTCGAGGTGGCGATGGTCGGCGAGAGCGACGCGACGATTCGCGCGGTCGCGCACGCGGTGCGGGTCGCGGTCGGCTTCGTCGCCTGCTCGGGCTTCGTCGCGGCGATCGGGGCCGCGGCCGTGCTGCGAGGCTCGATCGGGTCGCTGGTCGGGTGCATGCAGGTGGCGACCGACGCCTTGGCTCGGGGGCACTTCCGGCACCGCATCGGCAGCCATCGGACAGATGAGCTCGGGCGCCTCGCGCACGCGATCGACCTGATGGCGGAGCAGCTGGAACGCCTCGAGGCAGCGCGTCGGCGCATGCTCGCTGGTGTCTCGCACGAGCTGCGAACGCCGCTGACGATCATTCGGGGGCACGCCTACACGCTGGCGAGGCACGAGGCGAGTGCGCCGCATCGCTCCCGGCTGGAGCTGATCGAAGCGGAGGTGCTGCGGCTCAATGCGCTGGTCGAGGACCTCGTCGACGCGTCGAGCCTGCAGGCCGGTGGCGTCGCGCTCGATCGGCAGGCCTTCTCGCTCGTCGACCTCGTCACGGCAGCGGTGCGTCGCTTCGACGTGGAGGCCGCCGAGCGCGGGATCGAGCTGGCCGTGCTCGCGGGCGCTCCGCGACCCGAGGCATGGCTCGACGCGACGCGCTTCCACCAGGTGCTCGCCAACCTCCTCGCGAATGCGGTCCGCCACGCCGACGCGGCGACGACCGTGTCGGTCGAGGTGCGCCACGATGGGTCCGCCGATGAGCATGTCGTGGTCGTGCGCAACGTCGGGCCCGAGATTCCGCCGAGCCGCGCCGAGCGGATCTTCGAGCCGTTCGAGCAGGGCGACGAGCAGGTCGGCCGCGTCGGTCTCGGGCTGGCGATCGCGCGCAGCATCGCGGAGGCGCACGGCGGATCGCTGCGCCTGTCGCCCGCTCGCGTCGCTCGCGAGGTTGCCTTCGACGTCCGTATCCCCTCCGGGCCGCCCGACCCGTCGCCAGCCGTCGCGCAGCGGCCCGATGTCAGTCGACTGACAGTCCTGACGCCGCGCGGGGGAAATGCATGAGCGGCGTGTCGACATGGGTGTCACACGTGCGCGACCGCGTGTGGTCCGAGTGTGATCCCGCAGCGATCATGCGCGGTGGGGACGACGAGGCGCCGCGCATCGTGGCTGCGCTCGCCCGAGGTTTCCTGGACGGCGAGCACCACGGGCTCGCATCGGTGGATGTCGATCACGTCGTCGCCGGCGTCGTCGCGGCAACGCTTGGGCTCGGGCCGCTGCAGCCGCTGCTCGCCGACGAATCGGTATCGGAGGTGATGGTCAACGGCGCGCACGAGGTGTTCGTCGAGCGTGCCGGTCGCATCGAGCGCACCGACGCGCGCTTCGACGACGACGCCCACCTGCTCCACGTGATCGATCGGATCCTGGCGCCGGTGGGGCGGCGCATCGATGCCTTGGCGCCGATGGTCGACGCGCGGCTCGCCGACGGCTCGCGGGTCAATGCCGTCATCCCGCCACTCGCGGTGGATGGGCCGATCCTGACGATCCGCCGCTTCGTCCACGTCGCCAGCACCTTGGACGACCTCGTGCGGCTTGGTTCGGTGTCATCGATCGGTGCGCTCGAGCTCGAGCGCCTCGTGACCTCCCGCGCCAGCGTGTTGGTCAGCGGCGGCACCAGCACCGGCAAGACGACGCTGCTTGCGGCGGCACTGGCAACGGCGTCGCCCGACGACCGCATCGTGGTGCTGGAGGACTCGGCCGAGCTGCCGCTGGTCCACCCGCATCGCGTCCGCCTGGAGTCGCGGCCTGCCGCCCAGGAGGGGACGGCGGGGGTGTCGATGCGCGAGCTCGTGCGCAATGCATTGCGGATGCGACCGGACCGCCTCATCGTCGGTGAGGTGCGCGGCGCCGAGGCGTACGACCTGCTGCAGGCGCTCAACACGGGGCACCGCGGGAGCTGGTCGACGATCCACGCGAACGGCATCGAGGAGGCGCTGCTGCGGCTCGAATCGATGGTGCTCTGCGCCGACACCGGCATGCCGCAGGTGGTGGTGCGTGAGCAGATCGCACGCGCGGTCGATGCCGTCGTCCAGCTCGAACGCGGCACGGATGGGCAGCGCGCCATCGCCGCGATCGCGACGATCGACCACGCGCGCCGCGGCGACGTGTCGGAGTGGTGCATCGAATCGGTCTACGAGGCAGGGCGATGAGGGCGGCCGCGCCCGTCCCACATCCGCCGGTCGTCTCGCGATGGATCCGACTCGACGCCTGGGTCCAGCGCCACGTCCGGCTCCCGCGGCCGCGCGGGGCGATCGATGCGGAGCTGGCCGGAGCGCTGCGCATCTTCGCCGCCTCGACGCGCACTGGGATGCCACTTCGGATCGCCTTCGATCGGGCGGCCGCCCGCGTCGCCGAGCCGGTTCGCTCGGCCTGTGCGGCGGCGGCGGCCGACATGTCGATGGGTCGCGGCGCGGAGGACGCGGTCGCGCGGTTCGCGCTCGCGCTCGGCACGCCATCGGCGCGGCTGTTCGCGCAGGTCGTGCAGGTGCAGCATCGGCGTGGCGGCGGTCTGGCGGATCCATGTCATCGCCTCGCCGGGCTGCTGCAGGAGCGGGCGCGGCTGGAGGCGGAGGCCCGATCGGCCACGGCCCAGGCACGCTTCTCCGCACGTGCGGTGATCGCCATACCAGTGCTGATGGCGGTGCTGGCGGCGTGGCGCTCGCCGGACGTCGCGCAGTCGATGCTCCGTCCCATGGCGCTCCTGCTCGCATCGCCGGGCCTCATCGCGATCGTGCTCGGCGCTTGGGTCGCGACCCGGATCGCGCGCCGTGCCGCTGACGTCGGCGACGTGACGGCGACCGCAGCCAGCGGCGGTGATCACCTGCGCCGCCGGCTCTGGCGACTTGCGGGTGGCGTGCCCGGCTCGCGCGCCAGTGCGCGACTTGCTGGCGTCGGTGCCATCGCCGCCCTCCCGACCGTGGCCATCGCTGGCGCGAACCCGACGAGCCTGGTCGGCCTGGTCGTCCTGCCGCTCGTCGGAGCTGCCTGGCCGATCGCGGATCGTCGTCGGTCGAGCGCGCGACACGCCGACATCGCGGCCGCCGGCGTCGACCTCGTGCTCGAGGTGTCGATCGCCCTCTTCGCGGCGGGCGCGACCGCCCAGGAGGTGGCGGCAGCGGTCCCGCATGCCGCGCCGGAACCGTTGCGCACCGCGCTCCTGCCGGCCGCACATCGGATGCGGCTCGGCCGCGGCATCGCGAGTGCCTTCGCCGATATCCCGGAGGTGGTCGCGTCGCCGCAGCTCGACGGCTGGCTCCATGCGGTCTGCACGAGCGCCGAGCTCGGGACGCCCGCCATCTCCGTGCTCGAGGGCCTGCTGCGCGACGCCCGCGTGCTGCGCCGTGAGCAGCTGCGCGCCGCCGCCCAGACGGCGGGCCCGCGCATGCAGCTCGCGCTGGTCCTGCTCGTCGTGCCAGGGGTGATGTGGATCATGCTGCTCGCCACCGTCGGTGGGCTCGTCGGCCAGCTCCGCGGCAACGGCGTCCTGTAAGCGGATACGTTGGACGCGCTGCTAGCCTGTGGAGGCATGTCCGAACCCGAGCCACGGCGCGCCCACGTCGACCGCCAGCGCAAGTCCCTGCCGGAGGAGCCGGGCGTCTACCTGTACCACGACGAGGCCGGTCGGGTGCTCTACGTGGGCAAGGCCAAGAACCTGCGCAAGCGCGTGAACTCGTACTTCACGAAGGCGCTCGACGCGCGCCGCCACGCGCTCGTGCTGCGCATCCGCGACATCGAGGTGTTCGCCGTCTCGAGCGAGCAGGAAGCGCTCATGTTCGAGTCGGAGCTGATCACCCGGCACAAGCCGCCCTTCAACGTGATGCTGCGCGACGACAAGTCGTATCCCTTCATCGCGGTCACGCTCGGTGACGAATACCCCCGCGTGCTCTTCTCGCGGGAGCGGCGCAAGCGTCCCGGCACGCGCTACTTCGGCCCGTACTCCTCGGCCAAGCGCGTGCGCGCCACGCTCGACCTGCTCAACCGCATCTTCCCGTACCGCCCGTGCGAGGGATCCACGCCCGGCCGCCAGTCGGGCGTGCCCTGCCTCGATTACCACATCCAGCGCTGCGCGGCCCCGTGTGTGGGCTATGTCAGTCGCGAGGACTACGCCGCCATCATCGGCGACGTCACCGCCGTGCTCGGCGGCGACACCCGGGCGGTGCGCACCCGACTGCAGGAGCAGATGCGCGCAGCCTCCGCCGAGCTCGAGTTCGAGCGCGCTGCGCGCCTGCGCAACCGACTTGCAGACCTCGAGCAGGTCGAGGCGCTCCAGCAGACCGAACGCCCAGGGGAGGGCTCCTTCGACGTGCTCGGCGTCGACGTCGGCGACGAGCTCGCCAACGTCCAGCTGCTGCAGGTGCGTGAGGGGCGGCTCCACGATCGGCGCAGCCACTTCCTCGAGCAGGTCGCCGGGCTCGACCCCGGGCAGGTGCTCACGCAGTTCGTGCTCGCCCACTACGCCCCCGGTCGCCCGGTGCCGACGCAGATCGTCGTCTCCCACGGCGTGCTGTCGGAGGAGGACACGAACCTGCTCGAGCTCGAGCTCGGGCGCGTGCGCGGCTCCAACGTCGAGGTACGCAACGCCGAGCGGGGTGAGAAGCGTCGCCTCGCCGAGCTCGCCTCCCGCAACGCGACCCACGCGCTCACCTACGACTCGATGCGCGAGCGCACCCAGCTCGAACGACGCGCGCTCGCCCTCGAGGAGCTGCGCGACTCGCTCGACCTCGAGAGCCTGCCGCTGCGCATCGAGTGCTTCGACATCTCCAACCTCCAGGACCAGGCGCCGGTGGCGTCGATGACGGTGCTCGAGGATGGTCGCCCTCGCAAGGATCACTACCGCAAGTTCGCGATGCGCTACCAGGGTGGCCAGGACGACTTCGCGATGATGCACGAGGTGGTCACGCGCCGCTTCAAGCGGCTCGCCGCAGCGATCGAGGCAGGCGAAGCACGCAGCGCGAGCGCGGCGATCGACGAGCCGGCGGCTATGCCGGTCGAGGATGCCGCAGTCACCGACGCCTCCGGCACGACCGGGGTCGAAGGTGGCGCGCCCGTCGACGGGGGCGAAGCAGCAGCTGCCCCGACCGAGACGGCCGAGCCCCTCGTCGACCAGGCGCCAGAACAGGACCACGACGAATCCTTCTCGAGCATGCCGAACCTCGTCATCATCGACGGCGGCAAGGGGCAGCTCGGCGCGGCGGTCGCGGCGCTGCGCGAGCTCGGCATCGAGCGCGTGCCGGTCTGCTCGCTCGCCAAGGAGGAGGAGCTCTTCATCCTGCCGGTCCGGAGCGAGACCGTCGTGCTCGATCGCCACTAGCCCGCGATGCAACTTATCCAGCGCATCCGCGACGAGGCACATCGCTTCTCGCTCGTCTTCCTGCCGGGCCGGAGCGAGCCCGTCGTGCTCGAGCGCCACTCGCCCGCGATGCACCTGATCCAGCGCATCCGCGACGAGGCACATCGCTTCGCGCTCGGCTTCCATCGCACGCGCCGCTCGGCGGAGGCGCGCGCAGGGCGCGGCACCGTGCTCGACACGCTCGAGGGCGTCGGCGACGCGCGTCGGCGCGCGCTGCTCGTCCACTTCGGCTCACCCGAGCGCGTGATCAACGCGACCCTCGAGGAGCTCGAATCAGTTCCGGGACTTCCCGGCAAGGTGGCGCGACGGATCCACGAGCAGCTGCATCGCCTCGGCGGTGACAGCTCGATCGTCGGTCAGGACTGACGAGCGACTAGATGCCGGAGTAGCCGGTTCCGTCCGGTCCGCTCCAGGTGTCGCCGCCGCGACCGGGTGCTCCGGTCACGCCGCCATCGCTGCCATAGGACTGGCCGTCGTGCCCGGTCCAGGAATCGCCACTCGACCGGGTCGGATTGCCGAGGTCATCCAGCCACTCGCCATCGACCCAGGTGCCCCCGCCAGT
This sequence comes from Thermoleophilia bacterium, assembly GCA_025964435.1. GTDB lineage: Bacteria > Actinomycetota > Thermoleophilia > Gaiellales > SKUG01 > JAGQUL01. The sequence goes on along the minus strand of JAOPYV010000176.1, from coordinate 555 downwards.
CGAGGAGCCGCCCGAGCCATCGCCGACGGGCGAGCCGTCATTGGCGGGGCGAGGCTGCGGATCCGTGAGTGAGCGGTCGCCCGCATCAGCGCCGAGCCGCGCCGAGATCTCGCCACGCTTGAGGGCTTCGCCAAGGAGCTTGAGCGCATCGCCGTCGCCACCGGCGCGCTGGGAGTAGTTGGCAGCTGCCGTCAGGTCGCGCACGGCATGCTGGGCGTACCGGTGCGTCGTCGGATCCAGCAGGTTGCCGCGGCCGAGCTCGAGCGCGCCGGTCAGGGCCTGGAGGCTCGCCGTCGAGGCGGACGTCGTCAGCGCGGCGACCTGGTCGTCGAAGCCGGATGATTCGATGCGCGCGAGTGCGGTGGAGGCATCTGCCTGTGCGCTGCGCAGCGCGGCGACGACCGAGGTGTTGGCGGCGAGGATGGGCTGCGGGATGGTGAGCTTCATGTGGTGGCCTTCGTCAGAACGAACCTGTGCGTGCGCGATACTGGGGGCATGTCGCATGCGAACGAACGACCCGCGAATCGGCCACGCCAGTTTCCCGTGCCGACGTCG
>JAOPYV010000148.1 GCA_025964435.1 Thermoleophilia bacterium | reverse complement strand
GCACGTGCTCTTAGCGTTGTTCACGATGGATGGACCGACCCCAGCCGGTCGCACCGGTGCCGGTCAAGACGAGCTCGCCGGAGGATGACTGCAGATCATCGCTCCCGCCCACCGCGATCTCGTAGCGCGCCGACTGGTGGCTCGCGTGCCCGAGGAACACCTCGTTGAGGGCGACGAGCACCTGCCCGTCGTCGAGGTTCGCCTGCACCATCGAGCGTGCCTCGATCGGTGCCTGCCCGGCCGCCGCAGCGAGCAGCAGCTTTTTCGCGCGACTGCTGGGATGCGGGACCAGCACGCCCTCGTACAGGTCGGCGTCCGGATTGATGCCGATCACGGCCTGGCCATCGAGGTACTTCGCGGCGTTCGCCACGAGGCCGTCCTGTCCGACGACCACGACGACGTCGCCCGGGCCGAACAGGAAGCGTGCCAGGTCATCCCGGTCGACGGTCGCTCGATGCCACGCCGACGGGATGGCACCGAGCACCTCGCCACGTCCTGCCAGCTGGCGCTCGTGCTGGCGCTGCACGTGGTCGATCGACTGCCCGCGGGAGGACAGGAAGAACGCGGCCTGGCCATGAGTCCCGTGATCGCCGAGGAGCCGCTCGTAGGCAGTCGGCCGAGTGACGACGACGGCACGGGGCGTGGAGGAGGTCATCTCAGGCCTCCAGCGTGCGGGTCCGGTTCAGCTTGGCCAGCAGTCCGTCGAGCATGTCAGGCGTGATCGTCAGGTTGTCGATCCGCTCGACCTTGCGCGCGAACTCCGTGGCTGCGAGTGCCAGCAGGATCGCGGGGTCCGCACCCGCGTAGGCCGCGACCCGTTCTCGCTCGGCGGCGATCCGCGCGCCTTCCAGCTGGGTGATCCGCTCCGCCTCGGCCGTCGCGCGGATGCCCTGGGCAGCGGTCTGCTCGCTTGCTGCGCGCCGTTCGTTCAGCCCATCCTGCGTGACGAGCTGCTCGCGTCGCTTCGACAGCTCGATCCGACTCTGCAGCTCGTTCTCCTCGATCGCGCGCTCCTGCTCCACCGCAACCGCGCGTCGCTGGAAGGTCGCTTGGTCGGCGTCCTGCTGGATCGCCTCGCGAGTCGGCATCTGCAGCGCGGCTTCGATCTCCGGGGTCGGTGCGAGCGACGCCACACGCACGGCGATGATCTCGATGCCCATCTCGGTCAGGCGCTGCTCCTCGCGCAGGCCCGAGAGCATGCGCCCGCGAACCTCGTCGACGCCCTCGAAGAGGATCGTGCGCAGCGGCGTGCGCGACAGGTAGTCGAGGACGAACTGCTGCGAGAGCTGGGTGATCAGGCTCGAGAGCTGCTCGAGCGGCGTTCGCTGGAACTGGCCGGTGTCGAGGTCGATCGTGAAGTCGATGTGGTCGGCGATCACCTCTGGCTGCGTCAGTCGATAGGTCACCACGCCCTGGGCGGCGACGTCCTGGTAGTCGGCCGAGCGGGCGTGGAAGACGAAGTGCAGCTCGCGATCATCGAGCGGCACCTGGACGATGCTGCCGACGTGCGGGTTGAACCAGAAGGCCTCGCCGCGTCCGGCGCGGACGCGCTTGCCGTTGCGGTAGTGGAGCGTGAACCACGTGGGCTCAGTGCGGATGTGCCGGATCCAGGGGTATGTGCGGATGTTGTTCATCGTGTCTCCGTTTCGTTGGCCTGGGTGGATTCGCCGGGAGGAGCGAACTCGTAGAGCTCTGCGGGGCGATAGGGCGTGTCGACCTCGCGCACGCCGGTCGCGCGGACACGGCCGGAGGTGATCATGCGGCGGCGGAAGGAATCCTTGTTGAGCGGCTGGCCGAGGATCGTCTCGTGGATCGCCTGGAGCTCCCGCAGCGGGAAGCGACGGGGGAGCAGCTCGAACCCGACCGAGGAGTAGTCGAGCTTTCCGCGGATACGCTCGACGGCCGTGGCGAGGATGCGCGCGTGGTCGAAGGCCGGCGCGAGCTCGCGCCCATCGGGATGGTGGATCCCGTCGTGATCGATCACCGCGAGCACCAGCTCGCTCGACTCATCGAGCGCAGCGCGGAGGGCGAGCTCTGGCACGAGGGCGTAGTAGCTCACGCTGATCGCGCGGGACCGCGGATCACGATCGGGGATGCCGAAGGTGTAGAGCTGCTCGAGAAAGGTCTCGTTCAAGCGCGCCTTGTCAGCCAAGGCGCGTGCAGCGGCGTCCTCGAGCGCTTCACCGGAGCGCACGGCGACGCCGGGGAGCGCCCAGTCGCCGGAGAACGGTTCCTCGCCGCGGCGGACGAGCACCGTGCGCAGCTTCCCGTCGACCACTGACAGGAGCACGACGTCGACGGCGACGACGAAACGGTCGACCGCGCCGGGATCCCCCGTGGGATATGTGGTCGTGGCTCGCTGTGACATCCGGCATCCTTCTTCGCCTTATCTACACATAGCATATATGCTCGTCGCATATATGCCAACTCGCGTGGCGAAATCACGCGGCCATGCGGATTACTCGCCGAGGATCGCTGCGTGGATCGACTCGAGCTCGCCGGCGGGGAACTCGTCGAGCAGGTCGACGATGCCGATCGCATGTCCCGTCAATCGGCGACGCACGCGCTGCACTGCCTTGCCGATGATGTCTGCGTGGTCGAAGGCCAGCTCCAGGACGTCGCCCTCGGGGTGGCGCACCTCGACGGTGCCGCCGGACACGCCGCTCCACGGCACGATCACCTTCGCGAGGACACGCTCGCTGGTCTGGCGCAGCGAGCCCAATAGCGTCTCGGCGGGCACGAGCGCGAAGTAGGCGACGCTGATCACGCGTGAGCGTGGATCTCGATCGGCCTCGCCGAATGCATGGAGCTGCTGCAGCTCGGTGGCGGGCAGGCCCATCTTGTCGTGCAGGGCGCGCGTCGCGGCTTCATGCAGCGCCTCGCGCGCTCGGACGATGACGCCGGGCAGGGCCCAGCGGTCGAGGTACGGAACCTCCTGGCGGCGCGCGACGAGCACGCGCAGCTCGCCCTCGATCGCCGTCAACAGCACCACGTCCACCGCCACGGTCGGGCGTTCAGCCGCGATCACGTCGGGCTGGGTGGGTTCGTGGATGTCGTGTCGGCTGGTCATGCCTACCATCCTGCCACGAGGCCGGCGAGCCGGCCGAGCGCATCTTGCACCGGCATCGCCATCGGCTGGGGCGCGCGCACCTGGACGGCGGTCGGATCCTCGCGATCGTAGACGAGCACGAAGCGGCTGTCGCCGACGAGCCGCTGGCCATCGCGCAGCGTGCGATCGTGGGGTAGCTGGGCGATCGTCCCGCCCACCTGCATCGTCACCGACGGGTGGTGCACGGCGAGCACGAGGTCGCCAGCCGAGCCGACGTAGAGCCCGGCGAGGCGCGAGCCAGCGGCGGGCGGCGCAGCCTGTGCCAGGAGGTGGAGGCGATCGATGTAGACGGTGTGTGCGCGGGCGGGCGTCGGCAGGGCGACCACGAGCGACTGCGCGTGGATGCCGAGCTCCTGACGCTCGCGTGCGTAGGCGTCCTCGGAGTGCATGTCCTGCTCGTCGTAGTGGAGCGCCCACGCGGCGAGGGCCTCGTTCTGCAGGTTGAGCGTCTGGACGATCGCATCGCTGACGCCTGCGAGCGCACCGGGATGGTCGCTGCGCACGGTCCAGCGACCGGGGGTGAGGAGATCGGGCGTGACCTGCAGCTGTGCCATCGATCAGCCCGGGCGGACGTAGCCCTGCACGTCGTTGGTGCCTGCGGGGTAGCTGCGGCGCTGCACCTTGTTCGAGGAGTTGCCCTCGATCGTGTGGATCCGGCCGTCGGCGTCGACCTTCTCGACGATGCCGGTGTGGTCGGGCACGCCGCCACCGTTCCAGTTGAAGATGACGATGTCGCCCGGCTGCGGGGTGCCCGCGCCGTGGGCGGTGAAGCGGTTCTCCTGCTTGCCCCAGGCCTCGAGCGTCGGCACGTAGCCGGTGCCGTTGCCGTTCGCGCCGATCGGCGCACCCGACTGCTGGGCGAGGTAGCTGACGAAGTAGGCGCACCACGGGCCCGGCGTGTTCTCCGCGCCGGCGGTCGCTGCTCGGTACTCCTTGATCCGCGGCGCCTCGTTGGAGCCGCTTGGGCTCTCGGCAACGCCCAGCTCCTGCTGAGCGAGCGCCACCATCCGCGCGCCGACGCCGGCCGAACCGGGCGTCACGCCGGCAGGTCCCGTCGTGCCGTTGAGGCGTGCGAGCGTGTTGATGCCGCCGGCCCCGCCGTTGCTGGGCATCGGAAGGCCGAGCATCCGGTACTGGTCCTCGACGGTGACGATCGGGATACCGTACTCCGACATCGCCAGGGCGCCGTCGCCGCCGGCCGCGACGGTCGCTGCGGCGGCGGGATCCGTGCCCGTGCCGCCCAGCATGAGTGCCTGCTGCTGCTGGGTCAGCTGGGCATCGAAGGCGCCCGCCTTCGCAGCCGCGGTGCCGTCAGTCGCAGTCCCGGTCGGTCCTGCGCCTGCCAGCTGTCGCAACTCGCCCACGCGCTGCAGTGCCATCTCGTAGCTCATCGTTAGCTCGCATCGGCCAGCCCATGGATGCCCTTGAACGCGCCAGAGCGTGTGTTCTTCACTGCAAACTCATGGTAGAGCTGACGATCCAATTGCTCGACGGAATGCGCCATCCGGAGCGCCTCACCGTAGACCATCTGGACGAACATCATGCGCTCGTCGTCGCTCAGGTCATCCCAGCGATCCAGGAGGGTTCCGGAGAACCCGAGGACACTGGTCAGGGGAGTGCGGAGGCCGTGTGACAACTCTTCGTGCATCGCGGTCTTCATGGTGGTGTCCTTCTCGCCACGAGTTCTCCACCGGCCGGTTGGGCTGGCGGAGGGGGAGAAATCGTCGTGCGCATACGGGTGGTCGTGCCGTATTTACATCGGCATTACAGCTCGCGACTGCTGGAGGGGCCGAGTGAAGGTGCAGCGCTGCAGACGCACCCCTGCAACACGGCCACCCGGTGGCCCGATAGCAGGGGGATGAGTGATGAGCGAGCTACCCCAGGTGCACCGAAGGCCGTCGACTCCCCGGAGCGCCGGCGCGACCACCTGCGGCTGGTAACGGCTGCACCGATCCCGGCCATGGCCGGGGCGCCGGTGCTCGGCGCGACAGCGGTTCCGCGGCCGCGGACGATCGGGCGCCTCATCGCGCAGACGGCGCTGATCGCCGACAGCGCCGTGACGCGCAAGCGCATGGATCGTGACCTGCCGGGCCACGGCGAGCGCGGCATCGCCGGCAAGCTGCTCGGCAAGTTCCGCTAGGGATCGCCCCTAGGCGAGTGCAGCGGAGCCGACAGCGCCAGCGGCGGCTGCCTTGATCTCGCGACGTCGCTTCGACAGCGACGCGAACGGTGCCTTCACCGGGCGACCAGCGATGCGCTCCTCGAGCAGTGACAGCAGCGTCTCGCGCTGGTCGGCATCGTTGATGTCGATGTTGTCGGTGTCGATGATGAGCACGTCGGAGGCGTCATACGTCGCCATCCAGCGCTCGTAGCGGTCCTCGAGGCCCTGCAGGTACGCGACCTGCACGTTCGCCTCGATCGAGCGATCGCGACCACGGATTCGGTCGACGAGCGTCGGGATGCTGGCGCGCAGGTAGATCATCAGGTCGGGACCCGGGACGATCTGGGTCAGGGACTCGAAGTGCAGCCGGAGCGTGTTGAACTCGTCGGCGTCGAGCAGGCCCTGCTCGAAGTGGCTGGAGGCGAACACGTGGAAGTGCTCGTAGATCGTGCGGTCCTGCACGCAGGTCCGCTCACGTCGCAGGATCTCGCCGTGCTGGCGGAAGGCCTGACTCAGGAACGTGAACTGCGAGTGGAAGCTCCACCGCTTCATGTCCTCGTAGAACCGCGCGAGGTACGGATTGTCCGCGACGTCCTCATAGTGCGCGTCGGCACCAAGACGTTCGGAGAGCGCAGCGGTGAGCGTGCTCTTGCCGACTCCCATGTTGCCCGCGATTGCGACGTGCTTCGTTGCTGACCCTGCTCCACCCATGGACGAAAGTATGCTTTGGCTACCGGATGCAATCGGTGCCTCGAGCGTCAGGTCACCGGGGACGAATTCCCGTCTTCCGGCTTCCCGTGCGGCGTTGTCAGTCATGCGGCCACCTGGGTGGTCGTCAGCGGGTCGAGCCCTTGCCGAAGCGCACCTTGAAGATCGAGCGCCGTCGACGTGGCTTCGCCGTGTCGTGCGCCATCGGACTTGCCTCGTCGGCGCCCGAGCGCTCGGCCAGCTCGCGCCGCTGCGCCGCGAAGACGAGCTTCGCCGCAGCCTCGTACTCGGGGGAGCCCGGACGCGTCTCGTTGCGCAGGCGATAGGTCAGCTGCCCACCCGCGCGCGGCGTCGCCTCGAGCACCGACATGTGGAAGCTCAGGTACTCGATGCCCGCGTCCGCGGCCATCTGCGGATCCAGCCGCAGGCCCAGCGTGCAGTGCGAGCCCTCGGGCATCTCCAGCGCCGATTCCACCTGCGCGCCGCCGGCGCTCAGGTTGTGCACCGTGCATGCAACGACGCGGCCCTCGTGGAAGAGTTCCGCGTCGTCGAAGGTCCGGTAGATCCGGAACGTGTCCCGCTGGTTCGTCGTCATGGCAGGATGGATCCTGCCCGTACGCGCACGTGACGGAACTCACTCGAGTGGTATCCGTGCCACGCTCGTGCATCCTGCTGCCTCGCCCCGTCAGGCGACGGGCACGCGGGCCAACAGCCCACGCAGCTCGCCGGCGCGCGTCGCGATGCGGTCACGCAGGTCCACGGGATGCGTCACCATCGCCTGGCCGCGGTACTTGAGGATCTCCTCGACCAGCCAGGTGTCGCCTGCCGTCGCGATGGTCTGCAGCGCAGATTCATCGATCAGCCGGGCGACGTTCGACGCGTTCTCGAGGACATAGCCTGCAGCGCTGGGCGCGTAGCGAACCTGTGCGGTGCGCGGCGTGCTCTCGAGGCTGCGCGGCGTGTCTGCCACGTAGCCCGTGAGGTCGATGTCGCGCTCGGCGAAGACCTCGTCGAGCACCTCGAGCGACTTGATGCGATCGAGCCGGAAGGAGCGCAGGTCGTCGGCCTTGCGACACCATGCGACGGCGTACCAGTGCTGCTTGAGGCGCTGGAGCCGCAGCGGCTCCACGTTGCGCTCCGACAGCTCGCCGCGTCCCTGCGAGTAGTACTCGATGCGCAGCACGCGCTGCTCGCGCATGGCGGTCGTCAGGAGGGCGAGCACGTGCTGCTCGCTCTCGGTCGGCGACGTCGCCGGCACGGTCGGCTTGCCGTAGCCGCCGAACGCGCTGGTGAGCTTCTCGCGCACCGAGGTGAGGTCGCTCGAGGAGGTGGCCGCGACGAGCGGTCCGACCAGGTCGAGCGCCAGCAGCAGTGCCTTCGCCTCGAGCGGCGACAGTCGGGCCGGTCGGCGGAAGACTTCGCCCTCGGGCCATGCGTCGATGCGGACGGTGTCGCCATCGAGCTCGGCGTACATCGCGTAGGCGCCGGCGCCGAAGTTGACCAGTGTCAGCAGGTCGACGGCTTCCCGGAGGCCCTTCTCGTCGAGGCCGTAGCGCTGCATCAGGTCAGCGGCGGGCACCTCGCCCTCGCCGCGGTGCGAATCGCACGAGGCGAGCAGGTCGCTCATCAGTGCCTGGAGCAGCGCGAACTGCTCGGCTCCGACGGGAGCTGCCGGCTTGCGGCGGCGCGGCGCCACCTCGGGGATGTCCAGCTTCGGCAGCTCGTTGGCGAGCTTCGGGGCGGCACCTGTGTGCTGCTCCTCGATCGACTGGAGCGCCAGCTGCGTCGCCTCGACCAGCTCGGTCGGACCGACGGGACGGACCAGGCCGTTCATGCCGAGGATCCAGCCGATGAGCCACGACTGCGCGGCGTACGACGTGCGGAAGAGGACGGAGCCGTCCTCGTGGCGCTCGACGACCTCGCCGGCGTGCTCGAAGCAGCGCTCGACCCACCATGCGGAGGAGGGGTCGACCCAGAGGTCGGCCTCGCCCACGGGCTCGCCGAACTGCCACGTCGGGCGCGTCCGGTACTCGGTGGCGTCGAAGTCTGCAGGCACCTCGAAGTCGCGCTCGCGGCGGCTCGTGAACTTGATCTCGCCCTGGATCCGCGAGAGGCGGAACTGGCGCACGGCATCACGCTCGTGGCTGCGGCCGACGAGGTACCAGTGGCCACCGTTCCAGACGAGCGTGTATGGGTCGACGACGCGCTCGCTCTCCTCGTTCCGGCCCATCGTGAAGTAGCTGAACGTGATCGTCCGGCGCTTCGTGATGGCGGTCTCGAGCTTGGAGATGCGTGCGGCGATCTCGGGCGAGTAGTCGCTGCCCATGAGCTTCACGTCGGTGGACGCCACCGCTGCGTCGGTCATCGGGTTCTCGCGGCCGAGCGTCAGGTTCTGCAGCGCCAGGCGCAGCGGCTCGGCGTAGGCGAACTGGCCGTCGAGCAGCGACAGGCAGGAGTGGATCGCCGTGACCTCGGGATCGGTGAGGTCGAGCGTCGGCAGCAGGTACTGGCGCGCGCTCAGCGTGTAGAGCTCCTCGCCGGTATCGTCGTCGCGCGTCGACTGGAGCGGCACCCCCAGTCCGAGCAGCTCGGTGCGGTCCGCATAGAAGCGGCGCGCGAAGGCGTCGTCACCCATGTGCGAATAGCCCTCGACGCACTCGCGCACGTCGCGGGCGGTGACCGGTCGGTTCATGCTCATCAGGTAAGCGACGAGCGATAGCTGGCGGACCAGCTTTTCCTTTTCGAGCGGCATGCTCTCTCCCAAGTTCGTGACGGACCGCCCCACGCGGCCCGTCGTTCCCACAACCACTGGAGGGATGGTAGTGACCAACTACCTTCGACGGTAGTGCATCGACACCTGCTGGCCCGAAAAAGTCGCTATTAGCAAGAAAAACGGGCGGCCCGAAGGCCACCCGCTGCGTTTTCTTTTCTCATGTCATGGGAAGTCGGCGCTGCGTCCGACGGGGTCGGTATCGCGCGCCTACTCGCGTGCTAGGCGACGATGCTCGCCAGGTGCTGGTGCGAGGGGCAGAAGTGCGACTCGGGAAGCGGCGTGCGCTGGCATGCCTTGCCCTTGCGCGTCTGCGCTCGACAGCGCAGCATGGCGCCCTCGGTGACGGCACGCTCCTGCTCCTTCTCGAGGAACTGCAGCGCGGCCGCGACGTAGCTCGTCACGACATGGAAGAGGCGCTCCTGCTCCCGGATCGGGTAGTGGTAGCGAATGTCGGAGAACAGGCTCTTGGCCGGATCCGCGAAGTAGCGGCTGTCCTTGGCCAGCCGCTCCATCGTGTTTTCGCACGCTGCGAGGACGCGGCGGCGTCCCTCGGTGACCTCGTCGGGCGTCTCGCCCGTGATGAGCTCGCGTGTCTCGAGATAAATTGCTCGACTGAATCGATACATGGTTGCCTCGTACTGTGCCCCGGCCCCCCGGCCAGCGACACGATCCCCCCGGATGTCGGTGGAGCCCCATCCACAGGGCTGGCCACCTACGTCCACTGTACGGAAAAAGCGTGAACTGGCAAGACGGACTTTCGGTCTTCGTCGCGGAAACTTTGGCATGCCGAGGGTCCCTGCAGTGCCTTTCCGGGATCGGTGCGGCCGACGGCGGCCACCAAGGTGGCGCGTCAGGCCCCCGCTCGGGGATCAGCAGGAGGCGGCTGCGCCAGTGGTACGCACTTCGCGCACGTACGAGGGGAAGCCGGCCTTCTGGGCCTTGGCCTGATGCGCCGTGGCAAGCTGCTCGCTCGTGAAGACGCCGCTGAAGACGACCCAGTTGCCGGGGCAGAGGCTGACGTAGTCGTCGCTCTTGAGCACGCCAGCCTCGAGCTGCTTGGCCTGGGCGTCGCTGGAGATCTGGTTGGCCCGCACCTGCGAGCCGGCGTTGCCGTTGATGATGACGGTCCAGCCGGCGGTGCCGCTCGGCCAGGAGCCATTCGCCGTGGTGGTGTCGGTGCCGGTGGAGCCGGGCGCGGTTCCGGGGCTCGTGCCGGGGGTGACGGGCGTGCCCGACGTCCCGGTCCGATCGGTGGGCGTGCTGGCGGTCGGGTCGGCGTCGGAGGTGCCATCGTCGGTGCCGTCGTCGCTTCCCGAGCCGCAGACGAAGCCCTCGCGGTCGACGGTGACGGTGCCGCCGCTGGTGCCCTCGTCCTCGGAATCCGTCGGGGGGATCGACTGGTCGGCAGCGTCGGAGCCATCGCCGAGGCCGGCGCCGTCGATCTGCGGGATCTCCGCCTCGGAGCCGGTCTCGCTCTCGGCCAGGCCGCTGCTGCCGTCGTCGACGGCGGGCTCCGTGCCCGCGAAGCCGCCGCCATCGGGGCAGGTCTCGACCGTCTCCGTGCTCGTCGTGCGCTCGGGGGTGGAGTTCGTGATGGAGGGGAGCGCGGGCTCGGTCGTGTCGCTCTTGGTTCCCTTGGAGCTGGAGGCGCTGTCGCCGTCCATGAGCGCGAACCCGAGGCCGCCGATCACGAGGATGAGGATGATCGCGAACGGCGCCCACGGGAAGGAGCGGCCCGGAATCGGTGCTGCCGGAGCGGCGGAGCGGGGGCGCGGATCACCGGCGCGCTGGCCGCGGCGCTGGCGTCCCGTGAAGCGGATGGCGGAGCCGCACTCGAGGCAGAACTCCTGGCCGAGGTCGACCGGCGCACGGCATTCGGGGCACGAGCCGCCCATACCGACACCGATCCCGGCGACGTCGTCCGTGGCCTCGAGGTCGGAGTCGTGGTCCGGCTCGTCGATCACGCTTCGTCGCCGCCGCGCTTGCGAGCTTCGCGTGCGGCCTTCGCCCGTGCCTTGGCGCGTGCCTTGGCGGCCTTAGCGCGTTCCTTCTGGGCGACGGCTTCGCGCTTGGCGAGCTCCTTGGCTGACGGTCCGGCCGGCGTCGCCGGCGGAGTCGCTGCTGCGGTCGTGGCTGCAACGGCGGCTGCCGCGGGCGTGCGGCTCGGCGTGAAGGGAGCTGCGGGAGGCAGTGGTCCGGCCGGAGTCGGCGGAAGTGCGTCGGCGACCTCGTCGAGGCCGTCGATCATCGGTGGCGGCGGGATCGACGCCGTCAGCGGGAGGCCGGGACTCGGCGGAATGGCATCGACGGCTGCAGCGATCGCCGCATCCGAGGAATCCGTTGCGGTCCAGCTGAATGCGTCGGTGGGGGCCGGTGCCACCGGGGCGGCCGGTGCCACCGGGGCGGCCGGTGCGTCGAAGGTCGGGGCGGCGGCGGCCGGAGGCGTGACCACCGGTGCGTCAGCTGCGGAGTCGTCGACGGGAACCGTATGGATCGTCACCACGTCCGGGGTCGGCGCGTCGACGAACGGCTCGTCGACCGGGAGGGGCTGCACGATGTTCGGCAGGCTCGCGGGGCCTGCGGGCGTCGGCTCGTCGAGCGGCGGTGCCTCGATGATGACGGTCTCCGCGACCGCATCGGAGGCGAGCGCCACGCCGTCGAGCGCGGGCACGCCGGAGCGTGGATCCGGTGGTGCTGCCTCGAGCGCCTGGAGCACGTCGGGGGCCTCGGTGCCGCACGTCGCGCAGAACTGGTCGCCCGAGCGCAGGCCTGCGCCACAGCGCGCGCAGCCGCGGGACTGGGTGAGCGTGGTGAAGGAGCGTCCGCAGACGCCGCAGAAGTTCTGGCCCGGATGGATCGGGGCGCCGCACTCGCAGCGCCCGATCGGGCGCATTCCCGCGGCGTTCGGTGGCGCGAGCTGGAAGAGGCGCTGGTCGACGTGCGCGATCTCGACCTCGACGGCGAGCACTTCCTCGCACTTGTCGAGGAGCAGCTCCTCGCGGAAACGATTGCGCTTGTACATCTCGAGCATGAGGCCGCCGAGGTCGCGCAGCGTTGCCTCGCGTGCACCGACGAGCCGGCGTCGGCGGTCGTGGAGGGGTGCGGCAGCAGTGGCGATGCGCTCCTTGGCGCTCGCCGGTGCGCCCTTGCGGCGCCGACCCAGTCCCTTGCCCGGCTTCGGGACACCAGTGCGCGGCGACGGTGTGCCCTTGGCGGAACCTGAAGGGGCCGCGCCGGATCGAGGTCGAGCGGCGCCGGCACCAGCGGGCGGGCGCATGCTGCTCATGCCGGTCGTCGACGGTGCGCTGGCAGGCTTCGCGGGAGCACCCTGAGGAGCTCGCTTTCGTCCCTTGCCAATGCCGTCGAGGATTCCCATGCGAATACGTGCCGAAGTGCGGCCAGACTGCTCCTACCCACCTCCTACGCCGTGCGACACATGCAGGTTCATCTAGTGGGCCCGGCACGCGCGCTACATGCGCCATCTCGGCATCGATGCGAGCCCCATCATCTACGCTGATCCTGCGCCGAGCGCGCGTGCCTCGCGCGCGTGACGACCCTGCTGGGAGGCGAGCCGGAAGTGCTCGGCGCACGCTACACAAGTGATACGCTTCTCGAACCGGTCGGTATCTTTCAGTTTCGTTACGGGGAAGAAACCGCAAGAATGGGTAGCATCCTGCAAGTTGGCAAGCGCCACGACAGCGGAAAGTAGTTCAGATGTCTGACCAGAATGCCCTCGTCGAGCCGGAAGCGGTGCCACGTGCCGCGGCGCCGCCGGAGGATCGCGCGATCATCGACCTGCTCTTTCGCTCGGGTACCTCGTTCGACGGATACACGGCGCAGATGCGTCGAAGCTTCGGCATCAACGCCCATGAGCGGCTCGCGATCGCGGCGCTCTGGGAGCGCGGTCCCTTGACGATGACGGAGCTCGGGACATGGATTCCGCTGTCTCGAGCTGCCGTGACGACGCTGGTGGATCGGCTCGAGGAGAGCGCATTGGTCGTGCGTCGCACCGACGCCGAGGATCGCCGCCGCACGGTCGTGCACCTGACCGAGTCGGCGACCACGCGCATGGAGCCGGTGATCCACCCATGGGTGGACGACGCGCTCAAGATGATCCACGAGAGCGGCCCCGAGGCGTGGGAAGCCGTCAAGAACTTCCTCGAGCGCTACCAGCAGCTCAACCGGGCGCATGCCGAGAAGCTTGCAGCCATGACGGACGAGCAGATCCAGCTGCTCGCCAAGGCGGACACGACATCATGACGGAAGACCTTCCAGCCGCTGCGCCCGCAGCATCGTGGAGCGACGTCGTGGCGCTCATGCGCCAGGACCCCCGCGAGCTCGGCCGCGACGCGAGCCACGCCCCGCGCTTCCTGCGCCGCTACGGCGGATCCATGGATGCGCTGACCGCGCAGTTCCGCCGGGGCATGGGCCTGAACGCCCATGAGATGCAGGCGATCACGACGCTCTGGGAATTCGGGCGCATGACCATGACCGAGCTGGGTCGCCGCATTCCGCTGTCACGGGCGGCCGTCACGGCGCTGACCGATCGACTCGAGCAGGTCGGCTTCGTTCGGCGAATTCCCGATCCTGCCGATCGCCGACGGATCCTGATCGAGGTTACCGAGGGCGTCGAGGTGGCGGGCGACCGCGTCCACCACGCGTGGGATGATCGCGTCGCAGCGTACGTTCGCGAGCTCGACCCTGCCGACTGGGCACGGGTCGTCGATGTACTTGCCGACCTGCGCGACATGGCGCAGGCGGAAGCCGCCGACCTGCGCGAGCAGGCGATGGACGGAGTCGAGCGCGTCGTCGGCGGTGCGAAGCCCAAGCGGGCGACTCGCAGCACGGAGGAACTGCCACCAAGCTGGTGGTAGATGCGCCATGCAAGTGGTGTAACTATCGCTGCGTCTAATATTCCGAACAATTTGGCACGCAGGTGAGTGTTTGCTAACTTGTACGTTACACCGACAGCGCACGCTGTTGGGCGCCACCTACACCTACGCAGTACCGGGGGGTACGAACACATGACGAACGACACACTGCTCCGCAGTGGTGGAGCCGGAGTCGGCTCCGCTTCGGCGCCGATCGCTGCCACCGGAAACATGGCAGTCTCGATGTCCGGCCTGCTCGCACAGTGGCTGCGCGGCCTCACCATCAATGCGCACGAGCGCCTTGCCATCGCGCATCTCTGGGAGCACGGCTCCATGACGATGAGCGAGCTCGGGTCCCGCATCCCGCTTTCCCGTGCCGCGGTGACCGCGCTCACGGATCGACTCGAGGCGCTGGGCTACGTGCTCCGCACGCCCGATGAGCACGATCGACGCCGCACCGTGCTCTCGATCACGCCGCGTCCTGCTGCGCTCATCGACCAGTTCGTCCAGGCATGGACTCGCGAGGTCGAGGCATTCGAGGCGAGCTTCTCGGCCGATGAGCAGCGCGCAGTCGTACGCTGGAGCGAAGGCGTTCGCGAGATCTCGCACCGCTTCGCAGCCGAGCTGCGGACGCGACGCGACGATGAGCTGCCGGTCGCGGAGGAAGTCAACCGCCGCTGAGCTGCGACGATCGACACCTGATGGCTTCCGCGATGGCCGCACCTCCCGGGGTGTGGCCATCGCGTCTTCCGGGCCAGGGTCAGGCGTAGGTGTAGAACCCCTCGCCGCTCTTGCGCCCGAGCTTGCCGGCCTTGACCAGCCGGACCATGGCGGCGGGCGGAGCCATGCGGGGCTCGCGGCTTGCCGCGTAGAGCGCCTCAGCGGCGTGTACGGCGACATCCAGGCCGATCAGGTCGCACAGGGCGAGTGGGCCGATCGGCCAGTTCAGGCCGCCGCGACAGCCCGCGTCGATATCCGCGGCGGATGCCAGCCCTTGGTCCCAGAGCGCCACCACGTCGTTGAGCATCGGGATCAGGATCCGGTTGACGACGAACCCCGGGGTGTCACGGCAGAGGATCGGCTGCTTGGCGATCTGCTCGACGAAGGCGAAGGCGCGCGCGACGGCTGCATCGCCGCTGCGCTCGGCACGCACCACCTCGACGAGCGGCAGGACCGGCACGGGGTTGAAGAAGTGGAGGCCGACGACACGCTCGGGGCGCGTCGTCGCGGCGGCGATCTCGGTGACCGACAGCGCGCTGGTGTTCGTCGCGAGCACCGTGTCCTCACCGACGTTGGCGTCGAG
>JAOPYV010000087.1 GCA_025964435.1 Thermoleophilia bacterium | reverse complement strand
TGCTCGGCGCGCTCGGCCTCAAGAAGGCGATTGCACACGTCGATCAGCCGCTCGAGCCGTTCGGCGCCGTCGCGCTGCTCGGCGGCTTCGCGCTCTACCTGATCGGGCTCGCCGCGTTCGGCTGGCGCGCCACCGGGCGCATCGCGTGGGACAGCGTCGCGCTCGCGGTGGCCAGCCTGCTCGGCATCCTCGTCGCGACCCGCCCGGACGCGCTGGTGGCGGTGCTGCTCGTGGCGCTCGCGGCGGTGCTGCTGGTCCTCTACAAGGCCGTGCACTTCAGCGCAGGCCGCCTGCGCGTGCGACGGCGGGCGCACATGCTGAGCGACGATGCATCCAGCGACGGTGCCGTCGACGTCGGCAGCGAGAACTAGCTCGCCGTCAGACCGGCGCGACCTGGAACTCGACCTCGTCGACGAAGCACCAGCTCCACGCCTCGCCGCGCTCGACGGTGCGCATCAGCGGGTGGTGGGTCGCCTCGAAGTGGCGGCGCGCGTGCTGGTTCGGGGACTCATCGCAGCAGGCGATCTCGCCGCAGCTGTGGCACATGCGCAGGTGGACCCACTCGCCACCGGTGGCGCGGCACTGCGCGCAGCCGACGATCCGCGAGGGCTTCTCGACGATCTTGATCGCGGAGATATGGGTGCAGGTCGCCGGCTTCGCCATCAGCCGGTCCTCCCGACGCGACGACCGCCGAAGGTGTCGACGGCCCACTTGTCGATGCGCGCGCCGATGCGATTGCACCCATGGCACGCCGCCACGAGGTTCTGGGGAATGTCGCGGCCACCGAGTACGCGCGGCACGAGGTGCTCGACGGTGACGTCCTCGTCGCGCAGCTGGTCCTGGATCTGGAACGTCCGCAGCGTCATCTCGCGCTGGCAGTAGTAGCACTGGCCGGCCTGGCGCGCATACAGCTTCGCGCGCATGCGGGACATGCGTGTTCCTGGCTGGCGTGGCGTGCGGCCTGGCATGCGTGGACCTCCTGGCGTACGGACCTGTTGGCGGTTGACCCTGCGAACTCCTGCTCGGCGCACGCGACGGGATGGATGCTGCGGCCGCGGTGGGCGGCCACGTGGCGGGGCATCGTCGTCGCCGCCTCCTCCGAGGTTGACGGCGCTGCCACCGTCGTCATCTTCCCATGCATTGTCCTCGAAGCCACCCAGCATGCGCATCACGGCGAGCACGGTCAGCGCCAGCAGGCTCATGTCGAGGAAGAGGAAGGAGAGAGTCGCGCTGACCGCCGTCGGCTCACGCACCGTCAGCAGCGCGGCCCAGCTGGCGATGATCGCGGGCAGGGGCCAGAGCGCGTTCGTCGCCCGCTTCGCATAGCGCAGCCGGTGTGCGCACCACGCACACGACGCCACGTACGCGGCGAAGGCAAGGGCAACGAGCAACAGGTCCATGGCCACACGGTACCCCACCGATTGGAGGTTGCACGAAGCCACGTCGCGGCGCCCGGGCTGGTACGGTGGACGGTCATGCCGCAGCCCCGCCACGAAGCCCCCGCCATCACGTTGCTCATCGCCTCGCTGGCACCGATCGTCTGGGGCACGACGTACTTCGTCACGACCGAATGGTTGCCGAACGATCGCCCGCTGCTCGCCGCACTCATGCGCGCGCTGCCGGCCGGCATCCTGCTGCTCGTGCTGCTGCGCAAGCTGCCGACCGGTGACTGGTGGTGGCGTGCCACGGTGCTCGGCGTGCTCAACATCGGGATCTTCTTCGCGCTGCTGTTCGAATCGGCGTACCGCCTGCCGGGCGGGGTCGCGGCCGTGCTGGGTGCGGTGCAGCCGCTCGTCATCGTCGGGCTCTCGATCTGGATGCTGCGGACACCGGCCCGCGTCGGTCAGGTCGTCGCCGGAATCGCGGGCGTGGGCGGCATCGCGCTGATGGTGCTGAAGGCGAACGCGGCGATCGACATGGTCGGTGTCGTCGCGGGCCTGATCGGCGTCGTGTCGATGTGCGTCGGCTTCGTGCTCACCAAGAAGTGGGCGCCGCCGGTCGGACCGCTCGTGATGACGAGCTGGCAGCTCGTCGCGGGCGGGCTGTTCCTGCTGCCGATCGCGCTGATCGGGGAGGGCATGCCGCCGGCGCTGAGCCTGACCAACGTCGTCGGCTACGCCTACCTGGGCATCGTCTGCACGGCGCTCGCCTACTACGTCTGGTTCCGCGGCATCAACCGGCTCTCGCCCGCACGCACGAGCTTCCTGACGCTGCTGACCCCGGTCGTCGCGACGTTCATCGGCTGGCTCGCGCTGGATGAGGTGCTCTCGCCGTTGCAGACGCTCGGCATCGTCGTGGCGCTGCTGAGCGTGGTCGGTGGCCAGTACTTCGCCGCCCCGCGCGTGCGCGAGGAGCTGCCTGCCGAGGTCGCTCCCGCACCCACCGCCTGAAAGTTGTGCGCACAACCATTAGGCTGCGCGTATGGAACTCGGCGTCTACAGCTTCGGTGAACTCACCCCCAATCCAGTCGACGGCACGCGCATCTCGCCCGAGGAGCGCATGGCGAACCTGCTCGAGGAGGTGGAGCTGGCCGAACGGGTCGGGCTCGACGTCTTCGCGATGGGCGAGCACCACCGCGAGGAGTACCTGGTCTCCGCACCGGCGGTCTTCCTCGCAGCGGCCGCGGCGCGCACCTCGCGCATTCGCCTGAGCAGTGCGGTCACGGTGCTCAGCTCCGACGACCCGGTGCGCGTGTTCCAGGACTTCGCGCTCATCGACCTGATCTCGAAGGGGCGCGCCGAGATCATCGCCGGCCGCGGCTCCTTCATCGAATCGTTCCCGCTGTTCGGCCTCGACCTGCAGGACTACGACGAGCTCTTCGCCGAGAAGCTCGAGCTGCTGCTGCGGATCAATCGCGGCGACACGCACGTCACCTGGAGCGGCCGCCACCGCGCGGCGCTGACGGGGCAGGGCGTCTACCCGCGCCCGTCGCAGGAGGAGCTGCCGATCTGGATCGCGGTGGGCGGCTCGCCGCCATCGGTGGTGCGCGCGGCGCAGCTGGGCGCGCCGCTGGCGATCGCCATCATCGGCGGGGATCCGGCGGGCTTCGTCCCGTTCGCCGACCTGTATCGCCGCGCCTTGGCGGAGTTCGGTGGTGACGTGACGCTGCCGGTCAGCATCAACTCGTTCGGCTACGTCGCCGACGATGCGCAGCAGGCGCGGGATGAGTTCTATCCGTCGTACGAGGCCGGGATGCGCAAGATCGCCGCCGAGCGCGGCTTCGCGCCACCGAACCGGGCCACCTTCGATGCAACATGCGGGCCGTCCGGTGCGTACTTCGTCGGCACGCCCGAGGAGGTCGCCGCGAAGGTGCTGCACGAGTACGACCTCTTCGGCCACCAGCGCTTCCTCATGCAGACAAGCCTGGCGACACTGCCGCACGAGCAGGTGCTGCGCTCGATCGAGCTGTTCGGCACCGAGGTGGCCCCGCTCGTGCGCGCCGGCCTGGCCGAGCGCGCGGAGGGTCACTGACGTGCCATCCGTCGTTGTCTCGTTGCCGTTCGCGACCGGAGGCCGTCGATTCCGTGAGCGCGGTATCCATGCCGCGCTGAGAGATTCGACCGTCGAGTTCCTCGGTCGAGGTCCTCGGTCGAGGTCCTCGATCGCTACCGTACTCGTCGATTCTGTGAGCGGTACACCCATGCACCGCTGGCAGATTTGACGGTCGATCGCCTTCATCGGGAAGTCCCTGCGCTACGCCGGCGGTGCCGTACCGGTCGCGCCGGGTGCGGGCTGACCGCCAGCCGCCGGCGCGCCTGTGCCGGTCGCTGTGCCGGTTGCTGCGCCAGGCTGGCCCGCGACGCCTGCAGCGCCGGCCGCGGCGTCTGCCGGTGCAGCGGGCTGCGACTTGCCGGCCCACACCGCACCCAGGGCGAGTGTTGCGAGACCGGCCACGGCGAGTGCGCCGCCGCCCATCTTGCCCATCGTCGCGAACTTCGGCATACCGCCGCCGCGCACGGAGTGGATCGGGACATCGCCGAGGAAGCGGTTGAGGTCGGGTGCCGCCGAGAAGAGCGAGCCTCCGCCCTTGTTCAGCGCCGTGGCGCGATCCATCACCGTGGTGCGTGCCGCCGCCAGCTGGTCGGGCGACAGGGTGCTGCGAGCTTCGCCCGCGCCGATCAGGCCGGCCAGGTTCTTCGACTTCTTCGTGCCCATCTCATCGAGCAGGCCGAGTGCCGCCTTGCGTGCCTCGGGCGCCGGGTTGGCCTCGTCGAGTGCGTTGCGAGCGATGCGGCCGAGGTCGTCGACCATGCGGTTGCCGCCTGCGGCGCCCTTCACGCTCGAGATGCCGTAGGCGGTGGCGCCCACGCCAGCCATGCCGATGCCGAGCGCCGTGGCGAAACCGGAGCCGTTGGGCGCCGCAGCCTCGGGTGCCACGGCGGCGCCTTCTGCGGCTGGTGCGCCGGGTGCTGGCGCGGCCGTACCGGGTGCAGCTGTTCCAGGTGCCGGCTGTGCAGTCACGGGCTGCCCCGTTGCGGGGTCGACGGCAGTGCCGCTCGCTGCGACACGCGCCTTCGCGTCCGAGATCGCGGAGATCAGGAGCTCCTGGCCCTCCGCCGACTTCGGGTCCTGGAGGATCTTCAGCAGCGCATCGAGCTCGGCCGCGGGCATCTCGCTGACCGCGAGCTCGTCGAGGATCGACTGCGTCGCCGCCGCGTCGCCGCTGACGCCATAGAACAGCGCGCCATACTGCTGCGCGTACCCTTCGTTCCAGCCGGGCGCTCCCGACGTGACGGGGGCGGTGGGCGTCGGCGACACGCCGAACAGTGACGCAAGCTCCGCGCGTCCCTCCGTCGTGGTCGCCAGCGCCACGTAGGTCTGCTCGAGCTGCGCGGCGTTCATGTTCAGGTTGGCGATCGTCTGCATCGCGGCTTCCTGGAGCTGCGGATCGCTGGTGTACTCGCTGAACAGCGCGAGGTACTTGTCGCCGATCGGCAGGTCGCCGCCAGCGGTCGTCGCGCCGGTCGTCCCGCCGCGCGAGGTGTCAGGCACAGGCTGGTAGGTCTCGCCACCGCCGCCGTACTCGTCGACGGGCGTGGGGTCGAAGGTCGCCCCGTTGCTGAAGGTGATGAGGTCCGGATTCGACCCGGCGGCAGGCGAGCCGGCAGTTGCCGGGCTCGGCGCGTAGGCAGCAGTGGCTGCGCTGGGCTGTCCGGCTGGAATGACGCTGTTCAGTGACATCTGTAGTTCCCCCCAAAAAGTGACGGATGAGTTCGGCGCACCCGGCCACGACACAACCATCACCCGGGACCGGCAAGTGCCGAGTAGGAGGAACTACCTAGGTTGTGACCTAGGGGCGCCACGGTCCGGCGGGCAGCACGTCCGCGGCTGGCGTCGGGGCGTCGATCCCGAGCGTCTCGGAGGCCCACGCGAGGCCGGCGATCGCCTCGCGGAGCTGTGTCTCGTGCAGGCGCGGGGTCCGTGCGCGTTCGGCGTAGCGATGCAGCAGGAAGCCGACGGCCAGCCCGGACATCCATGCCGACCACGGCCCATGCTCACGGTGGCCGGCAGGAAAGACGATGCCGCCGGGACCGCCGCAGGCACGCACGCCGCATTCGCCCCACGCAGCATTGACCAGTGGGTTGCCGCGCGCAGCGCCGGTCCAGTCGACGAGCACGGCGCCGCGGTCGGTGGCGGTGCACCAGTTCTGGCGCCACAGGTCGCCATGCACGAGGTGGTCGCCGGCGATATCGACGCGCTGCGCCGCAGCCGCGAGCCGTGCGACCGCACGATCGCACCATGCCTCGTCGGCGATGCCCGTCGCGAGCAGCGGTGTCGGGTCATCCGCGAGCCGGGTCCATGTCGTCGATGCGAGCTGGTGGGAGCCGTCGAGCACCTCGACGCCCTCCGGCGGAGCTGCGATCGCCACATGGTCGAGCGCGGTGCGCAGTGCGGTGGCATCCGCTGCCTGTGCGCCGCCCCACCACGCGCGCGAGAGGTCTTCCGTCACGAGCAGGGCGGGCTCGCCGTCGGCCTCCTCGGACCAGGCGACGAGTCGAGGCAGGAAGTCCCCGAGTCCGGATGCGTAGACGAGGTGTTCGAGGTGGGCGCCCAGCTTCCGGCCGAGCGTCGCCTTCACGAAGTAGGTGGCGCCGGTCCCGGTCGCGACGATCCAGCGGTGCGTCGGCGAGTAGGCGCCTTCCTCGAGCTCGTGCACGATGCGCGCATCGGGAAGTCCCAGGCCAGCCAACCGCTCGCGTGTCCGTGGCCAGTCGATCTCGGAGCGAGGGTCGGGCATGCGGGAAGTGTACGTCGCTGCTCCCCGTGCAGCGGGGTAGGTTGCTGGCATAGCTGTTCACGAAGGAGACTCACCATGCCGCAGACCAGTACCGGACGCGCACGTTGGAATGGATCACTCGCCGAGGGATCCGGCGTCACGTCGACGGCGAGCCCCGCGCTCGCCGAGCAGCCGATCACGTGGAAGGCACGCATCGGTGATGCGGCGGGCACGACGCCGGAGGAGCTGATCGCAGCTGCGTGGGCCGGTTGCTACTCGATGGCATTGTCGGGCGCGCTGAGCGGAGCCGGCTTCGAGCCGACACAGCTCGATGTCGAGGTCGACGTCTCGTTCGGCCCCGAGGAGGGTGGCGGCTTCGCCATCTCGAGCGCGACGATCCGTGTCTCGGCTGCGGTGCCGGGCATCGACGCCACCGCCTTCGGTGAGGCTGCGGAGGGCGCGAAGGTCGGCTGTCCCGTCTCCAAGGCGTTCGCCAACAACGTCCCGGTATCGCTCGACGCGACGCTCGCGGGCTGACGCTCACGTAGGATCGCGTCCACGATGACGGTGGCGCAGCGACACGACATGAGCGGTGGGGCGCAGGTGCTGTGCATCGGCGACCTGCACTCGGGTCGTCGCCCCACGCGCATCGATGGCGACATGCTGGCGGGCTCCGCGCTCACGGCCGCCGACCTGACGCCGACTGCCGCCTGGCTGCAGCTGGTCGACGTCGCAATCGAGCGCGATGTCGACGCGGTCGTGCTGCTCGGCGACGTCGTCGACGCACGCAACGACCTCTTCGAATCCGCCGGCCCGATCGAGCGTGGCGTGCGCGCGCTCGCCGCGCGGGGCATCCCCGTCTACGCGATCGTCGGCAACCACGACGTTCGCACGCTGCCACGCATCGCCGACGGGATCGAGGGCTTCGAGCTCATCGGCCGTCAGGGCGTGTGGGAGGACCGGCTGATCGGTCGACCCGGCCGCGCCCAGGTGCGCCTGCTGGGCTGGTCGTTCCCAAACGAGCAGGTGCGCAGCTCGCCACTGGTGTCGATGCCGCCGGAGCTGCGCGCGGGCGCATGGAGCAATCCCGCGTCGGTCGCGACGCTCGGGCTGCTCCACGCTGACCTCGACGTGCTCGAGAGCCGCCACGCACCGGTGCGCCGCGCGGAACTCGAAGCGGTTCCGGTCGATGCCTGGCTGCTCGGCCATATCCATGTTCCGCACGCGATGGACGAGCTGGGTGGCACGCGACCGATCGGCTATCTCGGCAGCGTGGTGCCGCTCGATCCCAAGGAATCAGGTTGGCGCGGCGCGTGGATCGCGCACTGCCTCCCCGGCCAGGTGCGGCTCGAGCGCGTCGCCGTCAGCCGCCACCGCTACGAGACGGTCGAGCTCGACATCGGCTCGCTGGCCGGACCCGAGCAGCTCTCGGCGGGACTGCTCGCCGCGACGCGCGCACGCCATGCCGCGATCGCCAGCGAGCTGACGAACGAGAACCTCGTCATCGCGCGCCTGCGACTGACCGGCGCGCACCTCGAGCACGCAGCCGTGTTGGCGGAGCTAAGCGAAGGCGGCGGCATCGGTGATGCGCGGCTGCCGATCGATGGCGTGATGTGGGCGTTCGAGCCGCGTGTGCACGATGCCTCGCGCCCGGCGCTCGACGTTGCCGCACTTGCGGCGCGCGGCGACCTGGCGTCGCCGATCGCGCAGCAGCTGTCGGATTCGGCGTTGATCGACCCGGCGCGACTCGAGGCGTTGCGCGCACACCTGCGCGCGACCGTGCTCGCGCGCCCAAGCTTCCGCGACCTCGACGACAACGAGTCTGCGCTCGACGACACATCCCTGGAGCAGCTGCTGCGTGACGGTGCCACACGCGCCCTGCACGTCGTGGAGGCGCATCGGCGCCGCGTCGATGGAGTGACCTCGTGAAGCTGCGTCGCATCGCCATCGAGCGCATGCCTGGCGTCTCGCGGGTGGAGGCCGACCAGATCGGTCCCGGCATCACCGTCGTCACCGGGCCCAACGAATCCGGCAAGACGAGCCTCGTGCGCGCCGTGCGCGCGCTGCTGTGGGGGATCGAGCCGGTCGCCGGCCAGCCGGTCGACGTCGCGGCCGACATCGAGCTGGCGAGCGGCGAGGCGCGACGCGTCTGGCGCGAAGGTGCACGCACGCGCTGGGAGCAGGCGAGCGGCGGCGACGCCGAGCAGCCGCTGCTGCCCGATGCCGCCTACGCCGGCTGCTTCACGATCGAGCTGGACCAGCTCGCGAACCTCAAGGATGACGCGACCAGCAATCGGCTCGCTCGTGAGCTCGCCGCGGAGCTGACCGGCGGCATCGACGTCGTCGCCGCGCGCGCTGCGCTGCGCGCCCAGACCCCGACCGGTCGCGTCGAGATCAAGGAGCTGCGCGAGCGGCGTCGCGACTACGACACCGCCCATGGCGCGCAACGTGCGCTGGCGGCGCGCCACGAGCAGGTCGAGGAGCTGCGCGCCGAGCTCGCGCGGCTCGATGCGATGCGCTCGCGCGAACGTGACCTGGCTGGTGCGATCGACGTCGTGCGGGCACGCACGCGGCTGGCGTCGCTCGAGCAGGAGCTCGCCACCTATCCCGTCGACGCGCTCGCGGCCACGCAGGGCGACGACCGCGAGCAGCACGCCAAGCTCGTCACCCGACTGGCCACTGCGCGTACACAGCTCGCCGCCGCCGAGCAGATCGTCGCCGAGGCGCAGGCCGCGACGGCCGCATCGACCGGCGCTTCGCATGCCGAACCGGGGCAGATCGAGGAGCTGCGTGACCTGGCGACGCAGCTCGCCGCCGCCGAGGTGCAGCTCGCACACGCACGCAGCACGGCTGCGTCGGCCGATGCCCGCCGCGACATCGCAGCCCGCGCCCTCGCCGGCACGGCAACGAGCACCAGCGCCGCGCCGAGCCCGGTCGATGTCCCGGCCGCCGCGCTCGAGCAGGCGCGGCAGCTGGCCGTGCGTCGCTCCGACCTCGAGCACCGCCGCCGCGAGCTGGAGGGGCGCCGGGACACGGTCGCTTCGGAGCCCGCGCCGGTCGAGGATCCCGCAGCGTCGGCGCGCGATGACCGCGCGTCCGGCGTACCGCTCCTGGTGTCACTCGTCGTGGCGCTCGCCGCCGCCGCGATCGCCATCCTCGTCGCGCCGATCGTCTGGCTCCTCGTCGCGGGCATCGTGCTCGTCGCCGCCCTGCAGCGCCGCGCAGCCCGCCCCGCTCGTCCCCGCCACGACGCCCGCCACGACGCGCGCCATGCCCGCGAGGTACTGCGGCGCGAGTTCGACGCGCAGCTGGAAGCGCTCACGGCGGAGCACCGCAAGCTCGCCGAGGTCACCGCAAGCTTCCTCGCCACTCACGGCATCGAGGCCGGTGTCGGCGTCGGGGCGATCGCCGAAGTACTCGGCCGGATGGCGCAGGCACGCGAGACGGCCGTCGACGCCGTCGCAGCCATGGCCGCGATCACGACGGTCGAGGACCAGGTCGCGCAGCTGCACACGCGCATCGCTGACATAGCCGTGCCGCTCGGCCAGCCTGCTCCCGTCGATGCTGCCGCGGCCCGCAGCAGCTGTGACGTGCTGGACGCGGCCCGCCGTGCGCACGATGCCGCGCGTGAGCGCGCGAGCAACGCCGCCGCCGACGTCACCGACAAGCAGGCGATCGCCACGGAGCTGCAGGCCGAGCTCGAAGCATTCCGAACCGCCCGCGGCGTCGCTGCCGGCACCGCCGAAGCAGCTGCGCTCGAGCAGCTGACCGCGCTCTGGAATCGCCGAGCATCGTGGCTCGCACTCGTCCAGTCGATCACGGAGGAGCGCGCGGTCGAGCGCAACGCGCTGACCCGCGTCGCGCCGAGCGCCCACGAGGACCTGCTGGCACGCGCGGCGGAGGAGCTCGAGGCCGAACACGTCGACTGCCGCGATGCCGCATCGCGTCACGACGATGTCCTGCAGGAGCTCAACTCGCTGATCGGTTCCGTCGCCGCCGCCACGGCCGCCACCACGGTCGGCGATGCGCTGCTCGCACTCGATGCCGCGGCCGACGAGCTCGCCGCCACGCGGGACGAGGCGCTGCGCCTGGCCACCGCCGAGTTCCTGCTCGACGATGCTGCAGCCTCCTACGAGCGTACGGCTTCGCCCCGCATCCTCGACGACGCGAACGACTTCCTCGCGCGCGCGACGGCGGGTCGCTACGCGCTGGCGATCGGCGAGGACCAGCAGATCGCTGCCAAGGACCTGCGTGCGCTCCACGCGCCGACGCGCCCGCTCGCCGCCCTCTCCGGCGGCACCCGCGCCCAGCTGTTGATCGCCACCCGCCTCGCCTTCGCGCGCAGCGCCGAGCTCGGCGAGCCGCTCCCGGTCTTCATCGACGAGGCCCTCACCACGAGTGATCCGGAACGCTTCGAGGCGGTCTTCGAGGCGCTCGCAGCGATTGCCGAGGTCGACGGGCGCCAGTTCCTGTACCTCACCTCCAACGCCGCCGACGCCGCGCTCGTCGATGCCGTGCTCACGCGGGCGGGCCGCGCGCCGGCCCAGCACGTGCAGCTCGGCGTGCCGAACACGGAGACGCCGGTGCGTGAGCTGCCGGCGGCATCCGTCGTTGCGGCGCCGGGTGCCGGCGAGCCCAGCGAGGCCTACGCCACACGCCTGGGCGTCCAGCAGCTGGACCTCCACGCCGATCCCGAATCGATCCATGTCTGGCACCTGCTCGAGCCCGACACCGCGCTCGTGCACCAGCTCGTCGCCGCCCGCGTCACCCGCATCGGCGAGCTGCGCAACCTCGCATCGCGCGGCCTGCTCGAGCGGATCATCGGCAGCGACGGCGTGGTTGCCGTGCGCGTCGCGCTCATCGCCTGGGACACCTTCGTGCCGCAGTGGCGCAAGGGGCGCAGTCGCCCGTTCGCGCACCGCGACGACGTGCGCGAGGTGCTCGTGCTGGCCGACATCAAGCCTGACACGTGGCTCGATCGGGTGTGGGATGCGGCGGTGCAGCTCGACCGGGATCCGGAGCGTCTCGTTACTGGTATCCGCGCCGGGGTAGTGAAGGTGACCGGCTTCGGCAGCAAGGTCGATGACCTCGAACATGCGCTCCGTCGCTCGGGTCACCTACCGGCAGAAGAGCTGGTGGACGCCGTGGTCGTCGAGGCCACCGTCCGTCATGCGCTGCCGCTCGATGCCACGACCGATGCGACTGACAAGGCGCGCCGCTGGATGCAGCGCGCCACCGAAGGAGACTGACATGCTTCGCGAGTTCCGAGAGTTCCTGGCCCGCGGCAACGTGATCGACCTGGCCGTCGGACTCATCGCCGGCATCGTCTTCGGGGCCGTCGTCAACTCGCTCGTCAACGACGTGCTGATGCAGGTCATCGCCGCGATCGTCGGCAAGCCGGACTTCAGCAGGCTGACCTTCGAGCTGTCCGACACGCCGATCCGCTACGGCGCGTTCCTGACGGCGCTGCTCAACTTCGTGCTGACGATGGGCGCGGTGTTCTTCTTCATCATCAAGCCGATCAATGCCGTTACCGAGCGCGTGCTGCCGCCCGCTGCCGACGAGGCGCCGACCAATCGCGAGTGCCCCGAGTGCCTCGGCGAGGTGCCTGCTGCGGCTCGTCGCTGCCGATTCTGCGCGAGCGCGATCCAGCCGATCGCCTGATCGCGTCGTGCAATTCCGCAGGCTTGGGACGCCCGAGGCTGCTGAATGCTCCACAAGCCTGCTCGTGGAGGGAGAAGTCCTCTGGAGGGCTGCCGCAAACGGTCGATACGATCGCACAGTGGGAAGCCACCCAGCAGACGCGCGCCGCACCGAACGAACGCTCATGTTGATCCGTGGGCTCGTGGGCGTGGTCGTCGCGGTGTTCGCCTTCGTCGTGGTGACGGGACGTGGACATGGCCACCTTGCCGATGCGGGCATCTGGGCAGCTGCCCTGTTCGCCGTATCCTCGTGGGTAGCTCCGGTCCTGGAGCGCGTGATCCGCCCCGAGCAGCACTTCGAGCGCCTCGCCATCGGTCACACCGCGCTCGACGCGCTGACGCTCACGCTGTTCGCCAGCGCGCTCGATGCGCCAGCCGATGCACGCATGCTCGCGTGGGGCATCCTGCTCTGGGTTCCCTTCAGTGCCGGCCTGCGGCTCCGTACCCTCGGAGCGGGCCTTGCCACGGGCGCGACGATGCTGCTCGTCGTGGCATGCAGTGGATTCGACAGTGCCAGCGAACGGATCTCCGCGCCGGAGCCCTCGGGTGTCGTCGTACCACTGCTGCTCCTGCTCGGAGCCGGCATCGCCACCAACGTCGCACGTACCTCCCAGCGCCGCGAGACGCGCGGGATGCGTCGCCTCCTGGCCAGCGAGCAGGGCGTGAGCGCCCGGCTGCGCGAGGCCGACGACCTCAAGAACACCTTCCTCGCCGCCGTCAGCCACGAGATCCGCACCCCGCTCACGTCGATCCTCGGCTTCTCCGTGACGCTGCTGGACCGCACCGACCTGCCGGCCGAGCGCCGCGACGAGATGCTGCGCATGCTCGTGCAGGAGGCCGAGCACCTCGACGACATCCTCGAGAACCTGCTCGACCTCGACCGCCTCACCCGTGGCAAGGCGACGCTGGTTCCGAGCGAGGTGCGGCCCGACGACATCGTCACCCGCGTCGTGGACGTCGTGCGCCAGCGCTCCGGCCGGGCGATCCACCTGCGCATCGTCGGCCACGAGCAGCTGCTGCTCGATGCCGCCAAGGTCGAGCGGATCGTCGAGAACCTCGTCGGCAACGCGGTCAAGTACACCGATCGTGACGTCGCCATCGAGGTCCTGGTCACGGCCACCCCCGACTGCCTGACGATCCAGGTCGACGATGAGGGCGAAGGCATCGCACGCGACCTGCGCGAGACGATCTTCGAGCCCTTCAAGCGCGGCCGCTCGCGCGGCGTGCCGGGGACCGGCATCG
>JAOPYV010000093.1 GCA_025964435.1 Thermoleophilia bacterium | reverse complement strand
TCTCCACCGGTGACGACTTCGCCGACGATGACGTGCGGATCGCGGAGCGCATCGCGATCCAGGCAGCCGTGGCCATCGACAATGCACGAATGCATGAGCAGCTGCGCCTGCAGGCGACACGCGACGGACTCACCGGCCTGCCGAACCATCGCTCGCTGCAGGACGAGCTCTCGAAGCGACTGGTCGAGGCGGAGAAGTCGAACATGCCGCTCGGCGTGGCGCTGCTCGACATCGACAACTTCAAGCGCGTCAACGACACGTATGGCCACCAGATCGGTGACGAGGCGATCAAGGCGCTCGGCCGGACGCTCGCGCACGGCATCGGTGGCATGGGCATGGTCGGTCGCTACGGCGGCGAGGAGTTCGTCGTGATCATGCCGGGCTGCGACGCCGAGACGGCATGCCGTATCGCTGACCGCCTGCGCGAGGACATCACGTACATCGAGGTCCCGCTCGAGGACGGCGGCGTGCTCAAGATGACGGCATCCTTCGGCGTCGCGAACGTCGACCAGCAGCGCGAGAGCGTGATCGGCACGGACCTCCTGCACCAGGCGGACGTCGGCCTCTACAACGCCAAGCGCACGGGCAAGAACCGCATCTTCCTCGCCGGCCCCGACACCGAGGTGCTCGAGATGAGCGACGCGGAGAAGGCCAAGCTCGCCGCGCGCGAGACCGGTGACCTCGCCGCCGAGCAGGCCGCAGCCGACGCCCAGAACGCCGCCGCCCCGTACGACCCCTTCGACCTCGCGGCGTAGCCGCCAGCGGCCAACGCCGCCGCCGCTGTCCCGCGCCGTCCCGCGCCGTCCTGCGTTATTCATGACGCATCCGCGCGCCTTTCGCCACAGTCGTCACACATCCATCACGATTCGGATGTCAGTGTCATGCGGTGAAGCACGTTACTCACGACATGCGTGACAAAATCGCAGAACCCCATGCGATAGACCGTCGTATAGGTGCCATCGCGGGTCGACAGCGCGGGCTCATCCGCGTCGATCAACTCATGGCCTGCGGACTCGGCCGCAACGGCATCTCGCATCGTGTTGCAGCCGGGCGACTGGTTCACATCCATCGCGGTGTCTATGCGGTCGGTCACGCCGCGCCCTCCCGTGCCGCTGACTTCATGGCTGCTGTCCTGTACGCAGGAGACGGGTCGGCGCTGTCACACGCCTCCCTGGCCGAATACCTTGATGTGTGGCGGCATCCAATCGAGGAGGTCATCCACGTCGTCGCGCCGCGTCGCCATCGGTCGCCTCCGGGAATATTCGTACACCAATCCCGCTCGCTCGCGTCCGCCGACATCGCCGTCGTGGACGGAATGCCGTGCACGACGCTGCCGCGGCTGCTCCTGGACCTCGGTGACCAGCTCACGCCGCACCAGCTTGCTTTCGTCATGTACCGGCTCGCATATCAGCGCCGCCTGGACCTGGACGAGATCAGCGCCACTGTGAAGCGAGGAGTGGGGCGACGCGCCGGGGTCGCACTTCGTGCCGCGATCGATCTTCATGAGACGGGGAGTGCTGGTACGAGGAGCTTCCTCGAGGACCGGTTCCTCGGGCTGCTGCAGGTCAACGGCGTGGAGATGCCACTGGTCAATGTCCAGGTCAGGATCGCGGGGCGTGGGATCACCGTCCTCAAGCGGCGCAAGCGAACCCTCGGCGATGGTGAGTTCGAGCTCGACGAGTACTGGCCCAAGCGAGCCCTGTGCGTCGAGGTGGATGGTTACGGCCATGGTCGTTCGATCGCTCGACGCAAGGATCGGGAGCGCAATGAGGCCCTCGATGGCGCAGGGGTGCAACTCGTGCGTGTCACAGAGCGTCAGGTTCGCATGGCGGAACACAGCCGACGACTTCCCCCGGAGCTTCGCACCATTTTCTGTACCTGAAGAAGGGGGTTCTGCGATTTCCTCACGCATGTCGTGACAAACGTGCGACACCGCAGTCAAAGGGGGAGGAGCTGGCACGAAAGGGGAGATCCGGGTGCGGCGCGACGCGGTGCGTGGCGCGTGCCCGGGTCAGCCGCCGCCGTAGGCGGAGACGGGGAGCTCGATGACGCGGTCGGTGTCGTCGGGGTAGCGGACGGTGGCCTCGAGGTGGTCGAGGCGCTCGCGGGCGGCGGGCCAGTGCTCGAGGAGGTAGGCCTCGACGTCGCCAGGGGTCTCGCACTCCATGAGGTCGCGGCGCGTGGACTTGCCGAAGGCGGCGCCGCGCAGGTACCAGCCGTAGAACTTGCGGAGGAAGCCGGTGGCGCGGTGCTCGCCCAGCTCGCGCACGACCTCGCGCACGAAGCGCACCAGCTCGGCGACGCGCTCTTCCGGCTCGGGCTCGACGGCGGTGCCGGTCGACAGGTCGCGCACGACCCACGGATTCCCCTGGGCTGCGCGGCCGATCATCACGCCGGCCGCGCCGGTCAGGGCCATCACGGCCTCGGCTCGCACGCGATCGGTGATGTCACCCGACGCGAAGACCGGCACGTCGACGCGCTCGACCAGCATCGCCGTGAGCGCGTGGTCGGCGAATCCGGTGTACATCTGCTTCGCGCTGCGCGGGTGGAGCGTCAGCGCCGAGACGCCGGCCTCCTCGACGAGCCGCGGGCCCAGCTCGAGGAAGTCCATCGAGCCGTTCGCCATGCCGCGGCGAATCTTGACCGTCACCGGCAGGTTGGTCGCGTCCGCGCAGGCCTTGGCGACGGCGACGGCCGTGTCCTGGTCGTCGAGCAGCGCGCAGCCGGCCCCGGTCTTGGAGACCTTCTTGACCGGGCAGCCCATGTTGATGTCGATCATGTCCGCGCCGGCCTCGGCCACCTGCTGCGCCGCATCGTGCATGAGCACGGGATCCGTGCCGAACAGCTGCACCGCGATCGGGTGCTCATCGGTGGCGATGCGCAGGACGTCGCGCGTGCGCTCATTCGCGTAGTGCAGGCCCGAGATCGACACCATCTCGGTGAACACGACGCTGGCGCCGAAGCGCCGACCCTGGCGTCGGAAGGCCTGGACGCTCACGCCGGCCATCGGCGCGAGGGCGATCCGGCCCTCGATCGTCACGGGCTGCTTGCCCTCGCGACCGATCTGGAACGGCGACGTCAGGTCGACTGCAGGCAGCCCGTCGTGCAGCTGCTCGAGGAATGTCGAGCCGGTGAGGTCGATCGGTGGGGCGGTGGTGGGCATCAATATCCGAGGTTCGAGAGGGCAACGATCGGGCAGGTTCGCGCGGGTAGGCAGTGCGAGGGTCCGGCGTCTCGCCTAGGATTCCCTGCCGGATATCGTATCGCGCCCCGCGCGGCCACGCCGCGCCCCCGGAAATCACGAGAGATTGCAGGTAGGACATGACTGGACGCGAGACACTCGTAACGCAGGCCGGCTTCGAGAAGCTCCGCGACGAACATGAGCACCTGATCACCGTGCGGCGCGCCGAGATCGCCGAGCGCATCAAGATCGCTCGTGAGTACGGCGACATCTCCGAGAACGCCGAGTACGACGATGCCAAGAACGAGCAGGCACGCGTCGAATCGCGCATCATCCAGCTCGAGGATGCCCTGCGCACCGTGAAGATCATCGACGACGTCGACACCAAGACGGTCGGCATCGGCAACAAGGTCACGGTGCTCGAGGAAGGCTCCAAGACCCCCGAGGTCTTCACGATCGTCGGCTCCACCGAGGCGGATCCGCTCGAGAACATGGTCTCCAACGAATCTCCCTTCGGCGCCGCGCTGATGGGCGAGAAGAAGGGCGCCGTCGTCGTCGTGCCGGCCCCGAAGGGCTCGATCACCTACGAGATCCAGAAGATCTCCAAGTAGCGACCCGGGGGCTCAGTCCTCGCGGCGCGCGACCGAATCCTGGAATCGCCGTGCGGTGTCGATCGCACCGGCGAGGACGCCGACACCAGCTCCGAACAGCGCTGCACCGCCGAGCGGTCGCAGCAGCGCCAGCTTCGAGGCCGGCTTCGCGACCTGAGCGGCGCCCTGTGCGGCATCCTTGACGGCGTCATCCAGCAGGGCGGAGCTGGGCGACAGTGCGGCGCCGAGCCCGGCACCGAGCGCACCGAAGAACATCGCCTGCTGCATGTGCCCGTTCGCCTGCGGCTTTCGTGGCTTGTCGATCACGTAGCCGTTGCCCCTGTCGACGACCTCGTTGGGGTCCCCGATCAGGTCGTCGCGATACGAGTTCTCGAGCACGCCGGACACGACGTTGAAGCCGGCAACGCCGGTACCGATCACGAGCGCGGCCTGGCCGATGTGGAGTGGCGTGATGTTCATGAGTTGGTACCTGCCGCAGTGGTCGGGGTCGGTGCGCCGGGAAGCTGCGGCGTCACGGGGGTGATGGGCCCGACTTCGGGCAGTGGTGCATCCGAGTCGCGACCGGTCGGGAAGACGTAGCGCGTCTCGACGCCGACGATCGCCTGCAGGGCAGCCTGCTTGCGATTGATCTTCGGGTCATACAGCGGATCGTTGCCGGTGCCCGTCGTGTAGTTGCGTCCATCGACCTGGTCGAGGTCGCCGGACAGGCGCACGATCCACTTCGCGCCGTCGGCGGTCTGGACCACCGCATGCGAGCGGTCCTGCTCATCGCCCTGTGACGCGGCTCGCGCCAAGGCGATTGCGTCGGCGAGCGACGCGCCATCGGCGACGCGTGATGCGGTCACCGGGTCGACGTACACCGACACGCGCTTGAGTGACTTGTCGGGACCGATCACCTCAGCTGCCGCGACCTCGATGCCCTCGAGCGCCGCTGGCGCTGCCGGGAGTGCCTCGTCGAATCGCTTCGGAGCCTGCAGCTGGGTCGTCGACGGAAGGTCCACGGTGGCGCTGGTGCCGAACGTGCCGAGCACCGAACCCGCCAGTCCGCCCACCAGCAGCGCGATGCCGCTGCCGCGTGCCGTATTGCGCAGGAAGGCATTCTCGGGGAAGGCCTTCTGCGAGATGCCGACCAGCGTGGCGCCGCCCAGGAGCGCGACGGCGACCGGGCCGATGCCCTCCACCTTGCCCTTCGTGAGCTGGGAGCCCACGCTGTCGCGCCAGACGTTGTAGGCGGTGAGTGCCGTGCCGACCGCGCCCGCACCGAGCCCGAGCCAGCCGCCCGTGCCGATGCCCTGCTTCGGGGGCGTGGGGGTCGCGGTCAAGCCCGGAGCAGCGGCCGCGACGTCGCCGGCGGCCTCGGCGGCCAGCTTCGGCGCCGCGATGTCGGCGACTGCGCCGACGACCTTCGGCGCCGCCGCGTCCGCCACTGCAGCCGCGACTACCCTGACGTTTCCTGTGATTGGTGCAACCATCGTGTGTCGTCGTCCCGTGTGTTGCCCTGTGCGTCCCGGCACAGGGAGTCGTCCCTACCGCGCTATCGCCCCACGAGGCCAGGTCGTTGCAGCGGATCGGCACGTGGATGAAACAACCGCAACCACCGTGGCGATAGATCGGTAGGGGAAACACGACTTCGGGGGGAAGTCCGTGAGCAGCACCATTCCAACAACGCCAGTCGGCAGCGCGCCACAGACAACAGGGCCGATGCTGCCCAACCTGTCGCAGCAGCAGCCTGCCGCCACGACCGGCGGAGCAGCCACGACGGCCGCCGCCCCCGGCGCCGCAGCTCCAGGTGCAGCCGCACCCGCAGCCGCCGCAGCAGCAGCTGACCCCATGGCCGGCTTCAACGACATGCTCGGCAAGGTTCCCGGCTGGGCCGGACCGGTCATGGCGATCGGCGGCGCCGCACTCGCCACCTTCGCGCTGATCAAGGGCAAGCCGGGCAGCTTCATCAAGATGGCGGGCGTCGCAAGCGGCGTCGGGCTCGGACTCGGTGGCCTCGCGGCGACCCACGCCGTCGCCGGTGCCAAGGGCGCCATCCAGGGCAAGGCCACGGCCGAGGCCGAGATCCTCCCGGCATTCCAGCAGTACCAGGCCGAGGCCGAGAACACGATCATCGAGCAGCAGTCGCAGTACCAGGCGACGATCGACGCGCTCAAGGCCAAGCTCGACGCCGGCGGCACCGGGACCACGCCCGGCACGACCACACCGGGAACGACCACGCCTGGAACGACCACGCCCGGCACCACGACGCCCGGCACGACGCTGCCGGACGGCACCGCGCCGATCATCGACCTTCCGACCACGCCCGGCACCACGGGCACGGGCCCCGCCGGCGCGCTCGTCGGCACGACGATCAGCCTGCCCGCAGGCGGCGGCGCCGCTGGCGAGATCGCATCGGCCGGCGCCTTCACGATCGCCGGCCTCGTCGGCGACGCCAACGGCTACGGATCGCTTGCCGAGGCGAACGCTGCGGCGCGCGCCACGATCGACACCGAGGCCATGGGCTCCAAGTTCCTGCGCTGGGTGGTCGTCGAGAACGGTGGACGCTTCTACGGCGCCGTCGCACAGGCTGCACCCGCCGGCACCACCGGCGGCAACCTGACGGCGCAGCAGGGAACGCTCGCCGCGTGGAATGCCCTGAGCCACCTCGATTCGGGCTGGCAGTCCTACGGCTGGACGAAGGACGGCGGCGCGCAGTCCGTCTCGATCCCGTACGGCGTCGCCAAGCCCTTCGCGAATGGCCAGTCCGCTCCCGGCACGACCACTCCCGGCACGACCACGCCGACCACGACGGCGCCGACCACGACCACGCCCACCACGACTGGCTCGACCTTCAACGTCGCGTCGGCCGTCGGCCGTACCTTCGCGATCAACGATTCCGCGACCGCCGAGGGCGCCACCGTCCGCGGCGGCACGCTCCAGCTGCAGCAGGTCGTGGGTTCCGCGACCGGCTACGCATCGGGCGAGGAAGCCGCGGCTGCGGCGCGCCAGGCACGTGCGACCTCCGGCGGCGGCACCGAGTGGTCGCGCTGGATCACGACGCAGGGCGGCGATGGTCGCTACTACGCCTTCCAGGGCTCGGTCGTCAGCGCGAAGACCGAGGAACTCGAGACCGCCTCGCCGCTGCACGTCTTCGGCAACGGCTTCGCCGAGTACTACGACGGCGCCTCCGCCGCCTGGCAGGCCGTGCGCGACGCCTGATTCGCGCATGCGCGGACGCGGCTCCGTAGACTCGCCGCATGTCAGCGAACGAGACTTCCGACCCGACCATCGACGCACCCGAGCCGACCGCGGAGGAGCGTGCCACCGCGGAGTCGCGGATCATGGACGACCGCCGCGCCAAGCTCGCGTCGCTCGAAGCCGCCGGCGGCGAGCCGTGGCCCTACCGCGCCGAGCCGACCGCCCACGTCGCTGACGTGCGCGCCGCGCACGGCGACCTCGAGGCCGGTGCCGAGACCGACTCCCACTACGTGCTCGCCGGCCGCCTCATGCTCAAGCGCGGCCAGGGCAAGCTGATGTTCGGCGAGCTCACCGACCGCTCCGGCGCGCTCCAGCTGTTCGTCTCCAAGGCCGAGATCGGCGACGATGGATTCGCCGTCTTCGACTCGCTCGACCTCGGCGACTGGATCGAGGTGTCGGGCACCGCGATGCAGACCCGCAAGGGCGAGCTCTCGCTCAAGGTGTCGAAGGCGCGCCTGCTCGCCAAGTGCATCCGCCCGCTGCCGGAGAAGTTCCACGGGCTCGTCGACGAGGAGCAGCGCCGTGGGCGCCGCTACCTCGACCTCGTCGCCAACCGCGATTCGCTCGACGTCTTCGTCACGCGCTCGAAGGCCGTCAGCGCCGTGCGCCGCTTCCTTGAGGACAAGGGCTTCCTCGAGGTCGAGACACCCGTGCTGCAGCCGCTCTACGGTGGCGCCGCCGCGCGCCCGTTCGTGACGCACCACAACGAGCTCGACCAGGACCTGTACCTGCGCATCGCGACCGAGCTCTACCTGAAGCGGCTCATCGTCGGCGGGCTCGAGCGCGTCTTCGAGATCGGCCCCAACTTCCGCAACGAGGGTGTCAGCTTCAAGCACAACCCCGAGTTCACGATGCTCGAGTGGTACCAGGCCTACGCCGACTACGGCGACACGATGGACCTGTTCGAGGAGCTCATCCCGCACGTTGCCCAGACGGTGACCGGCGGCACGACGATCGAGCATGCCGAGCTCGGCGAGATCCACCTCGCCGCGCCGTGGAAGCGCATCACCCTGCGCGATGCGATCCTCGCCGACAGCACCCGGGAAGGTGGCGTCGCCGTCGACATCGACACGGCGACCGAGGACGAGATGCGCGCGGCGCTGCACACCGCCGGCTACGACCCGAAGGGTGACACGACCCGCGGCAAGCTGATCGATGCGCTGCTGACGAAGTTCGTCGAGCCCTTCATCGTGCAGCCGACCTTCCTGACCGACTACCCGGTCGAGCTGTCACCGTTCGCGCGCCCGCACCCGGACAACCCGAAGGTCGTGCAGCGCTTCGAGGCCTTCGTCGCCGGCATGGAGATCGCCAACGCCTTCTCCGAGATCAACGATCCCGCGATGCAGTACGACCGCTTCATGGCGCAGGGCGACGCGCGCGCCGCCGGCGACGACGAGGCCGAGCAGCTCGACGCCGACTACATCCAGGCGCTCGAGTACGGCATGCCGCCGACCGGCGGCCTCGGCCTTGGCATCGACCGCTTCGTGATGCTGCTGACCGGGCGTGCGTCGATCCGCGACGTGATCCTCTTCCCGGCGCGCCGCAGCAAGTCCTAGTCGGGGTCGCAGGAAGGCAGGGGTCGAGTCGGCGCGGGCGAATAGGACGGGATGCCCCTCGCCGTCACGACCAGTCCAGACCTGCAGCAGCACGCCTTCGACGACGGGCGCGTCGCGCGGCTCGTGCGCAGCGACGCGATCGGGCTGCTCGAATCGCTGCCCGACGCCTCGATCGACCTGGTCGTCACCGACCCCGCGTACAACGGGATGAACCAGCACCTGTCGTTCGGCCACGGCCGCATCGTCGGCACCTATGGCGAGCGCGGCGACGGCGAGCGCTGGTTCGACGAGTTCGACGACAGCCCCGACAACTATGGGCGCTTCCTCGCCGAGGTCGCCCGCGTGCTCG
>JAOPYV010000084.1 GCA_025964435.1 Thermoleophilia bacterium | reverse complement strand
GATGCCGTCAGTGACGAGCGGTGCGGTCGGCATCGCGGCGACGCCGTCGAAGCCGTGCGTCGTGTCGACGGTCCCTTCCGGTGTCATTCGCACGCTGAAGGCGCTGTTGTCGACGCTGCCCCAGATGCCGCCGGTGACGAGGCTGCTGCCGTCGGGCAGGCGCGCATGTCCCGTGACTGACAGGGAGTCGTTCTCGATCGTCTCGATCTCACGTGCGGCGGCGCCAGCCACGCCGTACCCGGGCTGCGCGGTGCCGTCGCCACCGATCCCCTTGACGATGACACCCTGCGGATCCTCGGGGTCGGAGATCGCGAATTCGTGGGCGTAGGACAGCGTGCCGCCCGCGTCGAGCGAGAAGCCCTGGGCGACCGGATCCAGGCCGGTCGGATCGACGACGGTGCCGTCGCCCGCGAAGCTCGTGTTGAAGGTGCCGTCAGGCAGGTAGCGCTCGACGTAGAGCGAGAAGTACTGATAGGCGATGGTGATCGATCCGTCGGGGGCGACGAGGAGCGCTGCGGGACCGGCCGTGCCGAAGGTGTTGGAGACGGAGGAGTCACTGTCACGAACGCCGCCGATGCCGAACGCCGGGTCGAGCGCTTCCGCCGCGACATCGAGCCGGGCCGTGGAGATGTAGCTCACCGGGCCGCCGGTATGGCGCTCACCAGCGATGATCACGTTGCCATCGGGTGTCAGCGCGAGGAGCTCGGCGCGATAGGACGGATCGCCTACCGTCAGCACGCCGGCCGTGCCCCAGGATACGCGTGCCGATCCATCCGGCGCGAGGCGCCAGGTCCTCATTCCACCGGCGGAGACATCGATGGAAACGAGCAGGTCACCGTCACTGAGCTCGACGATGTCCGTCGCCCGCCCCACGTTCGTCAGGTCGAGCGAGAAGCCACCGCTCCCGAAGCCTGGGTCGGGGACGCCGTCTGCGCTGACCTTGCCGACCATCGGACGCGAGGTCACGACGTCCTCGCGAACTCCGAGCACCCAGAATCCTCCATCGGCGGCGGATCGCACCTCGTACACCGCGTGGTCCGCGGGAAGCACCAGCGAACCCGCGGCTCCAAAGGTCGGATCGAGCTCCCACTGCGTCGCAGCGCTGGCACTGGGGACCGACGCCATGACGCCGAGGCAGGCCAGCACGAGCACGCAGAGCAGTCGCCGGACAGGCGAATGGCGCAGGGGCTGGGATACGGCGCGAGGCATGCACGGCTGCCATCGGCCATTTTCCCTGCATACGTGAGCGATCCAACGAGCGCTGAACGAACACGGCCCGCAGGATGCGCCGGAAGACGCTTCCTGCGGGCCAGATACGGTCCGTATGCAATCGCGTCAGCGCCGTGAGCGCCGCACCCCGGTGGTCAGGTCAGGAGTGCGATCAGGACGATCGCGATGATGACCACGCCGAGCACGCCGATCATGCTGGAGCCGCCGAAGCCGCCGCGACCAGCAGGAGCGCCGTCGACGCCGCCTCGATTGCCGCCGTACCAGCCGGCGCCGCGACCGATGCCGCCGATCACTGCGAGGACGAGGACGACGATGAGCAATGTCATGAGCAGACTCATGTGATGACTCCTTGGTGGATGACATCCAAGGTATTGCCGCGACCGGCGCGCATACACCTGAGCGCAGCGCTATTCCGTGCAATCCTGACGAATCCGCAAGCGGTCAGTACAGGTACAGGTCGCTTTCGGCAACCGCGGCCCGATGCCGCTCCATGGCGCGGTTCGCGTACGCGTCGAGCGCACGTTCGGCCGCCGTGCCGTTGGGGGCGCGCAGCGCCTTCAGGACGCTGTCGGCTGCCTCGACCCCGTCGCGCACGGCGAGGTTGACACCACGCGCCGTGGCCGGGTGCACGCGGCTGATCCCATCGCCCGTCAGCAGCAGGTTGCCGCGCCGCGCGTCGTCGGCGAACTGCGGCACGATGTCGATCACCTGGGGGGCGCCGACGCGCGGCTGCCGAATGCCGACCGCCTTGCGGATGAAGTCATCGAGGGCGACCGCGTCGCTCGGTGGGCGACCACCCATGCGTGTCAGGACCTGCGTGCCGATCTCGCCGCCGGGTCGGTAGCGCGCGACGGTGACGGTGCGCGAGATGCCCTCGGGATCGATGTGGTCGCTGGTGCGGAAGGGCATGCCGAAGGAGTACGCCGAGCGCGACAGGACGTAGCTGTCGCGTCCGTGGCCGCGCTTGAGCTGCGGCGCGAGATCGGCAAGGTCAGGCGCACGGCCGCCGCTGCCGTCGATCAGGTAGCGGGCGCGGTAGGCGTCGTTGGAACCCTCGGCGCGAACGAGCATGCGCCCGTCTTCGAGCTTGCGGATGCTCGTCACGGCGGCGTCATAGTGCGCCTGGACGCCCGTCGCGGCCGCGCTCCTGCGAAGCGGATTCTCGATCGACTGGATCGAGCGGACCGTCGGCAGCGCGAACATGTCGTCGATCAACGACCGGCCGCGCTCCAGCTCGAGCAGGAGGCGATGCGCGCCCGGCTTGACCAGCACGAGGTTGGCGCGCTCGGCGACCTGGCCACGGGCCTCGAAGCCGACGACGTTGGCACCGGCATGGCCGAGTCGTGCGAGCGCTGCGGCACCACTGGACCCCAGCCCAGCGACCACCACGTCGACATCCACGATTCGCATTGCCCCAGCCCGTCCTTCGTCCCTACCCTGGATATCGGGCGTTCGGAGCAACCGGTTCCACGAACCATGGCTGCTCCAGCGGGTAACCACGGGGCATGGACCTTCGTCGCGCCCTCCTCGCCTGTTGCCTGCTCCTCCTTGCGGCCCTCGTGGCGAGCGGCTGCGGCGGCGAGCAGTCCGACGATCCGCGTGATGCCACGCCGAACACGCCGGATGCGTCGGAGACGACGACCACCGAGACCGAGACGACCGAGACCGAGACCGAGACCGAGACCCATTCCACCGACAAGGACGCTGCGGAAGATGCGCCTGCATCCAGCACGACGGCGGAAGCTGCCCTGCAGGTCGACGTACGCGCCACCGGTACGGGCGCACCGTCGGCATCACTGGCGCTGGCATGCCCGGTCGACCACTTCGCCAACAACGACGTGCGCGCAGCGTGCACGCTGCTCGGCACCACGCCTGCGCTCGTCACCACGCCCGCCGCGACCAGCGGCTGCACCGCGGTTACCGGCCAGCCCCAGACGGCCACCGTCACCGGCACGCTCAACGGCGCAGCCGTGAATGCTGCGTTCTCACGGAAGACCTCCTGCGAGGTCGAGCGTTGGGATGCCGCGCTGCCGCTCTTCACTGCGGCTGGCTACGCGGCCTGACCGTCAGGCGGTATCCCCGACCGACAGGTCGAGCACCGCACCTGTCCAGCGCCGGCGAAGCCAGCGGTCGTGGCTGACGATGACGACCGCAGCCGGCGCTGTCGCCACCGCCTCCTCCAGCTCGCTGACCAGCGCGGGCGACAGGTGGTTGGTCGGCTCATCGAGCAGCAGCACGTGGGGCGAACGCGCAATGAGCAGGGCGAGCGCGACGCGTCGACGCTGCCCTTCGCTCAGCTCACCCATCGGTCGATCGAGGTCGTCCTCCCGCAGCAGGCCGAGGTCGAGGAGGTCGCCGGCGGCTGTGCCGTAGTCGCGCGCAGCAGCGGCATACAGCCGACGGGGCGTGGCCGCCGACGGGAACGTGGTGTCCTGGTGCAGCACGCCGACGCGGATGCCGTCGAGCCGCTCGATGATGCCGGAGGTCGGCGACAGCTCC
Organism: Thermoleophilia bacterium; assembly: GCA_025964435.1. Lineage (GTDB taxonomy): Bacteria > Actinomycetota > Thermoleophilia > Gaiellales > SKUG01 > JAGQUL01. The sequence goes on along the minus strand of JAOPYV010000084.1, from coordinate 11,159 downwards.
GCGGCGAGCAGCTGCAGCAGCGTCGACTTGCCGGCGCCGTTGGGTCCGGTGATGAGCAGGCGCGCGCCCGGCCGCAGCTCGAGCGTGGTCGGCGCGACGCGCGCGTCATGCGTCACCTCGTACGCGCGCAGCAGCGCCTCCTCGGCGTCGACGCTGGCACCGATCACCGCGCCGAAGCGCAGCTGCAGTGGCGGCTCGGCGATCGCATCGCGTTCGAGCTGCTCGATCCGCCCGCGCGCATCCTTGACCCGGCGAGCCACCGTCTTCTGCACCCGGGCGCCCTTGAAGGCGTGGATGAACTTGTCGTTGTCGCGTGGCCCGCGACCCACCGCGACCTGGCGCGCGGCGCCCTGGTCGTCGACCGAGTCACCGAGCGTGCGAAGCTCGCGCTGCTGGTCGGCGAAGGCCCGCTCCCACGCCTGGCGCGCCCGGCGCTTCGCTTCGAGGTAGTCGCTGAAGCTGCCGCCGAAGCGGGTCACGCCATCGCGCGCGGGATCGATGTCGACGATGTCGGTGCAGACGGCGTCGAGGAATGCGCGGTCGTGGCTGGAGACGACGACCACGCCGGGCAGGCCGCGCAGGTGCCGCTCCACGAAGGCAAGTCCCGCATCGTCGAGGTGATTGGTCGGCTCATCGAGCAGCAGCGCCTCGGGCTGGCGCACGAGCAGCGCCGCCATCGCGACGCGGGCACGCTCGCCGCCGGAGAGCGTGCCGATCGTGCGCGTCCGTTCGAACGCCTCGAGCCCGAGGCCACGCATCACGCGGGCGACGCGATGGTCGGCGTCCCAGACCTCGCGCAGCTGGGCGAGCTCGAGCGCGTCGCCGTACTCGCGCGCCAGCTGGACGTCATCGGGCATGCGCTGCACGAGCCCGGAGAGCTCCTGCACCGTCTGCGCGAGCAGGCGCAGCTCGGCGAGCGTCGCCTCGATCACCGCATGTATCGTCGTGGCAGCCGGATGGGCGAGGTCCTGCTCAAGCAGCGCCGTATGTTCGGGCCGGCGCACGGAGCCTGCGTCGGGCACCTCGATGCCGGCGAGCAGGCGCAGCAGCGTCGACTTGCCGGAGCCGTTGTCACCGACGAGGCCGATCCGTCGCCCCGGCGCGGCGGTCAGCGAGACGTCGTCGAGCACGACGCGGTCAGCGTAGGCGTGGGTGATGTCAGTGGCGACGAGCGCGTCGCCACTCGAGATACGAGCAGTCATGGGAGTCCTGCGGACGTGCGGCGACGAGCGGTACGTCGCGGCGGTGGGTCGGGCGTGTCGTGCAGGTCAGCGATCCATGATGTGGACCATGATGCCGCGCGGCCGCGGCACGCGCAACTTCGTATCGCGAAACGAACGTCAACGGTACTTCGATATACAGCTGCAGGCCGCAGTGCGGCAGGGGCTGACGTGGGGGTACGGCATGGCGGGCATCGTTCCGACCGGGGTCGACGCATTCAAGATCGTGTTCCGCGAGCCGAAGCGCCTGTTCGGTGGTCCGGAAGCGGTGCGCACGGTCGTCGTCGACGCATCCAACAACGTCGGCGTCGCGGCGCAGTCGTACAAGAACGGCTCCGCCGAGTACCAGGCGACGGCGCTGCTCAAGCACGCCGACATGACCGAATCGCAGCGTGCCGTGGTGGCGCAGCTCCGCGCCCAGGTTGCCGCAGACTTCACCGGCGAGTCACCGATCGGCGTCGGGCTCGAGACCGCCTTCACCAACACGTGGAAGGCCGGCGTCGAGGTGCAGAGCGTCGAGGGCCTGGTGCGCTCCCACAAGACCGTCATCGACCACGGCGCAGTCGTGGGCGCGAAGCAGCTGTCGCACGAGATCATCCCGGACAACCCGAAGAACTCGAACAGCAATCCGTTCGCGGACTTCCTCCATCGCGGCTTCGACCTGAACTGGGATGGCTGAGGCGTAAATTCACGCCAACCGGGGAATTAGCTTCGGGATGGCGTCAAATCTCCCAACATCTGCGACCGAGACCGCGGCGACGATGTCGCACGCGCCGATCCCGTTGCCGATCACGGCCCAGGAGGCTGCGATCCTGCGCCGGATCCTGGGAGCGGCGACCTTCGACGGCGCCGCGGAGCTGCTTGACCAGGTGCGCATGCTGCAGCTGCTGCCGGCGAGCGACGCGACCTTCCGCATCTACGTGCAGCACCCCGACGCGCCGCGCTCGAGCTTCTCGCGCGGGGGCCGGACCAAGATTCCCGTGAGCACGCCGGTCTGGCACCCCGAGGGGCGCGTCATCGGCAAGGTCGACATCTGGGTCGACGACGGCCAGCTGCGCGCGCTCAACTACGCCTCGACCACCGCGCGTGCCGCGATGATGCTGCCCAACCCCGACTGGGTCGTCGTGCCGCTGGCGGCCGCACCACGGCCCGCTCCGGTGCCCGCGCCGTTGGCGGCGACAGCACCCGCCACCTCCGTCGCACCGACCGTCGCACCGGCACCTGGGCCACGCGGGCGTTCGCTGATCCGGTCGGTCGCGACGGTCATCGCAGCGCTGCTGCTGGTGACGATCCTCGCGACGGCGTTCGCCCTCGGCCGAGCTCGAGGCGGCACCGAAGCCACCACCAGCAGCACCGCGGCCGTGCAGGAAGCGCGCACGGCTGGTGCCGCCGACGGCGCAGCACTCGGCAGCCTGCGCGGCTTCACCGAGGGCGAGCTCGCCGGACGCGCCTCGACCTACCAGGCTTCCTTCGACGCGACGCAGGCTGCGGCACTGGCCAAGGTGCGCGCTGCGGCACGGGCCAAGGCGCAGCAGGCGCGTGAAGCTGCGGCAGCCAAGGCGGCAGCCGCCGCCGCGCAGGCGGCGCAGGCCGCACCGCGCAACACCAACAACACGACCTGCTCGGGCTATCGCGACAGCCGCGGCTATTGGATCTGCTCATGACCGCTGCCACCGCACATGTCAGTCGCACGGCCCCGCTTCGCGGCTGGCTCCTGCGCGGCGCACTCCTGCTCGCGATGCTTGCGGCCTGCACGATCGGCGCATGGAAGCTCGGCGAGGCAACCGCGCCCAGCACGACATCCGAGGGCGCGACCTCGGCAGCATCGACGGCGTATGCCGAGGCGAGCGCCACGACGGCCGGGCCCGCCTATGACGCGGCGTACGCCGAAGCATTTGCGGCCGGCGCCGAAGCCGGACGCGTCGAGGGCGCCGCCGCCGGCGCGGCCGCGCTGCAGTAAGCGCTCCGCCACCGCGTCGGGCTGCGGGTTTCGGACCGTCGTGCGAGCGGCATGCTGGATGGATGCGTTCCTTCACTCGCCGCGCTGCGGCCCCGCTCCTTGTACTTGCTGCCGCGCTGGCACTCCCCTCGGCAGCGATCGCCCTTCCCGGCCTCGAGGCGCACACCCCGTCGCACGTGACAGCGCCTGCGTCGCTTCCGAAGCAGATCATGCTGACCGCGACCGACGGCTCCGACGCACCCATCTCCTTCGAGATCACCACGGCACCCACGCACGGCACGGCCACGCTGGCCGCGGAGCCGGAGTGCGTGATGGAGCCCGGATTGACCACCTGCACCGTTGCGGCGACCTACACCTCCAGCCACAGCTACCTCGGGGCTGATTCGTTCGAGTTCGTCGCGAGCACCTTCGAGGGTGGCACGTCGGCGCCCGCCGTCGTCTCGATCACCTCGAGCGGCACGGCTCCCGTGCTCCCCGCGACCTCGACCGGCACGGTCGGCACGGAGTGGAGCGCGGTCGCGTCCTCGGTGCTGCCGGGCGCGCATGTCAATTTCGGCGACGGGGTCGTCAACCAGCCACTGGCCAGCACGTCGCCATCCGTCCCCCTGCGACTGAGCCACACCTTCGCCCAGGTCGGGTCGTACGTCGTGTCGGTGACCAACTCCGACGCATCGGGCGTCGTCACGAGCACGATGCGCGTGGAGATCACGCCGGTGAGCGTCGTCCAGTCGGTCACGGGCAACGGCCTCGTCTCCGTGCCACCGGGCCAGATCGGGTCGATGCAGGCACCGGGGCTCTACGTCAGTGTCGTCTCGGGCCTGATCTCGATCACGGCGCGGGGGAACGGCTCGCTGAACTTCTCCGCCGGCCAGTTCGGATTCACGCCGAGCATGCTGCAGCCGCCCGTCCTGATCCCGCGGAATCCCGGCCTGCAGCTCCTGCCGCCGCCGATGTTCGCGCAGGTCAAGCCGCAGTCGGTCGCGACCGTGCAGATCAGCGGTGGCGCGAGCGCGGGCGCCAGCGCCACGATCGACATGAGCTACACGCCCAAGCTCTTCTGCAATGGAGGCAAGGGAGCCGTCGACTGCATCGTGCGCTCCACACGAACGAAGTTCCGGCCGTTCCGCCCGGAGTTGTGGTACGTCGCCCCCAATGGCACGCTGCAGCCGGTGATCGGCAGCACGAAGTCGGGCGTGGCGTCAGGCGTGAACACGGCGACCGGCGTGGTGACCGCGACGTTCGACTCGACCAGCACACCGTCGCTGGAGAGCATGGCGAAGACGACGAGGCTCGCAACGATCATCCGACCGCTTGCTTCGGCGAAGACCGTGACCGCAGCACGCGTGGTCGGCTGGCCACGTGCCAGCACGCAGATCGTGACCGGTGGCAGCTTCACGTGCCCCGCGGCATCACGGACCGCATGCACCGTGCGCACGGTGGCGCGCTCGAGCCAGTTCGGCGTGAACCGCCTGGTCGGCTCGCGCGTGCTCAAGGTGTCGGCAGGTCGCACGACGCCGCTGAACTTCACGCTCACGCCGCACGGTCGCTGGCGCGTTGCCAACGGCGGACTGCAGGCGACGGTCGCCGTCTCGGCCACCGCGTCGGCGCCGTCGGCCCCGCGCGGAGCGCGCACCTTCCGCATCACCGCTACGCTGCCGCGAGGCTAGCGAGGCAGGAGCGGCGCCGCGTCAGTCCTCGAGTGCGTCGCGCAGCTGCGCTGCGAAGGTCGCCGGGTCACCGGGCTGGCCCCACTCATCGGCCATGAAGCCGCCGTGCCCGCCGCGGAACTCCACGAGTTCGGTGTCGAGCATGTCGGCGAGCGCTGCTGCCGATCGACCGGTGAGCACGTCCCCTGATTCGGTGCCGACCCCGACGACGATCCGCGTCGGCGCTGCAATCAGCGCGGCGATGTCGGGCTCGAGCGCCGTGACGCTGCGCGACACGCCGGACATCAGCGGGTCATCACGCGAGCCATCGTCCTCGGTGGGCATGCCGTACTGCGCTGGGTGGGGGAACTCCTGCGCCGTGTACGCCTTGTTGAACTCCCCGCGCCACGAGGTCATCCCGATGAATGCCGCCATGCCGGCGCCGAAGCCCTGTGCCTGGTACTGCTCCTCCACCCCGCGGAAGGCTGCCGCGGCGTGCTCGGCGTCCGGGAGGATCGAGGTGAGCGGCGCCTCGTGCGCGACGAGCACGTGCACGTCCTCGGGATGCGCCGTCACCAGCGCGAGCCCGGCGACCGCACCGCCGCTGCTGCTGCCGAATATGTCGACCGGACCCATGCCCAGCTCCTGGATCAAGGCGTGCAGGTCGCTGGCCTGCTGCGCCGGGTCGTGTGCTGCGCTGTCGTCGCGGCGCTCGCTGCGCCCCAGCCCGCGCGGGTCGTAGGTGACGACGACGCGATCGTCGAGCTGCGGCGCGAGCGCATCGAAGCCCGATGCCGTCATCGGCTGGCCGATCAGCAGGAGCGGCGGGTGCTCGCTCGCCCCGGCCGGCGTGCGGACGTCGTAGGCGATGGAAGCGTCGGGAAGCTCGAGGGTGCGCGTGTCAGAGGTCATGTGGTGCACGATTCCCCACGCACGGCGTTCGAAATCCCGCCTCCGCCGTGCGGGGTTGCGCATGCTTCAGGCGATGTGCGTCGGGTAGACACCCCTCGATTTCGGAGCGCGCACGTCGCGCATCCGGCCCACACGACGAGGAGCCCTCCATGTCCACGAAAGTCGCGCCATCCAAGCTGTTCGCGAACGCCGAGCACCACGCCGGATGCTTCTGGTGGGCCGACCTGGCCACGCCCGACGTCGATGCCGCGAAGCGCTTCTACGGCGAGCTGTTCGGCTGGGCCTACGACGACCAGCCGATCGACGAGACCAGCTACTACGCGATGGCCAAGCTGGATGGGCTCGACGTGGCTGCGATGAGCGGCCAGCGCCAGGAGATGCGCGGCATGCCGCCGATCTGGACCACCTACCTGACCGTCGACGACGTCGACACGACGACTGCGCGCGTTCCGCAGCTGGGTGGCACGATCGTCTCCGAGCCGTTCGACGTGATGGACGTCGGCCGCATGTCGGTGATCCAGGACGCCTCCGGCGCCACCGTCGCGCTGTGGCAGACGATCACCCACCCGGGCGCTGCGGCGATCAGCCAGCCGGGCACGCTCACCTGGAGCGAGGTGATCGCCCGCGACAGCGCCGCGGCAGAGCGTTTCTGGACCGGGCTGATGGGCTGGACCACCGACAAGATGCCGATGCCGCAGGGCGGTGAGTACACGACCTTCCTGCACGACGGCCATCCCGCCGCCGGCATGATGGCGATGCCAGCCGACATGCCCGCCGAGACCCCGTCGGCGTGGATGGTCTACTTCGCGGTCGCCGACCTCGACGCCAGCATCACCAAGGTCCGGGACCTCGGCGGCACCGTGCACATCCCCCCGACGCCGGCCGGCGACATCGGCACCTTCTCGATGGTCGAGGACCCACAGGGCGGCATGTTCTACCTGATGCAGCCGCACGAGTGGCCTGAGCCGGAGTGACGTCTCGTCACGAAGTTGTCACACGCGCGTTGCAGTGCGCGCGCTCCGCGTCGCATCCACTGCGAGATCGTGGAGCCCATGACCGTCGAACAGGCATGGGCCGCCTTCCTCGCCCAACATGAAGCCTCACCCGCGCGGCTCGAGGTGCTGCGCGCGATGCGACGCCTCGCCACCACTGCGTTCGGTGACCTGCTCGTCGAGCACCTCACCGCCGAGCGCGTCGCGCAGTGGCGCGCGTCGATGCCGCCGCCCACCCGCTGGCAGGCGACGCAGGCGCTCGCACAGGTCACCGCCTGGGCGCACCGCTGGCAGCTGACGACCGCCGACCCGATGGCGCACGTGCCGAACCCGCGCCCGCCCACCCGCGAGTTCGCACCGTTCACCGGTTGGGACCAGATCGAGGCACTGGCCGACGCGCTGCCCAAACACCTGCAGCTGCTGCCGTGGATCGGCGCCGGCTGCGGCCTGCGGCCAGGCGAGCTGCTCGGGCTGGAGTGGCGCTGCATTGACCTCGCCCGACGCGAGCTGGTCGTGCGCCGCAGCGTCTGGCGCGGCGAGCTTCGCACCCAGCTCAAGACGCGCAGGTCGCGTCGCATCGTGCCGCTGCGCGACCGCGTGGCCGATCGCATCCGCGCCCTGGCACCGCCCGGCGCCGACGGCCTCGTCTTTCGCACGGCCGCCGGCACCCCGCTCGACCTGCACAACCTGCGCGCCCGCGCATGGAGGCCGGCGCTCCAGCGCGCGCGGATCGAGCACCCCCATCGCATCTACGACCTGCGCCACACCTACGCGACCTGGTCGCTGCGCGCGGGCGTCAGCATCTTCCAGCTGGCCCGGCGCATGGGCACGAGCGTCGACATGATCGACGCCACCTACGGCCACCTCGCCGCCGACGCCGGCGAGCACGAGCGCGGCCTGCTCGATGCGTGGGACGGAGTTGCGTACAAGGGATAGCTTGTGAGCATCGCTGCTTCGCGCTCCGGAACAAGAAACAGGGCATTGGTGGTGCCGGATCAAGGCCCGCTCGCCAGCGGACGAGGCCTGGCTTCGGAAACCTCCGCGAGCTGATTTGGACGCGACGATGGCACCGGCCCTCGATTTGCACCGCATGCTCCGCTAGTATTCGCGAAGCAGTGGTTCAAGCAGCTCGCTTGACCCATCGCACCCCACGCCGATGTAGCTCAGCTGGTAGAGCACTTCACTCGTAATGAAGGGGTCAGCGGTTCGAGTCCGCTCATCGGCTTACAAAAAATCCCTGCATGCAGTGGGTTTCTTCGAGATTGCAATTCGGTCGTACACTCGGGGTGGGAACAGAGTGGGAACAATCCCCGCTCTCGACACACGAGGACGACCCCCGAATGAGCCCCTCCTACGAGAAGACCCGCTACCCCGGGATCTACCGTCGCGGCGACCGCTTCAGCGTACGCCAGCGCGACGCCGCTGGCCGCCTGGTCAACAAGTCCGCCCAGACGATCGCCGAGGCACGAACGATCCAGGCATCGCTGCGCACCTCCCAAGCCTCCGGCGAGCACGTGCCCAAGTCGATCGCCTTCGCGGCCTACGCCGACGAATGGATCACGAGCTACGTCGGCCGTACCGGTCGCGGCTTTCGCGAAACGACGCGCGACGACTACCGTGCGGCGCTGCGGCTGCACATCAAGCCCTTCTTCGGCAGGATGCGGCTCACCGAGATCCAGCCGCGCGACATCAAGGCGTTCGCCTTCCACCTCGCCGGCTCCGGCCTTTCCGAGGCGAGCGTCCGGCGCTACATGGGGCCGCTCAAGGCTCTGCTGGCCACCGCCTTCGAGGATGGGCTGATCCGCGTCAATCCCGCGACCAACGTGCGTACCGCCGTGCCCCGCACCCACGACGATCGCGAGCACGCCAAGGCGCTCAGCGCCGAGCAGCTGCAGCGCCTGATCGCAGCCGTCGACGAAGAGTGGCGGCCGCTGATCGAGTTCATGGCGACGACCGGCCTGCGCATCGGTGAGGTGGTTGCGCTGCGTTGGGGCGACGTCGACCTGGACCGCGGCGTGTTCCGGGTGCAGCGCGCCTTCTACAAGGGCAACATCGACGAGCCCAAGTCCCGCTTTGGCAAGCGCCGCATACCGCTCTCGCCGAAGCTGGCAGCCATGCTCCGTGATCGGGACGCCCAGCTGCAGCCGAGCCCGAAGGACCCGGTCTTCCAGACCCTCGATGGCACGATGATGGATCCCGCCAACATCCGCAGCCGCATCATGCGACCGGCCGCCGCCCGGGCCGGCCTCGCTTGGGCAACCCCGCATACGCTACGCCACACCTTTGCGTCGCGCTGCTTCCGCCAAGGCTGCAACGTCAAGCAGGTACAGGCGCTGCTCGGCCATCACTCGCCGTCATTTACGCTTGAGACCTACGTGCATCTGCTTCCGGAGGACCTCCCGGACCTCGCGTTCCTGGACTGACAGCTAGCTCCCGTGCGGCTACTAAGTCCCGCCGGTAATCCACAGGATCCTCGACGCCATCGACCGCTCCCCAACCCAGGCGAAGACCTTCCCAACCTCGAGTCCCTCGACGACTTCCCGCTCCCGACGCCCGAGCGACGCCACCCCCATCCCGCCTGACCTTTCCCTTCCTTCCTACCTCCACCACCAACACTTCTCACTGACAACCCACCTCATCACACCCTGACCTTTATTCAATCTCCAACCAGAACTGCCCGGTTCATCCTCCTGACCCCTGTCCATCGTAGAGGGGGAGGGGTCAGGAGGGTGAACCGGGCAGTAACCACGCGACAGCGTGGATTGTGAGAGCCGAGGTGGCGCGTTGGACGCGCCACCCAACGCGCCAGGGTACGCGCCACCGGGCCAGCCTTTGGCCTATCGAAATTCCTCCTAAAGCGACAGCTGCCGCGCGTGATCCTCGCGAAGCGCATCCACGGATCGCAGTGGAAACCTCGCGCCACCGTGACATCGCCGATACCACATCTAACGAGCTACGACTCGGGGGCCCCTCATGACAGAATCACTGCTCAGCAATCTACGAGGAGGATGGCGATGCAGTGTCGGCAGTGTCACGAGCGAGTAGGCGGTTCATGGGTGGAGACGAAGTCGATCGTTGCCAACCGCACGTACTCCGACCCCCATCCGTACGGCGACCAGACCGAGCACACGATTGTCGATGCGGGCGTGTTCTGCAGCGAGACGTGCGCCGCCGCGAGCCTCACTGCCCTAGCCGATGGTCGAGCGAAAGCGTACCAAGACAAGTACGGCCACCTGGACGCGCTCTAGCGAACGCGGCCGTTTAGTCCGGCTCCAGCTTTGATGCCGCCTACACGCAGCTTCGCGCGATGCTCATTGCTGATCACCCGAGCGGAGCCGCGACGATGATCGCCGAGTTAGATTGACGCCGGCTGCGGGCGGCCTTGGTGGCGTGCCGGCCCGGATCTTTTTGGCGCACTGATCAAGCACGGACTTCCATCGATCGGTACATTCCGTAAAATGTCTGACCAGGCCCCGAAACCCCAGCCCGCTGATCCCGTTCAACTCATGCGAGATCGGAGCCTTGCATGGCAGCGTCTAATCGCTGATGGAAAGATCGGGATGGCCCTCCACGATGTGGACGCAATGTCTCAGACGCCCGCTCCGGTTCGCGCCCTAATCAAGGCGCGCCTCCTTCACGACGCGGAGTGGCACGGACACGCACTTCAACTCATTCGCCAGCTCGACTACGAGTCAGCCGACCTAAACTCGCGGATAATGATCGCCGAGATCGCAGCAGGTGGAGGCGCAGCGGCGTTGGTACGGGACATTCTCGTCCCCGTGCTAGACCTGCTCAAGGATGTCCAGCACTTTGAGATGGCACTTCGCGCCTTCCATCGCGTAGGCGACTCGGAAAATGCTTCGCTGGTCGCGGCGAGCCTTTCATCGCGGCAGCCTGAGAGCAGTGCTCTCCGGGCCTACCGGCACGCCACCTTGTATGACCACCGCGATTACGCCGGTCTTGCCGCCCTGAATGGCGGGAACCAGACCGATCCCGAGGATGTGAAGCACTTCGAAATTCTGAGCCGCCACTTGCAGTCGGCAACTCAACCCGACTATTCCGCACTGATATCAGCGGCTAAATCTCATTCGGAAATCGATGACTTTAGGATCGAGATCGCCCGAGACGCCGTCGCACGGTCGGATGGCGCAACCGCACTGGAGAACCTCTTCGCCATCGGGGATACATCCGAGCGCGCCGATCAACGAGATGACCTCATGATCCGGGCACTCGAAAACGTACTCGCGACGTCGCGGTCCGGAGAGGACGAAGAGTTTCTTACGATTCCGGTGCTCGCACTGCTACGCCGTGTCGCATCAGATACATCGCGATCGAGGCTGCGGGCTAGCCTCGCCTATGTTCTGCAACCCGCAGTCTCAGCTGATTTGGGCCAGCCAATAATCCTAGCGATCATCATCCAACTCTTTAC
>JAOPYV010000077.1 GCA_025964435.1 Thermoleophilia bacterium | reverse complement strand
CCAGAAGATGTTCGCCGCTCCCCATGTTCGTGCGTGGTCGTCCCACCAGCACTTCGGGCTTCCGGGCCTCCACGTTGCCTGCGCGAGGGGTGGGGAAGCGGCCTCGTGACGGCCCCGCAGCGGCGAGCGGTGGCCGTTCCTGCCGGATCTCGCAGCGCTGCGTGGGTATGATCGTGGTCGTTCGTCGACATCGTCATCCCGAAGGAGCCTGCACCATGATCGTGACCACCAAGGATCTGTTCGAGCACGCCTACGGGAAGTACGCGATCGGGGCGTACAACATCAACAACCTCGAGCAGGCGATGGGCCTCTTCCGCGGCAACCTCGGCAAGCTCGCCAGCGCCGATGCCCCGGTCGACGAGAGCGTCGCCGCTCCGTTCATCATCCAGATCTCCCGCGGTGCGCGCTCCTACACCGACAAGCGCATGCTCGAGGCCGTCATCCGTGGCGCCGACGAGGTGTTCCCCGAGGCGATCTTCGCCGTGCACCTGGACCACGGCACCGAGGAAGCAGCGTACGACTGCATCGACAGCGGCTTCTACTCGTCGGTCATGATCGACGCGAGCCACGAGGAGTTCGAGGAGAACATCGCCATCACGAAGCGCGTGGTCGAGCGCGCGCACGCGAAGGGCATCGTCGTCGAGGCAGAGCTCGGACAGCTCGGTGGCGTCGAGGAGGACATCGAGGTCTCCGAGGAGCACGCGAGCCTGACCGACCCCCAGCAGGCGGTCGAGTTCGTCGAGCGCACCGGCGTCGACTCGCTCGCGGTCGCGATCGGCACGTCACACGGCGCCTACAAGTTCGCCGGCGGCCAGGGCCTGCACTTCGATCGCATCGAGGCGATCCAGCAGCTGCTGCCCGGCTTCCCGCTCGTCATGCACGGCTCCTCCAGCGTCCCCAAGGAGTGGGTCGCCCGCATCAACGCGGCCGGTGGCGACATGCCCGGCGCCGCAGGCGTGCCCGAGGACCAGTACCTGCCCGCCGCCAAGCTCGGCGTGACGAAGGTGAACATCGACACCGATGGTCGCCTCGTGTGGTGCGCCGTGCATCGCGAGTTCTTCCGCGACCATCCCGCGGAGTTCGACCTGCGCGGACCCGGCAAGCCGTTCATGGACGCCTACGCCGAGTACGTCGCCGCCAAGAACGGCGCGCTCGGCTCGGCCGGACAGCTCGCCGCGGTGCGCGAGTCGCTCGGCGCCACGGTCTGATCCACCCGCGCGGTCTGACGCGCGGTGGGCTCTGACGCAGCGTGGTCTGACGCGCGGCGGGGTGGAACCTTCCGGCGATTCGTAGTGGTATGCGATACGTATCGCAGCTGAGTGACGAACGCGGCATCCACTGGCCGGCGATGCGTGCCCGTGCGCGACACGTTTCGCGGCTCAGTGGCCGCAGCACTCGGGTCGCTCGCGTCGCTCGTGTCGTTCGATGTGTTCGGTCAGTGGGTTCGTCCTGATTCCGTACTGCTGGCCATTCGCATGGCCTCCTGCAACGACACGCCCGAGCACACTCGATGCTCTGGTAATGGTCGGATTCGCGCCGGGACGGCGCGTGACAGGAGAGTGCGGATGTCAATTGCCCCCGGTTCGATGCGACGGTCGATCGTTCAGCGCCCCAAGACGCAGCTGACGACGCGCGTCCAGCGCCCACAGGTCGTGCGTGCCGGCGTCGCAGGCATCTCGTCCTGGCTGCCGCCGCAGGTCGTCACCAGTGACGAGGTGGAGCGTCGGATCGCCGAGGCGAGCGTCGCCAGCGGCTTCGTGCCGAAGGCAGGCATCGTCCAGAAGCTGACCGGCGTGCGTGAGCGCCGCTACAAGCTGCCGCACGAGGACGCGAGCGACCTCGCGGTCAACGCCGCCCGTGGCGCGCTCGAGGACGCGGGTCTCGGCATCGATGACATAGACCTCATCATCTTCGCGTCGACGAGCCAGGACCTGATCGAGCCCGCGACGAGCCACATCGTCAGCGCCAAGCTCGGTGGCTCGTGCACCGTGTTCGACGTCAAGAACGCCTGCAACTCCTTCGTCAACGGCATGGAGGTCGCGGACGGCCTGATCCGCACCGGCAAGTACGAGCGCGTGCTCGTCTGCACCGGCGAGGGCGCCAGCGAGTGCATCCGCTGGGACCTCGACGACGTCGAGCACATGAAGAACTCCTTCGCCGGCTTCACCTTCGGCGACGCGGGCGCTGCCGTGGTGCTGGACGCGCGCAGCGACGGCACCGGCATCCTCTACACCGACATGGTGGCTGCCAGCAGCAACTGGGGAATCTGCACCATCAAGGGCGGCGGCACGATGAACCCGCACGACCCGATGGCCAACTACGTCACCGGTGACGGCAACAACCTGAAGGATGCGTTCGTCAACCTCGGACCGCAGATCATCATCGACGCGTTCCAGCGCACGAACACCACCTTCGAAGACTACGACGTCGTGCTCTTCCATCAGGTCACGGAGCCCTTCCTCGACATCTTCATGCAGATCTCGGGCGTGCCGGAATCGCGCATCGTGCGCACCGTCGACACGCTCGGCAACATCGCGAGCGCGACGATGCCGCTGCAGCTGCACCGCGCCGTCAGCAGCGGTCAGGCGGGCCCCGGCTCGAAGGTGATGGCGATCGGCCTCGGCGCCGGCATCAGCCTCGCCGTCACCACGATCCAGCTCTAGCACGTGATGTCGACGTGGAATCCGGACTCGGCGCTCGCGCGTCGGCATGAGCGTCGACTCTTCCAGCGCGCGCAGCCACTGATCTGGCTGGTCAGTGGCTACGCCCGTCGCCGCAACCGCGACGTGTGTCGCGTGCCGGGCATCGGCTACTTCGTCAGTGGCTCGGTCGCGACACGCGAAGTGATGCTCGACCAGGAGACGTACTCGCACACGGGCTCCGACGATTCGACGATGCTCGCGACCCAGGTGATGGGTCCGCACGCGCTCGTCAACATGGGCGGCGACGAGCATCGCCAGCTGCGGCGCTCCTTGCAGGACCTCTTCAGCCCCAAGTACACGGAGCAGCTCTCGACGGAGGTGCTCGGTGGCCTCGTCACGGACCTGCACGATCGCCTCGCGGCCGGCGAGACGGTCGACCTCGCGCGCTTCGCGCAGGTCCTCACCGGGTCGGTGGTGTGCCACCTCAACGGCCTGCGCCTGGAAGGCGAGGAGCTCGAGCGCGTCGCGTTGCGCATGACCGGCATCGGGACGCGGCTGGCGAACCTCGTACCCGTCACGATGGACAAGCTCGACCCGAAGACGGTGGAGCTCGGCAAGGAGCTGCTCGACGAGCTGCTCGAGGGTGTCGAGGCGGAGTACCATCGCGGCGATCCCACGACGATCCCCGGACGGCTGCGTTCGCTCGGGCTGCCGTATGAGCAGGCGCGCGGCGTCGTCGCGATCATCATCCTCGCCGGCACCGAGACGACCTCGACCGCGATCTCGCGCACCGTCGCGATGCTGCACGACACCGACCAGTGGGGCCGCCTCCGCGCGAACCCGGAGCTGATGGACACGGCGCTCGACGAGCTGCTGCGCGTCATCACCCCGGTGCCCGCAGTGACACGCACCGTGGCACGCGACCATGTCTTCCACGGCGTGCGGCTGCGCCGCAATCGCCTGCTCGTCGCCTTCATGTCGAACGCCGTGCGCGACACACGAGTGATCGACGCGCCGAGCCAGTGCGACATCGCACGCTCGACGCCCAAGGAGCTGCGCCACATCTGGTTCGGTGCGGGGCCGCACTTCTGCCTCGGCTTCGCCTTCGCCCGCCGCGAGCTGACGATGGTGCTCGATGCCATTCGCACCCTCGACCGCGAGATCGAGATCGTCGATCGGCGCGCCGCACGCAAGGTGCTGCTCCCGTCGTATGAGCGACTCGAGATTCGGCAGCGCACGACATGACGGAGACGACGACCGTGCCCCAGGATAGCCCGACGGCAACACCGACCTGGAACGTCGGCTCGCGCCGCGCCCGTCGCAACGAGCGACGACTGTTCCTTCGCGTCCAGCCGGCGGCGTGGCTGCTCATCCAGTACGCGCAGCGCCGCAACCGCGACGTCTGCCGCATCCCCGGGCTGGGCTACGTCGTCAGCGGCGCGGAGGTGGCACGCGAGGTCGTCACCGATGGCGCGACCTACGCGAAGGCGGGCGCCTCCAGCTCGACGACGGTCATCACGCAGATGCTCGGTCCGGTCGCGCTCGTCAACATGCCCGACATCGAACACCTCGCGCTGCGCCGCCAGCTGCAGGACCTGTTCACGCCGAAGTACAGCCGCCAGATCATCGACGCGGTGCTCGGCGACCTGGTCGTGGACCTGCGCGCTCGGCTGGCGGCGGGCGAGACGGTCGACCTCGTGCACTTCTCGCATGTCCTGACGGGCAGCGTCATCTGTCACCTCAACGGCATGCAGCTCGAGGGCGAGGCGCTCGAGCGTCGCGCGACCGAGATGTACGAGATCGGGCTCCAGATCGCCCGGCTCGTGCCGCTGCGCATGAAGCGCCTCGACGAGGCCACGGTGGCGCTCGGCCACGAGCTCCTGGACCGGCTGCTCGAGGGCGTCGAGGAGTCCTTCCGCAGCGGCGGTCCGGACACGATTCCCGGTCGGCTCCGCACGCTCGGGCTGACGTATGAGCAGGCGCGTGGCGTGATCGCGATGATCATCCTCGCCGGCACCGAGACGACCTCCACCGCGATCCCACGCATCACCGCGCTGCTGCATGACACGGGCCAGTGGGAGCGGCTGCGCGCGCACCCGGAGCTGCTCGACGCCACGATCGACGAGGGGCTGCGCATCGTGGCGCCCGTGCCGCTCGTGACGCGCTCCGTCGCGCACGACCACAAGCTGCGCGGCGTCCAGCTGCGCAAGGACCGGCTGATCCTCACCTTCCTGACGAGCGCGCTGCGCGACCCGCGCGTGATCAAGGACGGCAACTCCTTCGACATCGGCCGCGAGACGCCGCGACCGCTGCGCCACCTGCACTTCAGCGCCGGCGCGCACTTCTGCCTCGGCTTCAGCTTCGCCAAGCGCGAGATCGCAATCGTGCTCGAGGCGCTCCGCGACCTCGACGCGCCGGTCGAGGTCGTCGCACGCACGGCGGCACGCAACGTGCTGCTGCCCTCCTACGCATCCCTCCACATCAGGCAGGTTCGATCATGAATGCGCTCAAGACCGGTGACCTCGCACTGCTCGTCGAGCAGGTGATCGCCAACGCATCGGCCGCTGGCGAGGATGCGATGGTCGTCGCCGGACGCGAGCGCGTCTCCGGCCCCGACTTCGCCGAGCGCGTCGAGCGCACCGCAGCCGGCTTGGCAGCGGACGGGATGCGCGCCGGCGACGTCGTGCTCTTCGGCGTGCGCCCGAGCGTCGACTGCTTCGTGCTGTCACTCGCCTGCATGCGCGTGGGTGCCGTCGTCACCTTCATCGATCCGGGCGCCGGCGCCGAGCTGTTCGCACGCCGCATCGAGATGCTGCAGCCCACGTGGGTGATGGCCGAATCGCTCATCTACGCCGCGAGCGTGCCCGGCCCGCTGCGTTGGTACGTGCGCCGCGCCGGAATGGAGCTGCCCAACCTCGCGAAGATCCCGGCGCGCCACGTGCGCTCCGGTCCGCGCATTCCCGGCTTCGTGCCGCGCTCGCTCTCGACCCGCAAGCTGCGCCGCGCGCCGATCACCGACGCCGCCCGTGCCCAGCTGCCGACCACGGTGGATCCGGCGACGACGAGCGTGCTCGTGTTCACCTCCGGCACGACCGGCGACCCGAAGGGCGTGCAGCACACTGGCGGCTCGGTCGTCGCCGCGATGCGCATGATGTACGACTACTTCGATGCCTCGAGCGCGTCGACGTTCTACGCGCACACCGCACACGCCTTCGTCGTCGCGATGCTGCACGGGGCGCGCACCGTCGTCTCGCCGCTGTCACTGACGCCGGAGCGGATCGACGCCGACCTGCGCCGCCACGGCGTGACGCATGCCTTCATGCTGCCGATCGAGGCGTGGAACTACGCGAACTGGCTCGAGCGGTCGAAGCGTTCGCTGCCACCGACGCTCGAGGAGCTCGTGCTCTTCTCCGCGCCGATCACCGCGCCGGTGCTCGAGCGCATCCACGCCCTGCCCGGCGGTGACACGCTGCGCATCGTCTGCGCCTACGGCATGACCGAGATGCTGCCCGTCTCGTGGATCGACTCACGCGAGAAGCTCGCCTGGTCGGGTGAGGGTGACGTCGTCGGCATGCCCGTGCCCGGCGTCGAGCTGCAGCTGGCCGAGGATGGTGAGCTGCTGCTGCGCGGCCCCAACCTGCACCGCGGCTACCTCGGCCAGGAGCCCTACGAGTGGCACCACTCGGGCGACCTCGCGCGGCTCGACGAGGATGGGCGCATCGTGCTCATGGGTCGCAAGAAGGACATGATCATCCGCGGGGACTGGAACATCTATCCGGGCCTCTACGAAGGCACCGCCTGCAAGATCAACGGCGTCGGCGCCTGCGCCTTCATCGGCGTGCCCGACCCGATCACCGGTGACGAGCGCGTCGTGCTCTTCATCGAGCCCGACCCGACCTGCACCGCGACCGCGGACGAGCTGCGCGAGCGCGTCGAGCGCGGGCTGCGCAATGGCGGCACGCAGATCGACCAGTGGGCGCTGCCGGATGAGGTGCGCGTCGGCGAGCTGCCGCGCTCCGGGCGCAGCTCGAAGATCGATCGCCTCCAGCTGCGCTCCGATGCGCGCGTCGCCACCATCGAACCGATCCTGGAAGGGGCACGTTGATGCCGACCGATCCGCAGACACCCGGCCATGACACCTGGGTCATCGTTCCCTGCTTCAACGAGGCGAACTGGATTCGCGGCGTCGTCGATGCGCTCGCGGCGCAGGTCGGCATCGAGCTGACCGTGCTCGTCATCGACAACGCCAGCACCGACGGCACGGGTGACATCGCGCTCGAGGCTGCCGCCGCGCACCCTGGCCTGGACCTGCGCGTGCTGGTCGAGACGGAGAAGGGCACCGGCTGTGCCAGCGATTCCGGCGCGCGCTGCGCGATCGCTGCCGGCGCCACGCGCATCCTGCGTACCGATGGCGACTGCCTGCCCGCGCCGACCTGGGCTGCGCGGATGGCTGATTCGCTGCACCCCGACGGCGGCGGGCTCGACCTCGTCGGTGGCAACCTGCGTGCGCGCCGCGACGATGGCACCGCGCCCTTCGCCGCAGCGATCACCGTCCCAGTGCTCTATGGACTGATCCGCGTCGTCGCCCGCTACCGGCCCGACAACAACCAGAAGGACCAGGGCTACCAGGCCCCGTTCCTGCTGGCCGGCGGGCTCAACATGGGCATCACTGCCTCCGCCTACGAGGCGTCCGGCGGCTTCCCGCGCACCCGCATCGAGGACGTGCACGAGGACAAGGAGCTCGTGAACCGCGTGCGCCGCGTCTCCTCGAAGCTCGGCTATCGACGCGACGCGATCGTCCACTACTCCAACCGCCGTGCGAAGCAGCACGGCATCATCGGAACCCTGCGCTGGTACCTCAATCACGGCGCCGGCGCGGACGTCGTCGATGTGCGCTGACCAGACGCCGCGCCGCCCGCGGGTGGCGATCACCGGCGCGAGCGGCTTCGTCGGCTCGAAGGTGGCCGACCACCTCGAATCGCGCGGTTTCGAGGTCCATCGCTTCGGCCGGCGACCCGCCGAGCGCATTCCCGAAGCCGTGCGCGCGCGCTACCGCAGCTGGGATGTCGAGCTCGGTCCGCTCGAGGCGCCGCCCGCCGTCGACGCCGTCGTGCATTGCGCCGGTGCGGTCGACGACTGGGGCACCTACGAGCCCTTCCATCGTGCCAACGTCGTGGGCACCGGCCACGTGCTCGAGACCTGGCCCGACGCGCGCTTCGTCCACGTCTCGACGGCGAGCGTCTATGACCCGCGCGCCGACCACTCGCTGGTGCGCGAGTCGGACGCCGACCCCGCCGACCTGACCGACACCGCGCACGTGCGCTGGCTCAACGCGTACGGCCGCACCAAGCGGATGGCGGAGAACCTCGTCACGGCGGCAGCGGCGGAGCGCTCGATCCTGCTGCGCCCCCACGCGGTCTACGGCCCGGGCGACACGCAGCTACTGCCGCGCATCCTCGACCGCATCCGGCTGGGTCGGCTCGTGATGGCGGGCTCGCCCGACGTGCGGCTGTCCTGCACGCACATCGACAATTTCTCCCACGCCGTCGAGCGCTCGATCGAGAGTGACGTGACCGGTCCCGTGAACGTCTCGGACCTGACAGCGGCACCGATCGACGACGTGCTGCGCACGATCCTGCGCACGGTCGGTGCGCCCGAGCGGATCAGCTACGTGCCGGCGCGTCCGGCGTGGGCGGTCGCCTACGCGCTTGAGGCAGCGTGCGGATTCGGACGGCTGCGCCAGCCGCCGGTGACGCGCTTCCAGCTCGCGAACCTGACGCGCGACTTCGTCTACGACCTGACGCGCGCCACGGAGGAGCTGGGCTATCGCCCGCAGCTCGATGCGCCAGCGGCGTTCACCACGGTCGACGTGCCTACCGCGCGCATCTCCTAGGTGTGGCGGCTGAGTCGCTCCATACGCGAGTGAGCCGCCACACTCGCGTCGTTCTCGGCACGGGGCTCAGGCGTCGCCGAGCTCGCCGGCGCCGCGCTGGGCATCGCTGAGGTGTTCGTCCGCTGCCGGAGCGACGAAGCTCGTCGGCATCGGTGGTACGGCCGGAAGCGCCGCAGGTGGCGGCGGCGCGAGCTCCCCGTTGGGGGAGGGCTCGGTGAAGATGCCGCTCGATGCGACGACTCCTCGTGATGGACCGACCTGATCGGACTGCACGCCCGCTGAACCCCCTCGTCGGCGCTGCCTCCACGGCAACCCCGAAAACCATCGATGCCGGCTTCTCGGCGTACGCGCCGGAACCGTTCCAGCCCATCGTGCGCCGGCGATCGCGGTTTGTCCAGTTCGGCCGCCGACGTGGAGCCGCCGTGCGACAATCAGGGCCGAATGATGGCCTCCGACCAGCCCCTGACTGCCCGTGAGCCGCGGCTGCGCGTACGCATCGACGCGGCGCCGGCGCTGCGCGCCCGTGCCATCTGGGCAGCCGAGGCGCTGCTCGCCCGAGCCGGCGTCGCGCACTGGGAGCTCGTCGATTCGGCCAGCGACGTGGACCTCGCCTTCCCGCACGACCCGGCGCAGTGGTCCTTCACCTGGGACCGCGCGCCGAACGCTGACGCGGACCCGCTCGCCTTCACCTTCTGGTGGCTGGCGCGCGTCGAGGAGCGATTGGCGCCCGAGGAGTGCTTCGACGAGCACGGGCGGTTCCGCTACGAGCGATCGGCGCTGGCACGTGGGGGAGATCCCTTCGCGACGCCGGTCGACGACGTCGCCGCCCACCTCGTGGTCGGTCCCTGGGTGCAGGGTGCCGCCACCGACAGCTGGTCCATCGTTGCCACACACGACATCGACCTGCCGTGGCGCTGGACCCGTGCGGGCGAGCGCCGCGCCGCGCGCCGCATCCGCGACGAGCTGCGTGCCGGTCGCGTCGGC
>JAOPYV010000074.1 GCA_025964435.1 Thermoleophilia bacterium | reverse complement strand
GTCGGCTTGATGTAGTAGTAGATGTCGTTGAAGTCGATGCCACTCAGGTCGGCGCCCCAGTCGGGCATCGGGCGGTCGAGGAAGTACTGGTACGCCTTGAGGCGCTCCTCGAGCATCCACTCCGGCTCGTTCTTGTGCGCGGAGATGTCACGCACGGTCTGCTCGCTCAGCCCCTTCGCGCTCTTGAACGCGTAGTTGGAGGCCGAGTCGTCATTGGAGAAGCCGTACTTGTAGTCCCCAATCTCAACCGCGTCCTTCTCGGCGTCGGTGAGGTCGGTCAACGTTCCTGCAGCTGCTGCGGGCTCGAGAGTCATGGTCTATCCCTTCGGTACGAATCAGGCCGGGGCGCCGACGGGCTGGCCGGTCGCGCCGCCAACACTGTCGGGCACCTCGACGCCGTAGCTCTCGAGCACGGAGCCGTAGCCCTCGTTCTCGAGTCGCTTGGCGAGCTCGAAGTCGCCGTTCGCCACGATCTTGCCACCCACGAGGATGTGGACGAAATCGGGCTTGATGTAGTTGAGGATGCGCTGGTAATGCGTGATGACCAGGGCGCCCATGTTGCGCTCGCGCACGAGTGAATCGACACCCTCGGCGACGATGCGCAGCGCGTCGATGTCGAGGCCGGAGTCGGTCTCGTCCAGGATCGCGATCGACGGGTTGAGCATCGCCATCTGCAGGATCTCGACACGCTTCTTCTCGCCGCCGGAGAACCCGTCGTTGAGGTAGCGGCGGATCAGGTCGCGGTCGACCTTGAGCAGCGCCATCGCAGCTTCGAGCTGCTTGCGGAACTCGGGGATGGTGATCGGCTTGACGGCGTTCGGGTCGTCCTTGCGGCCGTCACCGATCACGCCGCGGTGCGAGTTGACCGCCATGCGCAGGAAGTTCGTCACCGACACGCCGGGCACGGCCTGCGGGTACTGGAACGCGAGGAAGAGGCCGAGGCGCGCGCGCTCGTCGACCTCGAGCTCGAGGATGTCCTCGCCGCCGAAGGTCGCGGTGCCGGCGGTGACCTCGTACTTGGGGTGACCCATGAGTGCGTAGGAGAGCGTCGACTTGCCGGAGCCGTTGGGGCCCATCAGCGCGTGGATCTCACCTTCGCGGACCGTGAGGTCGATTCCGGACAGGATCTCGTTGCCGTCGACGGCGACGTGCAGGTTCTCGATGACGAGGTCGGGCATGACCGTGTCAGCTCCTTGATTGCGGGCTCGAATTGGGGAGTGGCTCCGGCCGCCGCGTGATGCGCGCAGGCCGTGCGTTCAGTGGGGATGGTATCGGAATTTCCCGCAGCGGGACGCGGATACCCCGCACAGGTGCGCACCGACGCGGCGCTGCGGTAAGGGCGCCCTCACCTGAGCGTCGACAATCGGCGTGCTGGCGTCGCGGCGTCAGCCGCGCTCGGTGGTCGTCTGGGTCGGACGCGTGCCGAGCTCGAACTTCGCCGTCTCGCGCTTGCCGTCCTGGATGTACTCGATCTCGACGTCGTCGCCGGGCTCGAGCTTGTCGACGGCCTCGGCGATCTGACGCATGCCGGTGACCTTCACCCCGTTGAACTTGGTGATGACGTCGCCGCCGGGGCGGATGCCGGTGCCCTCGATCAGCATGTCGCGGCTGCCTCCCTCGAGGCCGGCCTTCGCGGCGGGCGAATCCTTGGAGACCTCGCCGACGATCACGCCTTCCTTGACGGAGAGGTTGAGCGCATCCGCGATCTCCGGCGTCAGGTCCTGGCCGGAGATGCCGAGCCAGGCGTGCTTGACGCTGCCGGACTTGATCAGCTGCTCGGCGACCGACTTGGCCTTGTTGCTCGGCACGGCGAAGGCGATGCCGGCGAACACGCCGGTCTTCGACTGGATCTGGCTGTTGATGCCGATCACCTCACCGCGCGTGTTGAGCAGCGGGCCACCCGAGTTGCCCGGGTTGACGGCGGCGTCGGTCTGGATCACGTCGCGGATCTCGTAGCCGTTGAGCGACGGGATCTCGCGCTGTAGCGCGCTGACGACGCCCGTGGTGAGCGTGCGGTCGAGGCTGAACGGGTTGCCGATCGCGAGCACCGGATCGCCGACCTGGACGGCCTCGGAGTTACCGAAGGGCACCGTCTTCACGGCGTTCTTGAGCGCCTTGGCGTCGGGGTCGATCTTGAGCACGGCGATGTCGGTCGACGGGTCGGCGCCGACGAGCGTCGCCTTCACCGTGATGTCGGAGCCGAAGGAGACGCGCAGCTCCTTGGCGTCCTCGACGACGTGCGCGTTGGTGACGATGTGGCCCTCGTCGTCGATCACGAAGCCGCTGCCGGTGCCGGTCGACTCCTCCTCCTGCTGGCCGAAGCCGAACAGCGAGTCGGTCTCCTGCACGATCCGCGCGTCGATGTGCACGACCGCGGGGGACACGTTCTTGTAGATCGAGCGCGGCGTCTGTGAGCCGTTCTCGTCGGCGGCGGGCGTCAGCGCCGAGCCGGAATCATCGTTGGACGGCTGGATCGGCTGCTCGGCAACCGAAGACGACGTGTCGTCGTCGCCGAGGTACTCATCCGCGACCGCGAAGCCAGCAACGCCGCCACCGAAGCCGAGCACGACCACGGCGAGCGCCGAGGCGAGCTTCTTCCCGCCACCGCCCTGCTTCGGCGGCTTCTTGTCCCCGCTCGTGTCGATCGGGCCAGGGAAAACGGTCGTGGTGTCTTCGGAAGTCGGATGCATCGTAGGCGGATTCATACCCGAGATTGCCCGGCATCGCATCCCAGTTCATGAGTTTGACTGCATTCCTACGTTGCTCTTACGTGGTACCGTCCCCGCATGGGCATTCACTGGCAGGAACTCATCGTCATCCTCCTCATCGTCCTCGTGCTGTTCGGCCCGAAGCGACTTCCGGAGATCGGCTCCTCGCTCGGCAAGGGCATCAAGGGGTTCCGCGAGAGCCTGACCGGCCTCGGTGGAAATGACACGCCGAGCGCAGCCTCGATCACCGCCGCGCAGGGCACCGAGCAGTCGAAGGCTGCCGCCACCACCGCGCCCGTCGCCACGCCGCTGCCGGTCGAGGTCGTGGACCCCACGACCGATTCCGCGCGCGACACCGACGCCGCCCGCTGACTGATCCGGTGACCGCCGGCCTCCCTCCCACCGCGCCGAAGGCGCGCCGCCGTCTCCGGTTCGCAGTGCCGGGCTCCGGCAAGCTGCGCCCGCTCGACGAGCAGGGCCACGCGCCGCTCGTCTCCCATCTCGAGGAGCTGCGGCTGCGCGTCGTGCTCGTCGCGATCTTCTTCTTCACGGCGTTCGGCGTCGCCTACTGGCAGCGCGACGTGCTCTTCGACGTGCTCGCGCGACCGCTCGACGATCGCTGGCCGCTCCAGACGCTCGGCGTGACCGAGCCGTTCTTCACGTCGCTCAGCATCGCCGCGCAGGTCGCCTTCGTCGCGGCGATCCCATACATCCTCTGGCACGCCTGGCGCTTCACCCAGCCGGCGGTGCCGGTCGAGGCGCGGCGCACGATCCGCACGCTGCTGTTCGTGGCGCCCGCGCTGTTCGTGGCCGGCGTCGCCTTCGGCTACTTCCTCATCCTCGGCCCGGCGATCCAGTTCCTGCTCGGGCTGAGCCCGGATTCGATCGAGGTCGTCGTGCGCGCCAAGGAGTACTACTCCTTCGTCGCCACGACGCTGCTCGCGATCGGCGCCGTCTTCTGCTTCCCGCTCGTGCTGCTCGGGCTGGCGCGCGTCGGCATCGTGACCAGCACGCGCCTGCGCTCGAGCCGCAAGGTCGCGCTCGTGCTGATGGTGGTCATCGCGGCGCTGCTGCCGACGGCCGACCCGGTCTCGCTCGCGATCGAGATCGTCCCCCTCGTGCTGCTCTATGAGCTCTCGATCCTCGCCGTGCGCCTGCAGGAGCGCAGCGTTGCCCGCGCCGCCGCCCGCGCCGCGACCGCCGAGGCAGAGACCGAAGCGCCGGCGCCGGGTGCCGCATGAGCGAGCTCCTTCGATGGTGGGCGCCGTGGGCGTTGCCGGTCAGCGCCCCGCCCGCGCGTGACGTGCTCGTGACGATCGCCGATGGGCGCATCGTCGAGCTCGAGCCACGGGTCAGCCGCGAGCAGGCGATCGAGCGCTTCGGCGACGACGTCGTGCTGCATGACGGCTGCGTCATCGCGCCGGGCTTCGTCAACGCCCACGCCCACCTCGAGTACGCCGCCTACGACGCGCTCGTCGACGGGCTCAGCTTCGCCGAATGGATCGGCGACCACGTCCATCGCAAGCGCCGGCTCTCGCCCGAGCAGATGCGCGCCAGCGCCGACTTCGGCGCGGTCGCCGCGCTCCACGCCGGCATCACGACCGTCGGCGATGCCTCCTTCAGCGGCGATGCGGCCCACGCGATGCACGCCGCCGGGCTGCGCGGGCGCGTCTACCTCGAGGTCTTCGGCGACGTCGAGGGCGCCGAGGCCGATGCCGCCGTCGCGACCACGCTCGAGCGACTCGCCGCCCTGCCGTCGAGCGAGCTGCTGACGCATGGCATCTCCCCGCACGCGCCGTACACCGTCGGCGAAGCGCTCTACCGTGCCGTCCACGCGACCGGCCTGCCGTGGATGACGCACCTCTTCGAGAGCCCGGACGAGACCGACTTCTACCGTGGTGGCGGCGCGCTGCGCGAGCAGATGGGCAGCCGCGGCTTCGCGCTGCCGACCTGGGAACAGTCGCCGATCCACGCGCTCGCCGACATCCTCGGCCCGCACGTCGTCGGTGTGCACCTCGTGCAGGCAGCCCCCGATGAGCTCGAGGTGCTCGCCGCCACCGGCGTCGGCATCGCGCACTGCCCACGCTCCAATGCCCGGCTCGGCTGCGGCGCGCTCGACCTCGCCCGCGTCGACCGAGCGGGCGTCGTCGTCGGCCTCGGCACCGATTCACCCTCGAGCGCCGGTCCGCTCGATCCCTTCGCCGAGCTGCGCACCGCGCTCGAGGTCCACCGCGCGATCGCCCGTGACGCGCGCTGGCCCGACCTCGGCCGGCTGCTGCGCATGGCCACGGCCGATGCAGCCGCCGTGCTCGGCTACGCCGACCTCGGCACGATCGACGTCGGCTCCCATGCCGACCTCATCGCCGTGCACGTCGGCACCTGCGACGATCCGCTCGCGGCGTACGTGCTCGGCGCGACCCCCAGCGACGTCCAGTCGGTGCTGGTTGCAGGCAGGGAAGTCGTGGGCCGTGATAGAACTGGCCTCGAAGCGGCGCGCGCGCGTGCTGCTGATGCACGGCAGCTGCTCGCACTTCCGGTGCGGCGCGCCGGCGCCACAGCCTAGGTTCACAAAGGGAAAGCGACACCATGAGCAATCAGTCAATGTGGGTCAAAGTCACCATCTGGTTCATGGTCTTCGTCATGAGCGTCGGCTTCGCGCTGCTCGTCATCAGCCCGTTCCTGGGCGGCGCATCGCTGTTCGGCTCCAACGATGGCCGCGGCGCCACGCAGGAGCTGCTCGACGACTCCCGCGAGAAGGTGCGCGAGGACAACTGCTCCGACACCAAGAAGCCGCCGACCGGCAAGCGCCTCGCCCGCTGCCAGGAGGCCTTCACCGAGCTCGGCTCGGCGTACCAGACGCTCGCGGCGCCGATCACCAACTCCGACGGCACGCAGGAAGCGGCGAAGGACTTCCAGCGCAACATCGACCGCGCGACCGACGCCTACAAGGCGAGCTACGAGCTCGACCCCACGGACGTGAAGAGCGCCGAGCGCTACGCCGGCTTCCTCCAGGGCCAGGGCAAGGCGGCGCTCGCGCTGCCGATCTGGACCGCACTGGTCAAGGCCGAGCCCAACAACGAGGACTACCTGCTCAACCTCGCCACCGCGCACCAGGGCAACGGCGACACCGACAAGGCGATCGCCACCTTCAACGCCTTCCTCAAGAAGTTCCCGGAATCCGGCTCCGTCGATGGCGTCAAGGAAGAGATCGAGAACATCAAGGAGCAGGAAGCTCAGGCAGCGGCTGGTGGAGGTAACGTCAGCCTTCCGCCGGGCCTCGGCTGAAACCATGTAGGGTCCGGACGACAGTTCCGGGGAGCGAGAGGGAAACACGCATGAACTTTGCAGTCAGCAGCGAGATCGCCGAAGCGGGCATCGCAGTCATCGACCTCAAGGGCGAGGTCGACCTGTACACGGCCCCCGAGTTCAAGCAGCGCCTGCTCGAGCACATCGAGAATGGCGTCCTGCAGATCGTCGTCGACTTCACCGACACGACCTTCATCGACTCCACCACGCTCGGCGTGCTCGTCGGCGGCGTGAAGCGACTGCGCCCGGACGGCGGCCAGCTGCTGCTCGTCTGCAGCGATCGCAACATCGTGAAGATCTTCGAGATCACAGGCCTGCACCGCGTCTTCGAGATCCACGCGACGCGCGAAGATGCGCTCGAGGCGGCTCGCACCGCCAGCGCGACTGCCTGAACCCGCGGCAGCATCGGGCGCGACGCCCGATCGTGAACCACTCGGTCACGAACCGGGAGTACGAGGTAGATGAGTCCGACTCGCAGCCTCACGCCCGGCCACTCCATCCAATCCCCGGATGTTGGCGCACGTCCTGATGATGCGGTCGTCGTTGCTGCATCGCTCGTCGAGCCGGAACGGTTCGGCGAACTCTTCGAATGCCACCAGCTCGTCGTCCACCGCTATGTCCGCTCCCGTCTTGGAGCACTCGCTGACGATGTCGTCGGCGACACCTTTGCCGAGGCGTTCCGCTGCCGCGATCGATTTGACCCGGAACGCGGCACCAGCGCGCTTCCCTGGCTGCTCGGGATCGCCACGAACATGGTCGACCGGCGCCGCGACGTCGAGCGGCGCTGGCTCCGCAGGTCGCCCGACGATGCAGTCGACGCGGGCGACGTCGCCGACGATGCGGATGAACGGCTCACGACCGAACAGCTCAGTCCGTGGCTGCGAGCGGCACTCAAGCAACTGCGACGCCGCGACCGCGCCACCTTCCTGCTGCACGTTGCCGGCGACCTGTCGATCGATGAGGTCGCCACGACGCTCGACATCGCCCCCGGCACGGTGAAGAGCCGCCTGCACCGCGCCCGCCGCATCCTCGCCGCCCACCTGGAGGTCCACCGATGACTGACATCCTCGATCCGTTCGACGTTGCCCGACAGGAGCTGCACGCGCAGCCCGCGCCGGTGACTGACGCCGCCCGCGCACGTCTCGATGCGGCGATGGCTGAGAGTTCGGAGCAGCGAGCACGCCCTCGGCGTACTCGGCGTACTCGGCGCGTGCGCGTCGGCGCGGCGACCGTGCTCGCGGGCGCCGCTGCGGCGCTCCTCGCCGTGGCTCTCCAGCCGAGCCACACCACCTATGACTCGAGGAAGGCTGAGCGCCCGGCGCTTCGCCTCGTGACCGGCGCGGCCGGCGGCGCGTTCGCAGGCCTCGACCTGCAGACCGCGTCGGCGGCTGACGTCCTGCATGCCGCGGGCGACAGCGTCGCAGCCGGCGTGCCCGCTGGCGACGACACCGTATGGACCTTCGTGCGGACCGACCAGGACCTCGGGAGCGCGAAGCTCGTCACTGAACGCTGGACCAGTCCGGACGGCGAGCGGAGCTTCACCATCTCGGACCACCGCATTCGCGACCACGAGCCTGTCGTCGGCGTGCGCTACGAGGAGCTCCGGCGAGCCATCTTCGCCACGGTGACGTGGAAGGGCGACGCCAGCGACCCCAATAGTCGCCGCGCGGCATGGCACGAGTACCCCGACAACAGCTCCTCCCGCCTGCCCGAGCTGCAGCTTCGCGACCTGCTCCAGACGGCGCGCTCGACGAAGGACGTGGCGCAGGCGCTTCAGACCATCACGACCGAGCCAGGCGTCAGCGTCGACGGCGGCATGCTCTGCGTAGACGACCACGGCGTCTGCTTCGGCGAAGGCCCCATGAGCATCCTCGGCGGCAACCGGCTCACCGCCGCGCAAGGCCGCGAATCCATTTTCGCCGGTTTACTACTGCGTCGCCTTGCATGGGATGTCTTCCCACCCCGCGCCACGAGAGCGATCTACGAGTACCTCGGCTCGATGGAACAGATCAAGACCTCTCCCGGCGAACGCAGCGGCGAGGTCGCGCTGAGCTTCGTCGTTGCTGACGCGACGCCGGCGATCGACATTCCATTGGGCGCGCTCGATCAACTCACGGGCCGCGTCGTGAAGTTCGGCCGGCGCTCGGCCAACCTCCAGGCTCGCTACTCCGCGCTCGGTGTGGCGACGAACGCGGGGCGGGGCGGCAAGCTGTGTGGCCTGCACCCGGAAGCGTGTCGCGAGGTGCGCGACTTCGCTGCTACCCTCGTGCAGGACCCCGACGCCTGCATTGCCGATTCGTTCCTGCATGGTCCGACGGCCAAGGCGCGTTGTCAGCCTGGGTGACAGTGCGGCCACGTCGGCGGCCAGAACCGGACTCACCCGACGAAAGCACCAGTCACAGCGATCGCTCGTGGCGACATTCAGTTGTATGCCTGCTCCTGACCGCACCCACTATGAAGTCCTCGGCCTCTCCCGGAACGCCGACGATTCCGAGGTGCGCCGTGCATGGAAGATGCACGTGCAGGTGTGGCACCCCGATCGCTTCGAGGGTGCGATGCGCGAGGAAGCCGAGATTCAGGCCAAGCGCATCAACGAGGCCTACACGACGCTGCGCGATTCCGGCCGACGCGCTGCGTATGACTGCCGGCTCGCCGCCGATGAGAGCGCCGCACGCCCCGAGCCGAAGGCCGCTCCACGCAGCCGACCGAGCTACGTCGGCGCACAGCATCCGCCGCAGCCGCACGTCGGACTGTCCCAGCCCGGCGCAGCTGCCACGCATGCACCTGTGCCCGTGAACCTGACGACGCAGCTGCAGGAGATCGGCAGCGACCTGCTGACTGCCGCGCGACGCCACCCCCGCATCTCGCTCGCCGCAGCCTCGGTGCTCGTGCTCGTCTTCGGTGGCAGCGCGATCCTCCACGCCGTGACCGGCCCCTCGCTGCCCGCCGGCGCGACGACCACCACCCGTGCCGCTGCGATCAGCGAGCCACGGGTCGGCGCCGACGACGCCCCGAAGATCGATGACCTCGCCGACGAGATGCGCGAGGAGGCCGAGCTGGCCCAGCGCGAGCTCGCAGCGCTGCTCGCGCAGGAAGCCCAAGAAGCGCCCGTCGAGGAAGAAGAGCCGATCGCTCCGCGTGCCGGTGAGGCGCTTGCGCCGCAGCTGCGAAAAGCACCGGCTGCTGCGGATCCGCAGGTCCAGGAGATCGTCAAGCCAGGTGGCGGCCGCGTCCTTCGCGTGCTGCCGACGACCCCCAGCTGAACTGTTGCCACTCGCACGAGCGTGCGACGGCTGCTAAGATTCCACATACCGCTGTGAGCAGCTTTCGAGCTGCCTACGCGTTTGGGCCGTTAGCTCAGATGGTAGAGCAGGTGACTCTTAATCACAAGGTCGAAGGTTCGATCCCTTCACGGCCCATCTCGATGAATCCCCGCTGGCAAGCCATTTGCCGGTGGGGATTCGTTGTTGTAGGTCGTCCGACATGCTCGGGGTGGTAACAGGGTGGTAACACGATCCCCGTTTTCGAGTGGCAGCAGGTGGCGTAACTTCGACTGAAGGAACCCCATGACAGCACCCCTCGTTCGTACCTCCACCCCCGGCATCTACCGCCGCGCGAAGCGCTACGTCGTGAAAGAGCGCGACGGCTTCGGGCGAATGCTCACGCGTTCGGCCACCACGATGACGGAAGCCAAGAACATCAAGGCCGACATTCGCTCCGGCGCATCGCGCGGAGTCTGGGCGGCCCCAGGGCGAACCACCTTCGCCGATTACGCCGAGGAATGGTTGTCGACCTACGCGGGTCGCACATCTCGCGGCATCCGGCCGACGACGATCAAGGACTACCGGCGCTACCTCGAGCGCAAGGGCATTCCGTTCTTTGGCTCGATGTCACTGACCGAGATCAGCCCGCGCGATATCAAGCGCTTCATGCTGGCGCTGCAGGAGGAGGGCCTCGCGCGCAACTCGGTGCGTCTCCATGTCGCTCCGGTGCGAGCGCTGTTCGCGACGGCATTCGAGGACGGTCTCGTGCAAGCGAACCCAGCTGCCGGCCTGCGGAACATGTACGGCGTCGTGCCCGACGACGAACGCGTGAACAAAGCGCTGACCGATGACGAACTCGATCGCGTGCTCGCCGCCGCTCGGCCAGAGCATCGACTGATCCTCAGGTTCCTCGCCGAGACCGGCCTGCGAATCGGCGAAGCAATCGCGGTGCAGTGGCGCGACGTCGATCTCGAACTCGGTCGCATCCACATCACGCGCCGCTACTACGCAGGCACCGTCGACGCACCCAAGAGTCGCTATGGCGTTCGCACGGTGCCGCTGGACCCGAACATGCTGCGCGAGCTATCTGACCTGCGAAAACGGACGACCTGGCACTTGGACGGCGACCACGTGTTCACCTCGGCGCGCGGCACTGCCCTCGACGGCTCGAACGTACTGGAGCGAATGATGAAGCCCGCAGCAGTTGCGGCCGGCGTCCCATGGGCACATCTCCACACGCTCCGACACACGTGCGCGACGCGACTGTTCCGATCGGGCTGGAACGCCAAGCAGGTGCAGATGATGCTCGGCCACCACTCACCAGCCTTCACGCTCGCGACCTACGTGCACCTGATGCCGGAGGACCTGCCGACCCCGTCGTTCGGTGTGGCTGGGGCTGTCGGCGAGTGCGCGCCGATTCGGCGGACCTAGGAGTCTCCGCCTGTCGCAGCTTGTATCTCCAGGTCCGCGTGCCCCGGGTGGGGTTCCGTTGCCCTAGTAGAGCCGCTACCATGGGCCACGGTTCGAGCGTGTCTAGCCGCGCGATCGCCATACCGGTAGCGCCCTGCACGGGCCGGGGCGATCAAGTCGGCGGCCTCGAAATCCGTGCAGACGCAGCGGGACGTTCCGGCGTCCCGCTGCTGTTCGGGCCTCGGCCATTCGCTGTCGGTCGAGGGCTGCGGTGACCCTGCCCGCGAGGTCGCCGAGTCTTTCGAACGAAAGTCACCTGCCGCATCGCTGCGCCTGCTTGCCTGCTCGATGTCGACCTCATGCACCACAGCGCTCTCGCCCGTCGATGCGCGATCTCGGTACCTGTTTGCTCCCCTTCAGCAATCTCGGCCCCTCGCGACACTGCCCCCACGACACGCACTCGTCGATCCATTCGCTCGCCACTCCCAGCCTGCTGGCACCTGCGAGTCCCCGCTCCCTTTTCTCTTCCCACCCCTCCAACTCTTCTCCCGTCACCCTCTTTGCCTCTCACTTCATCAACCATGCCTTGCCTACAACCCCACCTGAACTGCCCGGTTCACCCTCCTGACCCCTTGCCATCGTAGAGGGTGAGGGGTCAGGAGGGTGAACCGGGCAGTAACCACGCGACAGCGTGGATCGTGAGAGACAAGGTGGCGCGTTGGACGCGCCACCCAACGCGCCGGGTGACGCGCCACGCGGCCAGCGTATGTCCCTGGGCTTATTGCGTCGCGGGCCGGTGACGTCGAAGTTCGATGCCGGCGCAACAGACGCCGTCGTTCACGCCGAGGCACTCGCGCTCGTGATGGAATCGAGCCAGCGCGACCAGCCCACGTAGGACGCCGCGGGACCACACCCGTCACGCGTCGCATGTGCATCCCGAAAGCTGTCTCGCGGGGTCGAGACAACGAAGCAGTCGCGGCCGGCATTTCCACTCAGCTGGTCGATGCCGGGACCGCCCCACAGGCGATCCGAGCCTGCACCACCTCTCAGGAGATCGCGGCCCGGTCCGCCGGATAGCCGGTCCCGACCGGGCCCGCCACTGAGTGTGTCGTCGCCGGCGCTCCCCAGTAGGAGATCGCGGCCTGTGCCTCCTTGAAGAACGTCGTTGCCTTCACCTCCCGCGAGCGTGTTGTTGCCACCTCGCCCCGCGATCCGGTCATCGCCACGTTGACCGTAAAGGCGGTCTGCGGATCCGCCACCGATCAGCACATCGTTGCCGTCACCGCCGTAGGCGAGATCGCCGCCATCTCCTGTGTCGATGCGGTCATTGCCGCCTCCGCCGTATAGCCGATCGCGGCCCGTACCGCCCGCAATGCGATCCTTTCCGCTCCCGCCGTACATCCGATCGCTACCCTTGCCGCCAAGGAGCACATTGGCTCCGCTGCCTGCATGCAGGATGTCATTGGCCGCGCCACCGTCCAGGCGATCATTGCCGCTTGCTCCCCACAAGAAATCGGTGCCGTCGCCACCAGAGATTCGATCGGCGCCTGCACCGCCGCCCGCGCTGTCGCGCCCTGGGCCCAACGCGATTCTGTCGTTGCCGGCAAGCCCGATCACCTGATCGTTGCCGGTGCCGGCATCGATGCGATCATTTCCCGCACCTCCATCGATGCGATCATCACCGCCAAGGCCGTAGATGACGTCGTCCCCGCCGAGGCCACAGATCACGTCGCGCCCTTCTGTCCCGCGGAGGAGGTCCGGGCCATTCGTGCCCACGATCGAACACCGCCCCACAGGCAGGTAGCCACCACTCGCGCCTGTCCCCTGCTCACGGCGAATCGGAAGGGCACCGAACCATCCGTCGTCTGCGCTTACCTGAATTCCTCGCTGGGTCGTCCCGGTTGCTACCTCAGGAGATCCCGACGCAAGAACCCCGGACGTAAGTGCAGAACTCGATCCGCCGACGCCAGAGCCACTCACTCGGCATCGGATCGTCGCCCCTAGATCCTCCTCCGCCAAGACGTACAACGATCCCGTAGCCCCAGGAATCACCGCTCCGTCACGGAGCCATTCCATCGACAAGGACTGATTCGTCCACACCCAGTCACCGGTGCTGCACGATTGAACCGCACCCAAGACGGCGGCCCCCGCCTGGACGGGATCTGACCATGCGAACGGAGCGCCGGGTAGCTCGAGGATCCGCATCACGTCTGCTGCGGGACCACTCGTAGTGCGCGATGGGATGGTCACACGCCGGCTCGAGCCGAACGCCCCGACGTCAGTGACAGCGCCCCTCCACGACTGGACCGGCTGGGTACCTCTAATAGTTAGCGAACCATGCGGCTGGTCGACCCACACCGCATCCGTCCAGCTCCGAGCATGAGGACCTCCCCACGCAATGTGCACCGATGCCGATTCAGTCATGCCGTAGTTGGTCGCTGCTACGAGCAGATCGACTTGGCCGTCCGCGTCGTAGTCGGCGATGGAGATGCTGGTCGGGGCAGGATCAGCGCCACTCGTGTACGGATACTCGAAGTGCGTCACGCCGGCTGCCGGAGCATCCAGATCAATCGAACCGGATAGCGAGATGCCACCCCACAGCACCGTGACACGACTCGGTATCCCGCCGAGGCCGCCAGTGGCCGCTGTCGCGAAGGCGTAATCATCAGAGCCGTCGCCGTCGAGATCGCCGACGTGCATTTCAGAGCGCGTGTAACTGTCGTAATCACCAAAGTACGCGGAGGTCTCGAGCTCCAAGCCTTGGGCTCCAGGATGCACGGGATCCACGAGCGGCCAGGGCCGCGGACGATCATCAATGATCGCAGCGTTGCTACTGAAGTCGAAGACATACAGCTCGCTTGCTGCGTCGGCGTCAGCCTGGATCGCCTGACACGCACGCGCAGGTCCAAAGTGCTGGATCCGGCTCGGGTCAATCATCGGCCATGTGGTGGACGGCAGCCGCACACCGGCCTGTCCCCAGATGACGAACGACTCACGGAAGTCGAGGCTCGCCACGAATGCATCGTCGACGCCGTCACCGTCGAAGTCCCCACCACAGACCTCGGCTCCCGGCGTCCCCAGCCAACCACCCTCGTAGCTACTCACCACCGTCATGCCAGGTGGCGGTACGTCCGTGTCCATGTCTGTATCGAAGGTGAAATCGGGAACGCGCAAACCGCCCCAGACGATGCCGAACTTCATATTGTCGTCGACGCCGCTTCCGTCGGTGACGATGAGGAAATCATTGAAGCCATCGCCATCGAGATCGCCCGCGCTCTTGGAGACGCCATCAACCGAGGTACCGTCACCGTATCGGACCACCGTTGATCGGTCGCCCGCAGCGAATGCGGCTTGAGTGTGTGCGCCTGCAATAGCCCACGGCGCAGCTCCGTACACGACAGTCGAGGTTGTTGTGTCGGTGGCCACACTGCGCTGGTCGACGACGTGGTCTGTCGCCCCATCGCCGTCGAGGTCGCCCGTCGGATACACGAACGATCCAAAGCCGTAATTCAACGGGGACGGAGTAGCCGTAATGGAGGCGACCTCGAGATCGGTGGTTGTAGGCGCGGGAGCAGCAGATCCCGAGGAAACTGCGGACGCGAGCACCATGGCGACGAGCAGGACGATCCGAGCCGTCCGCCTCTCTAAATGTTCGTGAACAAGACGCACATTGCCGTATCGGCCCAAACGCGTGCCGGCCTAAAGGCGGTATTTGGCGCGCAGCTAGCTTGCCTCGCCTTCGTATGGGGAGAATTGAGCGTGCAACGCGCCACGGTGCTCCACGCGTAGCGCCGAGGTAACGGAATGGTAACCGGAGTCCCCCATGGAGCCCGAATCAGAGCTAAGCGTGTCAGCGCGAGAACCTCGCGGTTTGCAGGCCCTTCCGCGACGCTGATAGACTCCAAGAAAGCGCCTGCCGGCAGCTCTTAATCACAAGGTCGAAGGTTCGATCCCTTCACGGCCCATCTGTACGAAACCCCTGCTTCGGTGGGGGTTTCGTGTCTTCATCGAGCAACTACGAGACGAGTTCCCGAATCCGGCGCCGAATCTCATCGCGCACCGTGCGCACCCCGTCCTCGCCCATGCCGTGTGGGTCGGGCAGTTCCCAGTCGACGTACTGCTTGCCGGGTATGTAGGGGCAGGCGTCGCCGCAGCCCATCGTCACCACGATGTCAGCCCACTCGACGTCCTCCTGGGTGAGCTTGTGCGGTACGCGGCCGCGGATGTCGATTCCGAGCTCCTGCATCGCGTCCGCGACTTCCGGGTGGACCTCCCGAGCTGGTGCGCTGCCAGCCGAGCGTGCCTCGAGCCCCGCCTGCGCCGCGAAGGCCTGCGCCATCTGGGAGCGGCCAGCGTTCTGGATGCAGACGAAGAGCGCGCGGGTCATGGCATGTTCCCGACGCGCGGGCGCTCACCGCGAACGAACTGATACGCGAGCGCACCGAGCGCAGCGCCCAGGAGCGGCGCTGCGATGTAGAGCCACAAGTGCGACATCTCGCCTGACACGAGGGCCGGGGCGAGGCTGCGCGCCGGGTTCATGCTCGCGCCCGTGATCGGGCCGCCGAACATCGCGTCGAGTCCCACGGTGGCGCCAATGGCAATGGCGGCGTTGGCGCCGACCGCACGGTCATCGGTCGCCACCGCCATGATCACGAACATCAGGAAGAAGGTCAGCACGGTCTCCCAGACGAAGGCCTGGCCGTCCGTCCCGCGCGGGAGCGTGATCCCGAGGTCGGCGGTCATGCCGAGCGACTGGCGCAGCAGGGCCGCCGCGAGCAGCGCTCCTGCCATCTGCCCGCCCCAGAACGCGAGCAGGTCGCGCAGCGGGAGATGTCGCGTGAGGAAGAAGGCAAGCGACACGGCAGGGTTGAAGTGCGCGCCTGAGACGTGCCCGAGCGCGAAGATCATCACCATGATGACGAGGCCGAAGGTGATCGCGATGCCGACGTGGCCGAGCGCGTCGCCCTGCGCGTTGACCATGATCGCGCCGCACCCCGCGAACACGAGGGCGAAGGTGCCGATTGCCTCGGCCAGCGAGCGTCTGAACAGATCCATGCAGCGAACGCTACCGCACCCGATTGGCGCTCGTATCAACGATCGCTAGTATGAGCACATGGCCCAAGATCGTTGCGACCTCCTCTGCCTGGATGCGCCCGCCGCCGAGCGCATCCGAGCGGCCCTGCCCAATGCCGAGACCGTGACAGCGCTCGCGGCGGTCGCACAGTCGTTCGCCGATCCGACGCGACTGTCGATCCTGCTCGCGCTCGACTCGCCGCAGGAGCTGTGCGTGTGTGACCTGACGTGGATCGTCGGCAAGTCGCAGAACCTCGTCTCGCATCACCTGCGCAAGCTCCGCGACGCCGGAATGGTGGAACCGCGTCGCGAGGCCAAGATCGTGTTCTACACGCTCAGCTTGGTCGGGCAACAGACGCTCGCCGCACTGACCAGCATCCGGGCGTTGGCATGACCGCGACCACGTCCCCGACCGCTCCCACACCCGGCATTAGCCGAGATGAGTGGCTGCGCCTCGCGCGGCTGGCCCGCCTCCTCTCGTGGGCGAGCCTCGTCATCATCGCCGCCGAAGGTGTCGTCGGCATCGGTTCGGGCATCGCCGCCGGCTCGATCGCGCTCATCGGGTTTGGCATCGATTCCGTCATCGAGGGGCTCGCCAGCCTTGTCATCGTGTGGCGGTTCAGTGGCGCTCGCCTCACCTCCGAGACCGCCGAGCTCCGCGCCCAGCGCCTGGTCGCCGCGCAGTTCTTCATCCTCGCGCCCTACATCACGATCCAAGCGACACGCGACCTGATCGTCGGCCACCA
The DNA here is from genome assembly GCA_025964435.1 of Thermoleophilia bacterium. Taxonomy (GTDB): domain Bacteria; phylum Actinomycetota; class Thermoleophilia; order Gaiellales; family SKUG01; genus JAGQUL01. The sequence continues at coordinate 15,794 of JAOPYV010000074.1, read as the reverse complement.
TCCCGACGTCAGCATCGTCGGTATCTGCCTTGCGGTTGCCAGCCTCATCTCGATGCCGCTGCTCGGCCGGGCCAAGCAGCGCATCGGACGGCGTATGGGATCCGTCGCCACCGAAGGGGAGGGCGCCCAGAACATCCTCTGTGCCTACATGGCGGCAGCCCTGCTCGTGGGGCTCGGTGCCAACGCGCTCTTCGGCCTCTGGTGGCTCGATCCAGCGGCCGGGCTCGTCATCGCCGCGCTCGCCATCCGCGAGGGAATCGAGGCATGGCGCGGTGAAAGCTGCTGCATGCCGTCACCCGCCGCAGCTACCGAAGACCCGAACGACTGCTGCTCAGCCTGCTGACGGTGAGCTCCGTCGCGCTCAGCCCTGCGGCGAGATGATCTTCGCGTGGGTCAGGACGGGCAGGTCGCCCAGGAGCTCGAGCACGCCGTGGATCGTGGCGTCATGGCCGGAGTAGCGCTGCGCGCCGCCGCCGAACAGCTTCTCGATGCCCGCGATCGGGCCGAGCACGGAGAGCTTGTCGCCGAAGATCGGTCCCTGGGCGCCAGCGAATGCAGCGATATCACCCATCACGCCGCCATCGGCGTTGCCGGTGAAGCCACCCTTGAACTCGATCGCGGTGCCCGCAACGCGTGGTGCTGCGGCGCGAATTCCAGCGATGCTCGCGAACGACTCAATTCCTGCTGCTGCGATGCTCATGTCCCCACTCCAGTCCCCACGTGCCATGCAGCACGCAATCATTCCATCCACCGAAGCATCGAAGTCGCACGTCGACGCGTTGCACGAGCGCCTCGAACCGACTGCATGAACCCATCAAGATCCAGCAGTTTTTGACGATACTTGAGGATGCGTCGCGTTGCCCTCATGTTCCTCGTCTTGTTCGCTGCTGCGAGCTACGTCGCAGGGACCGCAACGGGTGCCAGCTCCGACAGCGTGGTCGTCACTGCGACGATCGCCGGCGCGACCTCGCTCCAGAATGATTGCAGCGCGGCGTCGGCGACCCAGCTCGGCAGCCTCCTGCCCGGCGCCCGCGCTACCACCGCGACCGACAGCGGCTCCTGCCAGGTCAGTTTCTGGTCCACGAACACGATGACCGAGCTGCGCATCGGCACCGCAGACGGCCAAGGCGCGACGATGGGCTCGACCAGTGCGGCCTGGCGCGTGGGGCGTGATCGTGGGCAGGGACTGCTGGCGCTCGACCGCTTCTCTCCGTCGATCGCCTTCGCCACCGGGCACGACGGCATGATCACCCGAACGATCGACAGCGGTGCGACGTGGGACGACCAGTGGGGCCTGCTGTCCAACCACTGGGTGATGGACGTCGATCACGTGCCCGGCGACTCGGAAAAGTGGGTCATCGTCGGCGGTGGCGGTCACATCGCCTCGACGACGAACGGCGTCAGCTCCGCGCCGGGCATGCCGACCTGGACGAACCACGACGCCGCACTCGCCTCCGCTGGGTGGCCGGCATACGTCAACGTCGAGGGCGTCGCCACGCCGTCGGCATCGACCTGGTTCATCGTCGGGGAGGACGGCTACTTCGGACGCACCGACGATACCGGCGCGACGTGGGACGTCTACACCGTCGGTGGTGCGACGCGATGGCTGGACGTCACCGCGCTCAGCACGACGCACGTGGTCGCCTCGGGCTCGAACTCGTCGATCGCGATCACCACCAACGGTGGCGCTGCGTCGACGGACTGGACCGTCGACACCCACGGCTGGTGCAGCTGCTGGTTCACGAGCGTCGATGCCAGCGATGCCACGCACATCTACGCAGTGACCGACGCAGGCTTCCTCGTTCGGCATGACGGAACGACCTTCGTCACGACGACCGCCGCGCCAGATCGACTGTTCGAGCCGATGTCCGTCAGCTCGCCCGCCTCGGACCCGACGACCGTCTTCGTCTCGTCGACCCGGGGCCGGATCCTGCGCTCGACCGATTCCGGCGCGACCCTCTTCGGGACCGGCACACCGGCGGCCGGCTCGCTCGACGTGATCGAGGCCCTGTCAAACACCGATGTCTGGGCTGCAGGCGCCTCGAGGAACATGGTGGCCACCTCCAACGGCACCACGTGGACGTCACTCGCGACTGACGTCACCAAGCGTCCGCTGCGCGGTGTCGCCGCGAGCCCGGTGGATGGTCGCAAGGCGATCGCCGTCGGCGGAACAGGGACGATCCTGCGCACCACCGACTCGGGCGACACGTGGACGGCGCGTGCATCGGGAACGACGCAGCACCTGATCGACGTGACGTGGTCGAGCGCGACTCGGGTCATCGCCGTCGGGGCTGCGGGCGTCGTCGTCACGTCGGAGGATGCGGGACTGACGTGGACCGTGCGCACGAGCGGCACCGCCCAGGAGCTGCAGGGAGTCGCGGCGGGTGCGGAGTACGCGATCTGGGCCGTGGGGCTGGGCGGCACGATGCTGCACAGCACGAACGGCGGGGTGACGTGGACGACGGTAGCGACCGGCACGACCGATGCCTTTGAGTCGGTCGCGGCAATCGGTACGCAGCGCGCGTGGGCGGTCGGTGACGAAGGAACGATCCGGCGCACGATCGACGGCGGCGCGACCTGGAGCGGCGGAACCGGTCCGCCGGCCTGGGACCACATGGCCGGCGTGGCTGCGGCCGATGCATCGACCGTCTACATCGCCACGCGCTACTCCGGCATCTGGAAGTCCACCGATGGCGGTGCGAACTACACGAGCCTCGCGGGCTTCTGGCTGGTCGACTGGAACTCCGAGCGCATCGCGGTCGTCGGAGACGTCGTGATGGCGCAGGACAAGTGGGGCAAGGTCCTGACATCCATCGACGCAGGCGCGACCTGGTCGGCCGACGACGTCTTCCTGGACACCGTCCAGACCGGGTTCCCGACTGACCTCGCGCTGATCGATGCGCACACGGCATTCAGCGTCGGCGACGAGGGCTCGATCGTCGACGTCGACGAGGCATCCGCGGTTGCTGCCTCGATCGCTGACTACACCGGCGGATCGAACTTCGCGTCCTCGAGCACCACCGGAGCCTTCGGCGTCTGCCTGCAGTCGCTCACCAACGCGGCACCGTCCGTGGGCTGGACCGTGGACGGCGGCACCTGCATCGCCGACGACGCCGACCCCTGGCGCGCCGTGCCGACCGCACCGACCCCCGTGGCGACCGCAGCGCTGGGCATCACGGGCGAGGCGGAGTTCGTGTGGGGCATCGCCGCTCGCTCGGACCAGCCGCCGGGCCGCTACAGTGCCGGCATCGTGTTCGAGGCGATCTCGCCGACCTGATCGATCGTCAGGCAGCAGCAGCTGCAGCGTCAGCGGCAGCGGCCTCTGCCTGTGCGGCGAAGGTGACTGCCGCAGCGTCCAGGCGGGCCGCGTTCTTGAGGAACTTCGCCGCGCGTGCCTCGTGCTTGACGGCCTTGGCGATCTTCGCATCGTCGACGGGTGTCACCGCTGCTGCCTGGGTGCGCAGGGTCGCGGCGATGGCCGTTGCCTTGGCGGCGTGGGCACGCAGGATGGCTGCCGCGCGGATCAGGCCCTGGGCCTTCTTCGCCGGCTTGGCGGCGGCAGCCTCGTCGTCGACCTTGGTCAGTCGTGCTGCTGCCTTCGCACGGAAGGCAACGGCCTTGGCCGTGAACTTTGCGGCGGCTGCATCGAACTTGGCCGCGTGGTGCTCGAACTTCGTCGCCTTCTTGATCTTGGTCTCGTCCGGCGGCGTGGTCGCGGCGGCCTCGGTCCGGAGGGTCGCGGCGGCGGCCTGCAGGACGTCGGCGCGTGCGGTGAACTTGGCGGCGCTCGCGTCGAACACCTGTGCTGCTCGGAGCAGCCCGTTGGCCTTCTCCGCAACGGGTCCCTCGGCGAGCGCGGCGCTGGGCAGGGCGAGCAGCACGGGAAGCACGAGCAGGGCGATGGAACGGAGGCGAAGCTTCATGGGAGACCTGACGATCGTCGGTGTGGTTGCGCGTTTGGACCTGACGCACTGGAGAACAGCTAGCAGGCGGTTCCTTGCGGTATCGGCAGCCAGCGGAACAAAGCTGCAATGCCGTTCGATGAACGGATATGGCGATTCCACCCCCGATCGGTGCCATGACACGCGTGGTCGCGCATCGCGGCATGCACGCGCCCGCAGGGCCCGTCGACAACTCGCTCGGCGCATTTCGCAGCGCCTTGGATGCCGGCGCCGACGCGCTCGAGCTCGACGTGCGGCGCACCCGCGATGGGGTGCTGGTCGTGCACCACGATCCCGCCGTTGCCGGCAGCACGACGTCGATCCGCAACCTGGATTTCGCACAGCTGCCGAAGCTGCCCGACGGCCAACACGTGCCGACGCTCGACGAGGTCGTCGGCCTCGCCACCGCCGGCAACAGCCGACTCGTCGTCGAGCTCAAGGAGGGCGGCTACGAGCGCGAGGTCGTCGACGCGCTGCGCACGCGCATGGCTCCGGATGGCTTCGAACTGATCAGCTTCTCATCGGGCTCGGTCCGCGCCGTGAAGGCGGTAGATCCTGCGCTGCGCGCCGGCTACCTTGCGCCGAAGATGCCGACCTGGCTGCGCGAATCGGCGCTCTACCCCGCAGCTGTGTGGATGCTCGATCGCGCCGGCTGGCACCCGGCGCTCAATGTCGCGGCCCGTGCTGGCGCCGACTACGTGAGCGTCGACAAGCGCCTGGCCACGCCCACCTTCCTGGCCGAGGCCGCGAAGCGCAGCGTGCCGGTCGACGTCTGGACCGTCAACGATGCGCCGACGATGCAGCGGCTGCTCGCCTCGGGCGTGCAGAGCCTCGTCACCGACGATGCAGCGCTCGGCGTGCGCCTGCGCAACGCCGCGCAGGGCGCACCGGCACCCGCGCTGGCTCCTGGTTCGACCGTGCGCGCGGCCTGAGCACGGGCAGCACGAAAACCTGATTCATCCTTCGGCCGTGTTCGACCGATGCACGCAGAATGGACCACGCACCCCTTTCGCTTCTCGTTACGCGCACGCGTGACCTTCTCCTCGCCCGCTGGAAGCCCTTGGTGGCTGCCGTGGTCGCGACGGCGCTCGCAGATGGGCTGCTCTGGGTCGTCGCGGAGAAGCTGCTCTCCGGCGCCACCGGTGGCGAATCCGGCGGTGCGCCGTCGTTCGGCACCGTTGCGGTGACGCTGACCCTCGTCTGGGCGATCATCGTCGCGGTGCTCGTGCTGCCGATGGCTGCGGCGACCGCGGCACTGACGGATACCGAGGACGCGCCGATCGCCTGGTGGCCGCGCGCGCTCAAGTCGCTCCCCGCCCAGTGGCTCCGACTCGCGCTGCCGACGCTGCCGTTGCTGCTGCTCATGCTCTGGCTCATGCAGTCGGTGACGTCGTTGATGAAGCGTGCCACCGCCGGACAGCTGACCTCCGACCCCGGCACGCCGTTGCCCTTCAAGATCGTCGAGCAGCTCGGCCAGGCACCGGTTCGCTGGGCCCTGTTCATCGTCGCCGTCGGCATCTGGTTCCTCTGGTCGACCACCTTCGCCACCGGGCGCGACGAGCGCCTCGCGCCCCGCGCCTTCTGGCGCCTGCACGGCGTAGCCCCACTCCACGTCGCTATCCTCGTCGCCATCTCGGCGCTGGCGATCGGGCCTGTGCTGTCGAAGGCTGCAGGCGGCGTGGGCTCGAGCCTGTCGGGTCTCGGGCCGCAGGCCGCCGACGCTGCGAGCGCCTCCTCAGGCGTGGGCATCATCATCGTGTTCGGCGCACTGCTCGCTGCTTTCATCGGCGCCGTCGCCGTGCCGTGGATCGCACTCTTCTCCACCGAGGGCGGCTGGTCGGTCCCCGACGATGGCACCGGCACCCCGGCGCTCGCGCCAGCGGTCGATGCAGCGACGCCCCAGCCGCAGGGCGCCGTGGCCGCGGAAGCTCCCGTGGCTGCTGCTCCCGCGCATCGTCAGGTCGAGAGCGTGCTCGAGGCGCAGGCCGGCACCCCCGCCGGCGCCTGGTGGTACCTGCGCGCCGGCAGCACCTCGCTCGTCAAGGTGACCGGCTCCACGCAGGCACAGCCGAGCCCGGTCGTCTCCGACGGACAGGGCGCATGGCAGTCGGTCCAGCCGGGCGCGACGCCGAACACCGCGCAGTTCACGGCGCCGATCGATGGCTGGTACCTGCTCGCGGCATGGCCGATCGAGCCGGCCCCGCACCAGGTTCGCCTGCGCGTGCTCGTGCCCGCCGATGCGCAGGCCGCGCCGACCGCCGGCGTCGCCTGACCCAGGCGGCTCACACCGCCGGCGTCACCCTGCGTCGTGCAAGCCTCTGCTGCGCGTTCGGTTCTTGAGCACGATCGCCGTGGCGATCATCAGGAATGCCGCCAATCGTACGAGGTACAGCGACAGCGCTTCGTCGCGCTCATCAACGAAGGCGAGCGCGCAGCGATTGACCGCGAACATGCCGAAGGCGAGCGAGAACAGCAGGAAGAACGTGTCGTGGGTCGTGCGCCAGGATCGCAGGAAGAATGCGGCAATCGCGAGGCAGGCGAGGACGTTCGCGCCCTGGATCATCGTCACGACGTGATCGTTTTCCATCTCAGGACTCCCAGATCAAGCCGAAGAGCAGGACGGAGAAACCGACCAACGCGGTTGCAGCGCGCAGGATCGACAGGTCGACCTCCGGAACGACGAGGACGTCGACGAAGATGAGCGCGTTGTTGATCGACAGCAGGAGGAAGCAGGCAGCACTCCACATGAGGAGCCGCGAACCTCCACGCCGCCAGCCGATCCAGAGCAACACCGTGCAGACGATGCACACGATGGTGTTCAGCACATAGGTGAGTTCAACCATCGAGGGGGTCCTGCTTCCTGAAGTTGAATGCGTCCGCGAAGTCGGTGAGTGAGCTCGTCGACTTCTGCTTCGTCACGAGCGTGATGATCGCGGTGCGATGCGTCCGGTAGCAGGCAGCGAGTGCCTCGACCGCCGAATCGCCGCCGCTCGGCGAGCAGCGCCAGCTCGTCGGCGGGCCGGCCTCGGCCTCGACGAGCCCCGCGCGCAACAGGCCGGCGAGGTCCTGTTCGACGGCTGCCTGCGAGGAGCGGAGGACTGCGGTGAGCTCCCCAGCGGTCCAGGTGCGCGACGTCTCGGATTCACGCATCATCAGTAGCACGTCGAGCTGCCGAACTGAATCGATCTTGTCAATGACAAATCGTCGAACGTTGTCTGGGATGCCGGGCGCCACGGCGGTGGGTATGCCGCACGCAGGCTGAATCCAACCACGATTCGTCCAACACCCCGGCAGGTTTGCCAAGTTTGCGCCTGTCTGTCAGTCGAGGGCGGCCACGAGTGTTTCGCGCGCGCGCGAAATGATCGGCGCGCCGTGGTCGAAGAGCAGGATCTCGAACTCGGCGTCGGCCAGCTCGGCGACGCTTGCGCGACTTGCCGCAGGGTCCTCGCTGAAGCTGTCCGGGAGCAGCGACACGGAGCCGTCGTCGCCGGCAGCCACGAGATCCGACACGATTAGCGCGTTGTGGACTCGATCCAGCAGGCTGTAGTGCTGCCCCGCGGGGCCGGGCGTGTGGATGGCGCGCAGGCCACCGGGCAGCTCGTCGCCATCGCCATAGAGATGGTCCGGCGCCTCCTCCGAGTCCTCGGCGTTGCGGGGCATCCAGACCTCGACGCCGAGCTGCTCACGGTAGTGCCACGCCGCGCGCTGGTGACAGCGTGCGGTCAGCACGATCGCGCGCACCTTCGGCAGCTGCTGCATCGCATGCGGGTCGAGCCGCACCGGATCCACGAGCACGCAGCCCATCGCGCCCGACTCCGGGTCCTCGATGCGCACGGCGTGCGAGCTGCTGACGGCGCCGCCGATGTTGGCGTTGCTGATGCGCCAGTGCCACAGCCCGTCGGCCACGGTCTCGACGCTCGGAGCGATCTCATGTGGTTCGGTCATGCGCCAGTGGTGCCCGCCGCGCCGGGCAGGAAACGATGCGGCGCGCGGGGCGGCGCATCGGCTGCAGCCGAAGGGGGTAGCAGGCCTCCATGGATTCCACGTGGACGACGTTTCTCACTGCAGCCCTGATCGTCGGAGCCGTCGCCTGGCTGGGCGCGCTGCTCTGGATCGAGGTCGCCTCGACGCGCGTTCGCAGCCGCAACGACCACGCCGCGGCCGTGCAGGTCATGGGCCGCTGCGGTCAGCTCACGAAGCTGCTCGCCATTCCCGGTGCGCTCGTGATCCTCGCGAGCGGCATCTGGCTGCTGCGCGAGACGTCGCGATCGCTCGAGGGTGACTGGTGGATCGCCGCCTGCCTCGGCCTCTGGCTCGTCGCCTTCGTCGGCAGCACGCTGCTGCGTGCGCCGGAGTGCCGCAACATCGTGCGGCTCGCAGCTGAGCATGGTCCGGAGGAAGAGGATGTGCGTTGGCGCACACGCCGGGTCCTGCTGCTCGCGCGCGGTGAGCTGCTGCTGCTCGCCGTCGGCATCGCGCTTGCAATCATCCAGCCGAGCTGATCGCCGCGCGCAGGGAGGCGCGAACCTCGCTCGGATCGACCCAGGTCGGGACGATCGTGCCGCCGACGACGATGCGCGGCACGCCATCGAGGCCGACCTCGAGCGCGCGGTCATGGTCGGCGAGCGTCACTGCGAGATGCCCGTCGGGCTGCTCGAGCAGGGACCAGATCCGCTCCGGCAGCTGCAGGCCGCCGTCCTCGACGGCGCGGCGCAGCGCCGCAGGATCGGTGATGTCGATGCCGCCGACGAAGTTGGCCGACCACACGACGCGCGCGAGGCTCCACAGGTCGGGCAGGTCGTGGCCGCCGTCATCGCGCACGATCGCCAGCAGGCGATGCGCCGTCTCTGGATCGTGCACCCACGTATAGCGCTCCGAATCGATGCGCGCGCCGACCGATTCGACGTAGTCGAACGCCGACTGGAGCATCGCTGCGGCCGCGTCCGGATCACCCTTCGCGTAGCCCGCGTGGAGCGACGTGACCGAGATGCCCTCGGCGGCAGGCATCGGGTGCAGGCGCTGGAAGCGCCACGTGATCGCCAGCGGCGGCAGCGCGGGATCAGCCGCGAACTCGTCGAGCACGCGCCGATTCGTGCCAAGTGCGCCATGGCACCATGGGCAGCTGACATCCAGGAACATCTCGAGCTCGACGGGTTGCATGTCGCGCATCGTCGCATGTTCCGCGGGCGAGTGGGAATGACCGGACCATGCATCGACTCGCTCGCGTTCTTCTCGCCTCCGCAGCACTCCTCGCGATCGCCGTCCCGACGGCATCGGCGGCCACCGCGGCCCCGAGCTTCCGGCTCGCTGCGCTGCCGCCCACCTTCAGCGCACCCGTCTGGGTCGGCGCGAGCCCGGGCGACACGACCGGTACCGTGTACGTCGTCGAACAGGGCGGCATCGTCTGGAAGGTCGCCGGCGCACGCAAGTCGCGCTTCCTCGACCTGCGCCGCGTCGTGAAGTCGGGCGGCGAGCAGGGCCTGCTCTCGCTCGCCTTCGCCGCCGACTACCGCACCAGCGGGCGGCTCTTCGTCTACTACACGCGCTTCGACGGCAACGGCGAGGTGCGCCAGTACCGCGCACGCAATGGCGCGATCGTCTCCAACAGCGGCAAGGTCGTGATCGATGTCGCCCTGACCCCACCGAGCGAGACGAACCACAACGGCGGCCACCTCTGGGCGCTGCCCGGTGGCCAGCTGCTGCTGAGCATCGGCGATGGCGGTGGCAGCGGCGATCCCGCCGGCAACGCCCAGCGCCTCGACCGGCTCACCGGCAAGATCCTGCGGATCGCGCCCAAGCTCGGAGGCGGCTACGCCATCCCGAACGCCAACCCCTACGTGGGGCGCACCCGCGCACGTGCCGAGATCTTCGCGCTCGGGCTGCGCAACCCGTGGCGCTTCTCGGTCGACGCGCCGACCGGTGACATCTGGATCGGCGACGTGGGCCAGGGCGAGCGCGAGGAGGTCGACCGGCTGCCCAAGGGTGCACCCGCCGGCGCCAACTTCGGATGGCCACGGCTCGAGGGCAACCGCATCTTCTCCGCCTCGACGCGACTGACAACCGGCACGCCGTACATCAAGCCGCGCTTCGACTACGGCCGCGGCGACGGCGCCTGCTCGGTCACCGGCGGCGTCGTCTATCGCGGCTCGGTCGTCGCCCTGCGCGGCTGGTACCTCTACGCCGACTTCTGCACGAACACGATCCGCGGCTTCAGCAACGCGACGGGGCGCAGCTTCACGCGGCGCGCGGTTCCGGGCATCGTGCACTTCGGCGCCGGCGTGCGCGGCGACGTGTACGTCGCGTCGAACCAGACCGGGCGCGTCTACCGCATCCTGAGCTAGGACCACCTCAGCTCGAGCTAGTGCGCCTGGGTCGTCATCGCGAGGCCGAGGATGCCGGCGAACACCAGCGCGAGGCTCGCCACGCGCGCCCCGGTCACGGCATCGCCGAGCCAGACCATGCCGACGATCGCCGCGCCGACGGCGCCGATTCCGGTCCAGACCGCATAGCCCGTGCCGACGGGCAGCTCACGAAGCGCTGCGGCCAGGAGCGCGAAGCTGGCTGCCGCCGCGACGAGGAAGACGCCCGTGGCGGGGAGATTGGCGAAGCCGTCACTGCGCTTGAGGGCGATCGCCCAGACCACTTCGAGCAGTCCAGCGGCGACGAGCATGATCCATGCAGACATGGAGTCCTCCGACGAGCGCCGTCGTCGTTCCGGGTACGGCGCGCCCTCTCGTCCGGTCGCCTCCCACTGGAGACGCGGACACAACGTAGCACAAGGAAATACGCCGATCAGCGCGAGAGCTCGGCCAGCATCTGGCGACGGAGCAGCTCCATGCGCAGCGGCAAGCCGGCGTTGCGGTAGCCGTAGAAGGTCTCGTTGCTCGGCATGCCGGCGACCGCGCGCAGCGGACCGATCACGGTCGTCAGCTTGCGGTTGAGCGCCGCCTGTCCGAACCGGTCCCGGTACTGGCGCATCAGGTTGGCGTCCTCGACGCCGTCGCGCATCCGCTCCAGCCGCAGCGACGAGACGGGCTGCGCGAGCGGATCGGTCAGCCCGAGCGCCGGCCGGTAGCCGGGATAGAAGAGGCTGCCCCAGCCGTTGGAGATCACGCCGTGCGGGCCGGCGTTGTTGAGGTCCGCGCTCTTGGAGCCGATCCAGCTGAGCGGGTCATCCCACGGGTTGCGCGCCTGCGCGTAGTTCGCGGGATTCACCCAGCGATTGGAGACGGCGATGAACCAGCCGTTGTAGCCATCGCGCGCCAGCGGCCAGAACATGAAGCGTGCATCCGATGCCGGGCTGTCGATCGAGATCTGCGGCACCTTGTTCGTGCCGACCGGCAGGTCGTAGGTCCACGCCTCGCCACCGGCCTGCTGGATCTTCGCCAGGCGCTGCTGCACCTCGCGGCTGCGGTTGATGCCCCGCTTGGCCTGCGCGGCTGACACGCCGAAGCCCCACGCCCGGAAGTACGGCGCGACCCAGCCGTCGAGGTCATTGGAGCCGCCGTCGCGCAGCTGCACGTTGTCAGCTTTCGGCCAGGTCGTGCCGAGCACCTTCACGCCCGGCGCGTAGTCGTGCACGAGCGAGTTCACCTGCGGCACGGAGGTCCGGCTCTGCGCGGCGCTCGGCTCATCGAAGGGGTTGAGGAAGTAGGTGCGGTGATCCTGGAGGCCGCTCCTGCGCCACTGCTCGGCGACGCGGTAGATGAACCACGCGCTCTTGGTCGGGTCGCCCACCGTGTCGTCGAACTTGCTCGCCTTGCCGCGGTCGTCGCGAATCGTGAAGGCAGCCTGGTTGCAGCGCTCGATCGCATGGTTGGGCATGAGCGCCACCGGCACCGCGCCCGGCCGCCCGTCGGCCCACCACGGCATGTCGTCGAACACCTTGAGGAAACCGTCGGCGGCGGTGCAGGAGTAGGTGCCGTCGCCAGCCGGATAGGCGCGCTGCCAGTGGGTGGGCGCCGCGCGGTGGCGGGCCAGCATCCAGAGCGTGCGGTAGGTCTGCTCGTACTGGTCCTGCAGCGTCTTGGCCGGCGCGAGCGTGCGATACCACGCCGGGTTGAAGTTGAAGAGCACCTTGAAGTTGCGTGCATCGTGCGGGGCGATCGCCGGATCGACGGCACCAGTGCGCGAACGCGTGGTCGCGACCGTCACCGCGAAGGGCTGGCGTGCGACGACCGTGCCGCGCGCATCCTGCACGACGATCGTGCCCGGATAGCGACCGGCGGGCTGCGCTGCCGGCACGCTCACGACGACGACGAAGCCCGACCAGCTGCCAGCCGGCGCGTTGAGCAAGCCGCCCGCCACCCCCGGCGCCTGCGGCGGCAAGGGGTCCGGATACGCACCGGGCGCTGCGCCGGTCTTGGTCGATGGTCGCCGGATCTGCACGTTCTGCACGCGCAGCACCTGGCTCCACTGGCGCATGAGCGCGCTCGAATCGCTGGAGACCACCGCCGACAGCTGGCTCGCGGCGCTCGGGCGCACGGCGAGGATGAAGCCCTCTTCCTCACCCGGCTGGGCGACGAGCTCGTGCGGCTGGATCGGCCCACGAATCGGTGCGCGCACGGCGCCGGGGCGGATCGTCTCGGTCAGGAAGAGCGTGCGCAGCTCCGCAGCTGCCGCGGCCGTGGACGGCACGGCCAACACGGTTGCCGCCCACGCGCACACGCACGCGAGCGTGAGCACCCGACGCGTGGCGCCTCGTCGGCGATGACTGCGACTTTCCCCCGATTCCATGCCAGTTCGTCGGCCCAGCATGCCCCGACGTGCCGCCGGAATCGACGATGGCCAGCGATTGGCCGACTTCGAGCTGCTGCGACGGGCCTGCGCGCTGTGCGAGAATCCCCCGCGATGCAGCTCCTCTTCAATTCCTATCCTTTCCTGCTGCTGTTCCTCCCTGCGATGCTGATCGGCTGGTGGGCGTCCAACCGGCCGTCCATCAACTGGCTCCGTCGCCTCGGGCTGACGGCACTCCTCGGCATCCTCTTCGCCTACGTCGCGGACGCCACCACCAACTTCGGCATCTCCGACTCGCTGCCCAACGACGCGTGGGCGTTGCTGCCGCTGATCGTTCCGGCGCTCTTGCTCGGCTGGTGGGTCGCCGTCGACCGGCCGCACTACCGCCTCGGCTACCTCGCCTTCATGAGCTGGATGTTCTACATCCTCAGCTACCACGAGAGCTCGATCTCGGTCTTCGGGCTCGACATCTCCGGTGGCGCGATCGTCGGCCTCTGCCTGCTGCCGCTGATGTGGCTGTCGACGACCGTCGACTACTGGGCCGGCAACATCATCCAGCGCGAGATCGAGGCTGGGCACGACAAGAAGAAGAAGGCGAAGAAGGTGCTCATCGCAGCGCTCATCTTCAACCTCGGCCTGCTCGCCTTCTTCAAGTACGCGGGCTTCTTCGCGACCTCGCTCAACGCCGTCGTCGGCCTCTTCACGAGCGGCGGCCCTGCCGTCTCCGTGCCCGAGATCATCCTGCCGATCGGCATCTCCTTCTACACCTTCAACTCGATGTCGTACACGATCGACATCTACCGCCAGAAGGTCAAGCCGGCCGAGGGGCTGCTCGAGTACGCCGCCTTCGTCGCGCTGTTCCCGCACCTGATCGCCGGCCCGATCGTGCGCTACTCCGACATCGACACGCAGCTGCGCAAGCTGCACGTGAAGCTGACCGGCGAGATGGCGGCGCTCGGCCTCTGGTTCCTGGTGATGGGCCTGACCAAGAAGGTCATCATCGCCAACGAGCTCGCGCTGACCGTCGACCGGCTCTACGCGCAGACCGGTGGGCTCACCGTCGTCACGGGCTGGGCCGCGGCGCTCGGCTACGCCTTCCAGCTCTACTTCGACTTCTCCGCCTACTCCGACATGGCGGTCGGCCTCGCGCTGCTGCTGGGCCTGCGCTTCCCGCAGAACTTCAACTCGCCCTACAAGAGCCGCAACCCGAGCGACTTCTGGCGCCGCTGGCACATGAGTCTCTCGCGCTGGCTCACCGACTACCTGTACATCTCGATGGGCGGCAACCGCGGCGGCAAGCTCAAGACGCTGCGCAACCTGTTCCTGACGATGTTCCTGGGCGGGCTCTGGCACGGCGCCGCGTGGGTGTTCGTACTCTGGGGCATCGGCTGGGGCCTGGCGCTCGTCGTGCACAAGGTCGCCAGCGACATCGGCCTGGTGCCGAAGTCGAAGTGGGTCGCCCGCGCCATGCTGTTCATCTTCGTCGTGCTGATGTGGGTGCCGTTCCGCGCCGGCAACGTCGACCTGGTCAAGGCCGGCAAGTCGACCGAGGTGATGTCGAACATGTTCGGCGCGATGTTCGGGTCGAACGGGCTCGGGCTCAAGGACCTCGCCTACTCCGACGCAACCGGCGTGCAGGTGCCGCTGATGTTCGTCGCCCTGATCGTGGCGCTGCTCGCCTTCGTCAACTTCGCACCGAACACGTGGGAGTTCCGCTTCCGCCCGACGCGGACGCTCGCCGTCGTGACGGCGCTGCTGGCCGTGGTCTGCGTGCTCAAGCTCTCGGCGCCGAGCCCGTTCCTCTACTTCCAGTTCTAGCGAAGCTTCGAAGTGCGACAGGTCGCCCTACAGGCGCGCCGCTGGCGTGCCGATACGCCCGCGTGTCCGACTTCATGCCACAGCCCCAGCACGTCGAGCTCCTGCACGCCATTTTGCGCTCCGTCGTCGAGAACGACGGTAGCGACCTGCATGCACGCGAGAACGAACCACCCTTCATGCGACGCCACGGCGTGCTCGTGCCGGTTCCCGGCATCGGTGCGATCGACCGGGGCATGCTCGCGGGCATCATCGGCGCGCTGACCGATCGCCGTCCGCAGCTGCGCGGGGAGTTCGAGGAGAACGGCGAGGCCGACCTCTCCTACGAGCTGGAAGGCGTGGCCCGCTTCCGCGTGAACGTCTTCAAGGAACGTGGCCGCTACGCGCTGACGCTGCGCGCGATTCCCACCGAAGTGCCGCACATCGACAACATCGGCGTGCCGCAGGTGCTCAAGGACCTGGCGCTCGCGCACCACGGCCTCGTGCTCGTCACCGGCGCGACCGGCTCGGGCAAGACGACGACGCTCGCGGGCATGATCGACCATCGCAACCGCGAGACGGCCGGGCACATCCTCACGATCGAGGACCCGATCGAGATCGTGCACCCGAACCACAAGTCGATCATCTCCCAGCGCGAGATCGGCTCGGACACACGCGACTTCGGCCAGGCGCTGCGACGCGCGCTGCGCCAGGACCCGGACGTCATCCTGATCGGCGAGATCCGCGACGAGGAGACGATGCGTACGGCGCTCGCGGCGGCGGAGACGGGCCACCTCGTGCTCGCGACGCTGCACACGATCAACGCGCAGGAGACGATCGCCCGCGTGCTCGACCTCTTCCCGAGCGAGGCCGAGGCGCAGGCACGTGCCATGCTCGCCGGTGCGCTCAAGGGCATCGTGTCGCAGCGGCTCGCCAAGACGGTCGACGGCAAGCGCACGGCCGTCGTCGAGGTCATGGTCAGCACGGCTCGCATCGCCGACTGCATCAACAACCCGGAGGAGACCGGTCGCATCAACGAGGCGATCGGCGACGGCGAGTACTACGGCATGCAGACCTTCGACCAGGCCCTGATCAAGCTGATCATGGAAGGTCGCATCTCGGAGCAGGAGGCGCTCCACCTCACCACGAGCCCCCAGAACTTCAAGCTGACGCTCGCCTCCACGCAGGCAATGGCCGAGGTGCAGTACAACCGCCGCGCGAGCGATCGAGCACAGGCCGACGCAGCTGCGGCAGCAGCCGCGCCCGCCCCCGTGCCGGCCGCCCCGGCGCGCGCCCCCCCCGCCGCACCGCCCGCCGCCCCCC
>JAOPYV010000080.1 GCA_025964435.1 Thermoleophilia bacterium | reverse complement strand
GATGGCAGCCGACGGCTCGCTCGAGGGCGCGCTGGAGCGCTGTGTCGTGCACGGCGTGCTGCACCTGTGCGGCTTCGACCATGAGCGCGGCGAGAACCACGCCCAGGAGATGTTCGGGCTCGAGCAGCTCGTCCTTGACCGCGTGCGCAGCGCCGGTGGACGAACATGATTCGTTGGATCCGCGGCAAGGTGCGCGACAGCCGACGCTACGCGGGGCTGCACGAGGCACGCCCGCTCGTGCAGAGCTTCAACTTCGCCTTCGACGGCGTCATCCACGTGCTCGCGACGCAGCGCAACATGCGCATCCACTTCATCGCCGCGGCTGGCGCGATGTTCGCGTGCCTCTTCTTCGGCGTGACCGGGCTCGAGCTGTCGATGGTGATCTTCGCCGCGGCCTTCGTGATCATCTCGGAGATGCTCAATACCGCGATCGAGGCGGCGATCGACGTCTCGACCACGAGCTTCAATCCGCTGGCGAAGGTCGCGAAGGATGTCGCCGCGGGCGCCGTGCTCGTCGCCACCTTCGCGGCGGTCGCGGTCGGCTACATCGTCTTCGCGCCCAAACTCGGCGATCCCTCGCGCAGCCTGCTGCTCGCGGTGCGCGACGCACCCGTGCACATCACCTTCGTGGCGCTCGTGCTGACGTTGCTGTCGGTGATCGCGCTCAAGGTCGTCTCCGGGCGCGCCGGCACTCCGCTGCGCGGCGGCTGGCCGAGCGGACATGCCGCGATCGCCTTCGCTGCGTGGATGGCGATCACCTTCGTGACCGTCGGCACGACCTACGGCACGCTCGTGGCGGCGCTCACCTTCATGCTGGCGCTGCTCGTGTGCCACACGCGCGTCGAGGCCGGTGTGCACACGCCGGGTGAGGTGCTCGCTGGCGCCGTCGTCGGCTCGGCGATCACGCTGCTCGTCTTCCAGCTCTTCGAGCTCGCACGCTGACGCCCTGAGGGCGCTTCAGTCCGTGCATCAAGGGCACCGCGGCGTATGCCGATGGGGCCTCGCATGCAGCCGTCGCCCTTCCATGTCCTGCGAGAGCTCGCCCGATCCTCGTGGCGGCGCCAGCTCGCGCTGCTCGGGATCAGCGCCGTGGTGCTCGGGGCAGTCGCATATCCGGTGCTGTCGGGCGCGATGATGGTCGCGCCGATCGCGCTCGGCGCGGTGCTCGCCCTGGCGCTCGTCTCCTACGCGAGTGGGAAAGATGCGGAGCTGGTGCCGCGGCTCGCCGCCCAGGTCGCCTTCGCCGGCGTGCCGATGCTTGCCGGCGCGGGGTGCTTCCTCGCGGCCTCGGCGATCCACCCGCTGCTCGGGTTCATCGTCGTTCCGGTCATGTTCGCCGCGCTCGCGATCTCCGCACCGCTGGCGCTGCTTGCGATCGGCGCCGTGCTCGCAGGCGATCGGGACTGGCTGCCGCGACACGCGCTGGCCAGCTGGCGCCCGCGCTGGTGGCAGCTCGGGCTGCTGACGGCCGCGGGAACGATCGCGGCGCTGTTCATCTCCCTGCCGGTGCTGCTCGCCGGATTCATGCTCGATGCGGTGCTTGGCCCGCTCGGCTTCGTCGGCAGCGGTCTGGCGATCGCCGTCGTCGTGCCCTGGACCTCGATGGCGGCGCAGCTCGCGTGGCGCGCGGCAGGCAGCGCGGAGTTCGAGGACGTCGACGCAGTCGCAACCGGGGCGCCGCAGCCGGCGTGGCAGCTCGGTCCCCACTTCGATGCAGTGCTGGAGGCGACCGGCACGTGGGGGACATGGCTGCAGGTCTCGGAGCCGACCTTGCTCGCCCTCCAGCTCGATTGGTCGGGTCTCGCCGGCCCGCACATGCAGCTCGCCACGCAAGCCGGCGTCGCCGTCGCCTGCGGACAGCCACTGTCAACGGGCGGCTCGGTGCAGGTCGCGCTCGACCCTGGGGCGACGTGGCTCCAGCTGACATCGTCCTCGTTCGAGCAGCAGCATGTGCGGGTGCAGGTGTTGCTGCCACCTGCCGGGGCCGTGGCTGCCTAGCATCAGCCCTTGGGGAACTAGTGCGGACGAGAATACGACGAGTCGTTCATGGTGCCGGATGTGTCTGCGGGTCGGCATTCCTGCTCTTGTGGGTTCGAAGCGACGACAACTCGCATCTCACAGCGGCGCTTCTGTCGTGCGTCATCATTTATTGGACACGACCGTTCGATGACTCGGACTAGTCGTCCACCGGTGAAGATCCCGCATCGCACCGACCGTAACCACCGAGGGGTGACACGCATTCGTGACGGAAATGTCACAGTGCGCGCGGATCAGGTGCGCTGCGGGGCGCGACGATATCGGCATGGACGATGCGATCAGTCATGAGGGAGGGAGCGGGGTGGATGCCGCGCGGCGGGCATCGCTGCGCGACGTGCAGGCACGGCTCCAGGAAATGCTCGACGGCAAGGCGAGGCGGGAAGCGCGTCCGGAGATGCCGCCGGCCCAGCCGGTCCCGATAAACATCTCGGCGTACCTGTTGGATCCGCCGCCGTCACAGGCTGACCAGGCAGGGCGCGAGCGCCGGCGCGTCCTGGTGCGCCGCTGGTCGATCGGTGTCAGCTTCGCGATCGCTCTGGTGTTGGTCCTGCCGATGCCCGGAGCGCAGGAGCCGAACCCGGCGAAGGAGCCGGCGAGCTCGACCGAGTCGCTCCGCACGGCGAGCGCTGAGACGGCTGCCGCCGAGCCGACAGGCGCGCCCGCAGCACCAGCTGCAGTTCGGGTCGATCGCCCGACGCCAACCCCGCGCCGCGTGACGCGCCGCGCGACACGAAAGCCGCGCGGGTAGCACCTGTGACACCTGTGACGACGCGACGAACTGCGACCGTGGCGAAGGCTCCAGTTGCGCCGTCGCGCCCGGTGGCAACCGCGGTATCGAGCACGCCAACACCCGCCCCAAGGCCCGCCACGACGCCCGCACCAGCTGTCGCGACACCATCGCCTGCACGCCCCGCCGCGACCACGAACACCGGCTCCCCGGAGGGATCCTTGGTCCCGGTCGGCTGAGCATGGCGCGCACGTAGGTAGGATGGCTGTATGGCTTCGACCTTCCGAGAACCCACCGCCGACGAGCTTGCCGTTTACGAGCATGCGCGATCCGCGGCGGACAATGCATACGTGCCGTACTCGAACTTCCGGGTCGGTGCTGCCCTGCGCTTCGCCGACGGGGAGATCGTCACTGGCTGTAACGTCGAGAACGCGGCGTACAGCATGTGCATCTGCGCCGAGCGCACCGCCTTCGTTCGCGCGATAGCCGAGGGCCGTGACCCGAAGTCGATCGAGCTCGTCACCGTCCACGTCGATGGTCCTGACGGATCTCCGTGCGGTGCCTGTCGCCAGTTCATGGTCGAGTTCGTGCCCGATGCCACCGTCGTCTTCTACGAGCGCGGCTTGCTCGTCGCATCAACCGTGTCCGGCCTGCTGCCGGGTGCCTTCGTGCCCGAGGCCCTGAACCTGTGAGCGACGCACCTGTGAGCGCCCCGATCGAGGTCAAGCGCAGCGGCTTCGTCGCCGTCGCCGGACGACCCAACGCCGGCAAGTCGACGCTGGTCAACTGGATCGTCGGCCACCACGTCGCGATCGTCTCGCCGATCGCCCAGACGACACGCCGTATCGTGCGCGCCGTGGCGCGACGCGGCGACGCACAGATCATCTTCGTCGACCTGCCCGGCAGCCAGAAGCCGATGGATCGCATGACCGAGCGGATGCAGCGCGCCGTGGTCAAGTCGTTCGGCGACGTCGACATGGTGCTCTGGGTCATCGACGGGCTCGACGAGCCCGGCCGTGGCGAGCAGCACGTGGCGGACCTCGTGTTCGGTGCCGGTGTGCCCGTCATCATCGCGCTGAACAAGGTCGACAAGTCCCAGCCGACCAAGATCGCCGAGCGGATCATGCAGCTGAGCGAGCTGATCGGCGACCGCGAATACGCGGCGCTCGTGCCGATGAGCGCGGTGACCGGCGACGGTGTCGACGCGCTGCTCGGGGAGATCGCCACGCACCTGCCGGAAGGCCCGGCCTGGTTCGGCGACGAGGATGTCGTCGACATGCGCGACGAGGAGCGGATCGCCGAGTACGTGCGCGAGGCGACGCTGTCGCACCTGCGCGAGGAACTGCCCCACGCAAGCGCCGTGACCGTTGACGACCTGTTCGACCAGGACGGCCGCATCCACGCCGAGTGCACGATCTGGGTCGAGCGCCAGAGCCAGGTCGGCATCGTCGTCGGCAAGGGCGGCGACACGATCCGCGACATCGGCATCGCCGCGCGCACGATGATCGACCACCAGCTCGGCGCCCCCGTGCACCTGGAGCTGCGCGTGAAGGTGCGCAAGCGCTGGCGCGAGGACGACACCTGGCTCGCCCGCGCCGGTCTCTGATCGAGACTGCTGCCGACTCCCGCCTCGCCATCGCCTGATTCCAGAGGGGCGCGGGTAGGATCGATACATGGACGCCGATGACGCAACCCCGACAGGACCCGACCACGCGGACCGCGTGGCCGACCTCGATGCGCTCGCGAACGAGAATCGTGACGCGACGTGGGGCGAGACGCGCGGCGGCTCGGCCTGGGTGCCCGGCATCATCAGTGGCGACCTCGGCGTGAAGGGCAAGATCTCCGCGCAGCTGCGCGAGCAGTCGCGCCGCGAGCGACAGGAGCGGCGTAGCGTGATGCCCGGCGCGACCACGCCCGGATCGGCGCGGATCGTGCTGCTGCCGATGCTCGCGATCGCCGCCGGGCTCGTCGCCGTCATTGCCCTCATCGTCTGGCTGGTCGCTTGAGCGGCCTCTCGATCGCCAAGAGCCTCGAGCTGCACCTGCTGCGCCCACTCATCACGCATGAGGAGGTCCGCGCCGGTTGCGCGCAGGCCGCGGCCGCGCACCTCGCATCCGTCTCCGTCTGGCCCGCGCACGTCGCGCTGGCCGTCGCCGAGCTCGCGGGCTCCGACACCCGCGTACGCGCCGCGGTCGGCTTCCCGTTCGGGCAGGACACGCCATCGATCAAGCTGGCGGCCTGCGACCGCGCACTCGCCGATGGCGCCGATGAGCTCGCCGTGATGCTCGACCATGGCGCGCTCGTGGATCCGCGCGACAACCTCGCCGCCGCCCGTGTCGAGCTCGAGCAGCTACTTGAGCATGCCGGCTGGTCGCCGCTCACCGCTGCGCGCGGTCGATCGGAGCTGACGATCGTCATCGAAGCGACGATGCTCGACTTGACCGCGCTCGACCCGCTGCTGCAGCGGCTCCATGAGTCGCCGGCCGGGTTCCTGCAGACCGGCAGCGGGCACCAGCCACGCGCCGTCACACAGGAGCACGTGCGGGTCCTGCGTGAGCTGTTGCCCGCCGACGTCGCGATCGTCGCGGTTGGCGGAGTGGCGTCGCTGCAGGACGCGGAGGACCTCGTCGTCTCCGGCGCCAGTCGCGTCGGAAGTGGCTCAGCTATTGCGATCATCGAACAGGAACGTCAGGATCGAGCTGCGCGCCAGTCGCGCAACACCCCATCATGAGTGAACTCACCGACAGCATCGAACGAACCCGCCGCACTTGGGCGGAGCATGACGACTCCGAGGCGCAGCTCGCCGAGCGGCGCGCCCGTGCGGCCGCAGCTGGCGCCGTGCGCTCGCTGACCGAGGTGCTGAGCGAGGATCGCCTCGCGCTCATCGTCGAGCCCAAGCGCGCGACGCCGCAGCGCGGCACGATCAATCCGGAGCTCGATGTCGCCGCCGTGGTCGCCGAGTGCGAGGCCGGGGGCGCGTGCGCCATCAGCATCGTCACCGAGCCGCTGCTGAGCGCCGGCAGGGTCGAGGACCTCACGGCGGCCCGTGGCGCCTGCGAGCTCCCGCTCATCGCGCGCGACTTCGTCGTCGACGTGCGTCAGGTCTACGAGCTGCGCGCAGCAGGAGCGGACGCCCTGCACGTGCCGGTCAGCGCGCACCTGGATGACGATGACCACGAGCTCGACGTGATCATCCTCGCTGCCCACCAGCTCGGCATGGAAGTCGTGCTCTCGGTCCACAACGACGACGAGCTGGAGTTCGCGATCGGCACCGATGCCGACGTGCTCAACATCGACAATCGCGTCGGCGACGGGCGCATCGACGTGGAACGAACCTTCGAGCTGCTCGCCGACGTCCCCGTCGGCTGGCCCGTGATCTCAGAATCGATCGCCGCCGTCGACCACGTCGCCAAGCTCCATCGCGCCGGCGTCGACGCACTGCTGCTCGACGAGGGTCACCTCGACACGGGTCTCACCAGCGCGCTCGCGGTCTACGCGGACCTCTCGCTCGACGCCTGATCGGCAGCGGGGTCACTTCTTCTCGCAGGCGCTCAGTCACGCAGCTTGGGCCGTGACACGCGTCGCCTGTGCGCCTGTGCGCCTGAGTGCCTGTGCGCCTGAGTGCCTGAGTGCCTGATTTCCAGAGTGCCTCAGACGGCGGATCGATGCTGATCGACGCGCGCGAGGTGCACGTGAGGAACTTGAAGGTGCACATTGGGTGGCGGCTTCAACTGATCACTGCAACGCAGTGCCTGATTGAGCTTGTTTCGACAAGCAGTTCAGGAGGTGGTTGGCATGACTCAGGGTCGTGGGCGAGGGTGGAAAGCAGTTCCGGAGGAAACTCGTCGGCGGATTCTGCGGTTGGCGTCGACGGGGTTGAATCCGCGTGAGATAGCGGAATTGGTGGGGTTGTCGAAGTCGGGTGTCGCGGGGATGCTGGCACCGTTGGGTGGGGTGGTGCGGCCTGAGATGTGGCAGCCGTCGGAGTCGCGGTTGTCGCTGGAGGAACGGATCGAGATCCAGATCGGGCTTGAGCTGAAGCGGTCGTGTGCGGAGATCGGGCGGTTGATTGGGCGGGCCAAGTCGACGGTGTCGCGTGAGATTGGCAAGCACGGTGGGCGTGATGGGTATCGGCCGATGGCCGCGCACCGCGCGGCGCGGGATGCGGCCAAGCGGCCGAAGTCGACGAAGCTCGCGGGTAACGAGGCGCTGCGCGAGCGGGTGACTGCGGATCTTGAGGCGCGGTGGTCGCCGCAGCAGATCTCCCGTCGTCTTCGTGCGGAATTTGGTGATGATGATTCCATGCAGGTGTCACACGAGACGATCTACAAGAGTTTGTACGTCCAGGCGCGCGGTGAGTTGCGGCGCGAGCTGACGCGCTGCCTGCGCAGCGGACGCGCGAAGCGCGTGCCGCAGGGACGCGAACACCGCCGCGGGCGGATCGCGGACATGGTCATGATCAGCGAGCGCCCAGCCGAGGTCGAAGACCGCGCGGTGCCCGGCCACTGGGAAGGCGATCTGATCCTCGGCAAGGGCAACAAGAGTGCAGTGGGAACGCTCGTTGAGCGCTCCACTCGTTACGTGATGCTGCTGCACCTGCCCGACGATCATGGAGCCGTCGCGGTCCGCGAAGCGATGCAGGAAATGATCCTGACACTGCCCCAATCGCTGCGCCGCTCGATCACCTGGGACCAGGGCAAGGAGATGACCGAGCACGCCCGATTCACGCTGGACACCGAGATTCCGGTCTTCTTCTGCGACCCACACAGCCCCTGGCAACGCGGCTCAAACGAGAACACCAACGGACTGCTGCGCCAGTACATGCCCAAGAGCACCGACCTCTCCCAACACACCAGATCAGACCTCGACGCCATCGCCGACTCGCTCAACGGGCGACCTCGACAGACACTCGACTGGATGACACCATCCGAGAAGCTCAACCAGGTCCTCGTTGCACTCACCGGTTGAAACCGCCGGTCTCCATGTTCCTCACGTCTGGGGAAGCCCCGAAAGGCGGGACCGGACGGACGCACTGACGCGGAGCGCGACCAAGGGAGTGGGGAGCCGGTCAGCGCACGACGGCGAGGCGCTGCGCGACGGGGTAGCACTCGCCGCTCGTCGCGAGTCGGGTTGGCCCGACGAACTTGGAGCGCGCGGCCGTGAGTGCGGCGTCGAAGCCGTTCTCGATCGGCACGTGCGTGAGCAGGAGGGAGTGTGCTGCGGCGCTCGCCGCGATCTGGCCCGCCTCGCTCGCGGTGATGTGGCCGCGGTCCGGCGCCGACAGGTCGGCATCCTCCGGCAGCGCTGCCTCCGCCAACAGCACGTCGACGACCTGCTGCGCGACCTCGAGCACGCGCTCGACTCGACGCGCCACCTCGTCGCCGCCAGCGCGACGACGGCGTAGGCGGGCGCCGGCACGACGGCATGGCTGTGCCTGCTGGGGATTGGCACGCCACGTGAGGAACCTGAAGACCGGCGGTTTCAACCGGTGAGTGCAACGAGGACCTGGTTGAGCTTCTCGGATGGTGTCATCCAGTCGAGTGTCTGTCGAGGTCGCCCGTTGAG
>JAOPYV010000059.1 GCA_025964435.1 Thermoleophilia bacterium | reverse complement strand
CGTCGCGACCGACCTCGACACCTGCGAGCCGGTCGTGTTCGGCGACGACGACTGGGACGAGGTGCCGATCTCGCGCGCCACGGTCGCCAGCGCCGCACTGCCCCTCGTCTACCAGGGTGTGAACATTCGCGGGCGCGAGTTCGTCGACGGCGGCCTGCGCAGCTTCGCCAACGTCGAGACCGCCGTCGAGAAGGGCGCCAAGCTCGTCGTGATCGACAACTCGATCGTGCCCTTCGGAAACGACCGGCTGACCCCGTACCAGGGCACGCGCCCGAAGCGCATCAGCGAGATGGGCCCGACGATGGTCGGCTCCCAGATGCTGCGCTGCCTCGTGTGGAACGGCATGCATGAGCGTCTCGAGCACATGCGCATGAAGCATCCGGAAGTGGACTTCATCCTCATCGAGCCGCGCCGCGACGATGAGCTCATGTTCTCCACGCAGATCATGAACGTCAGCCAGCGCGTGCAGATCGCCCGCCACGGCTTCGAGAGCGTCACCAAGCAGCTCGCCACCGACTTCGACCACTACCGCGAGATCTGCGCGCGGCACGGCTGGGAGATCAGCCGCCGTGGCGTGATCGAGGCGTTCGACGACCAGCCGGTCGCCGACAGCTCGACCGCACGTTGGCGCCGCATCCTCGAGCGCGGCGCGTCGACGTCGACGCGCGTCGCGCGCTGAGCCACGCGGTCACGGTCGAGGCCTTCGCCCCGGCACTCGCTATGGCTCCGGATCCGGCTCGGGTTCGGGTGTCGCCTCGGGGCAGCTGGAACCCGGGATCTGGATGAACGTCGTCGAGCACGTGCCGTGCACGCGGAGCAGGCCCCAGATGCCGGCTTCGGTGAACGGGCGACGCAGGTCGCCCCAGTGCTCGACGCCGGGCCCGGATTCCGCACCTGCGACGGCATGGATGTCACGCACCTCCCATGGCGCCAGGCCGATGGACGACACGCGATTGCTGCCCGCGAGGAAGGGGTCGTCGAGCCATGTGCTGCCGCCCAGGCTGAACGTGTGGTCCTGCTCGCTGCCGCCAGCGATGGCGATGTGCACGCGAATCGGATCGCCGATGTTCGCCTGCAGCAGTGGCGTGCCGGGTCCGTTCGGCCCCGACCGCAGCAGGTCGGGCGCGTCGGCTCGAGCCCCGGCGATCGAGTAATTGATCGACGGCTTGCCACTGACATCGACCGGATACGGCATCTCGTTCAGCCCGATCTTGTCGTCATTGTCGAACAGGATCAGTGCCATGTCTCGGTAGCTGGGGGCGCCGGGCGGATCGACGATCACCTGGGGCCCGATCGACTTCGGCGTGCCGGAGACGGGATCCCGGAAATCCGATCCCCGTGGTGACACGACGACCATGCCGTAGAGGCCTTCGATGGGATGCGTCGGGCGTCCCATGTCCGTGATGAGTGCGCCTTCGATCCGCTCGGACTCGGCGTACATGCGGTACGTACGCGTCTGGCCTGCGCCGACGGTCTGCTCCGGGCTGAAGCCGATGTTCACGCCCGAGGAGCTCGTCGTCCGCTGCAGCTCGGAGACGTGGAATGACACGCGGGGGATCGGCCCGCCTTCCTCCGGCCGCTCGCGCTGGTTACGGAGCGTCACCTCGAGGCAATCACCCTCGGCGACATGCAGCACGAGCGGCTCGGCGCTGTTGCCCTGCTGCACGCTCGCGACCTGGGAAGTCGGCACAAAGGCCGAACGGATGCCCGGTCCCCGGGGTGCACCGCGGCCGGAGAGGTCGACGGCGGTGATGTCGAACGGCTTGACCGGCGCGCCGGTCGGACACGGAGTGCCGGGTGACGTCGCGGCAGGCGGACGCTGCCCCGTCTTGGACGGTGTCGCCGGACCAGTGCGGGGGAGTGTTCGCCCCGGAAGTGCCTTGAGCGTGCTCGTGCGGGCAGACAGGACGCGGATGATGCCCCACGCACCTTCCCTGAAGTGCCGACCGGTTCCCTTCATGTACAGGTAGTCGCCCGGTGCCTTGCCGGGGCCGCCTGCGCCACCCTCGAGCACGCTGGTCAGTCGCTCGGAAATGCCCAGCCGAATCGCGTCGGTCGTGCCGGAGTCGAACTGGCCGTTGGCGCGATGTCGGGTCTCGCGCGCCGTGTTGTGCCCGTCGACGCGGAAGGTCGCGAGGCCGTTGCCGCCAATGTCCACGGTGCGAATGACGAACGGGTCGCCCGGATATGCGCGTGGCAAGGGCGTGAACGGGTCCCCATGGCGCCAGGAGCTGAAGATGAGCGATGGGTCCGGATCCACGAGGAGGCGATCAGCCCACGGCTCGGCCCGGAGGTTGAAGGTGTCACCCCTGCCCGTTGCCGGGTTGTCCTCGATGTTCCAGAGTGCCACCTCACGGAAGCTCCCGTTGACCTTGCCGGGAACGAGTGGGCTGTTCGTCCGGATGTCGACGATCGAGCCGGACTGGACGGGCTGCCCCGTCGTCGGGTCGTGGTACGTGGAGCCCGGTGGCTCGACGATCATCTGCCCGACCAGTCCCTTGGGCCAGCCGTGGATGCCATCGACGTGGTCATGCCAGAAGATGTTGTCCAGCTGGACGTCCGGATACCACTGGTAGCGCGCGAACTCCGCGCCGACCCACGTGCCGGCCGGCCAACGCGTCGTGAGCGGCTCCGTCAGTCGCACGGTGCGCCCTGACACGCTCGCCACCTGGCACTTCCAGCCCCGTGCCGCCGAGCCCGATTCCGATCCAGGTGCCGGGCTTGAAGGTCGGGTTCGTGGTCATCGTCAGCGTCGTCGAGCGAGCCGCGGCCTGCTTCGCGAGCCGCACGCCGCGATGCGATATGGACGCACCGACTGGTCGAAGACGTAGCCGGCGCTCGCGCCGTCGGAGCCCTGGATGTCGAACTGGAGGTGATGGATGTGGATGTTGCTCTTCGCGAATCCGCCGAACACCGTCGCGTCGCCTATCTCAGTGGTGAAGTCAACGGCAACGCAGTCACCGACGTTCGATCGGATCGCGAGCGGTTCCACGGCCTTCGATCCGGCGAGGATCGCAGCCTTGTCCTGGTTGCGCGCGAAGACCATTGCCGTCGGGTCGGTCTTCCCTGCTCTCGTGATGCGGGCAGGCGTCGCGATTGCCGTGATGTCAAACCGCTTGAGCGGTGAATTCGCCGGACAGAGGCCATCTGGGCGCTTCGCGTACGGATCCACCGAACCAACCTTCGGCGCATTGACGCGTGACCCGAGGAAGGGAGTCCCCGAATGGCGCGGCGAGAAGGGTGCGCGCTGGCCGATGTTCGTCCGCAGGAGCGGGAACGCGGGGCGACCGTCAGTCGGATGGAAGCGCAGGGTCGGTCGACTTCCCACGAACTCGTCACCGGGCACGCCGCCTGGATGCGTGCCGTCGCCCAGGTTGGGCCAGTCGTCCGTCTCCTCGGTCTCGCCGAGGGCGAGT
This sequence comes from Thermoleophilia bacterium, assembly GCA_025964435.1. GTDB lineage: Bacteria > Actinomycetota > Thermoleophilia > Gaiellales > SKUG01 > JAGQUL01. Next base: position 18,053 of record JAOPYV010000059.1, on the reverse strand, counting down.
GGGCGGGCCGGGTTCGAGCGGTCCAGCCGCCAGTCCCAGACGGTTGCGTCCTGGTCGTTGCTCGGCGTACCGCGCGGCGGCAGCATCCCCGAGATCCAGGTGTCGATGTTCGCGGCCGTCAGGACCGTGCCATCCGGCATCGTCTTGCCCAGCAGCTGCGTGGAGTCGACGGACGCCGGAGGTGCAGTCCTGTCGGGGAGCGGCGCGAGGTCGGGCTGGCGGGTGTTGTAGACGCGCCAGAACGACCACATGCCCGAGTTGTAGTGCTCGGCGATGTGGCAGTGCTCGAGCAGGTCGCCCACGGTCTGCTGCACGCCGCCCGCGCCGCCTTCGATCTCGAGGTTGTAGGCCTCGCCCGGTCCCATCGACTGGGAGTCCGTGCGGTTCGACTGGGACTGGGCCTGCGGATGCTTGTCCAGGCCGGTGTCGCCGTAGTCCCAGTCGGGGTCGGACAGCGGATTCGCGCGCCAGCGAATGCCGCCGCCATGGAGGTGGAAGACGTGGAACATCTCGCTGCCGGCGTGCAGCAGGCGGATCTTCGTCGGCTCGCCCAGGTATGACCGCATGATCGGCGTGGGTGGGTCACCGAAGGTGTAGGAGTTGTAGGCGAGTGACTTCTGGTGCTCGTTGACCTCCAGTCGATTCATGAAGGGCTCGGAGCGGTAGTTGATCGCGCGCGTACCGGGCCGATACGTCTCGGTGATCGGGTCGACCTCGGGCAAGGCCAGGCCGCCACGGTCCAGCACCTCGAACTCCTCGTTGCCGATCTCGTGGTAGAGACGGGTGAACTCGCGGAAGTCGGGTCGCCCGGGCACGTCGATGATCGCGTCCCAGCCCGAGAGCTGCGGTGCGCCGGTACGCGGGTTGTCATACGTCGCGCCCTTCGGCTCGACGACGATGGCCCCGAAGAGTCCATGGCTGACGGCGCCGCGTCGCGCGAGGCCGGGGCGGACGTAGTGGGCGCCTTCCATCGAGGCGTCATCCGGCACGTAGAAGCGGTAACTGCGGCTCTCGCCCGGTGGCACGACCTGGGGATCGCCATCCGCAAGCTCGGTCGGCTGATCCGCGACGTAGGTGAGCCCGTCGACGTGGAAGCCGTACGGCTCGTCGGCGTCGTTGCGATAGTCGACCTCGATGCAGTCGCCCATGTTGGCGCGCACGACGAGGGGCTGGATCGCATCATCCTCGAGCCCGATCGAGACCTGCTTGGAGGCCTCGGCCGCGCGTACGTCCCCGATCCGGTCCCGCAGGACATACATGCGGCCCTCGGGATCGTGGTCGCCGAATCGGTTGAGGGTGATGTCGACGTCGATCGCGGAGATCGCGAAGGTCTTCATCGGCGCGCCGGCGGGGCATGGTGCGCCGGGGAGGTCGGCGGTGGCGGTGTCAGTCAGCGACGCGAGCGAGATCGTGGCGATCGCCACTCCGGCCGCGACGCCGGATACCACGAGCACGCGACGGTGCAGCACGAGCGTGGGGAGCGCCGGAAGCCGGAGGCGGTGCAGGGCGCGCGCGCCGAGCGACAGCAGGAGCGTCGTGGGAAGCGCAATGGCGGCGGCAAGCGCACCATTGGATCGCATCTGCGACAGCCATTCCGAGAGGGTGTCCTCGCGGAGCGCGCCAGCGCCCTCGAACAGCCAGGCGTGGAGTGGGACGCCGAGACCGATCGTCACGCCGACGGCGAGTGACATGACCGGGACGAAGGTCGTCGTTGCGCGGATCTGTTCGCGCAGCGTCGTTGGTCCGAGGATCGCGGTGCAGATACGTGTGGCGACGAGCAGCCCCAACAGGAGGCCGGGCCACAGGGCCGCGCCGTCGCGAAGTGCGTGTGCCAGCGGCGCGAGGTGTTCCTCCCCATGTCCCCCTGAGACGCGGTGCAGGAACTGCTGTACTGGGATGACGACTGACACCAGGATGGTCGTCAGTACGGCGGGGCCTCCCCACCTCATCATCGGTCGCTTCACGTCGCGTCGCATGGTCGTGCCTCCTGAACACCTATCGTTCGTGGTGCTCCTGTGTCGTCGTTGCGTTCGGGGTGGGCGGTACTACTCGACCGCTTCCGCCCAGCGGTACCTGGACTGCAGGCGCCTGCGGGGCATCGAAGATCAGGATCAGTCGTCGTCCGTCGCGGGGTGCGACGAAGCCCACGGTGCCATCGATCGTGGCGCTGGGCCGGAGCACTCCGGCCTGCATCGTGCTGGTGCTCGGCTGCAGCTGCTTCCGGCCTCCGAGGCGGAACCAGCGGGGGTCGTAGGGCATCGAGCGATCGGTCGTGTTGGTGAGCGTGATCGGCACCTGGACCAGCTGCTGGTGGCGCGGCAGGTACCCCTGGATGCCGTGGGTCTGGCCCGCGAGCGCCTTCGCAGTCGGCGCCTGCAACAGGGCGGGCTTGCCCACCTGCAGCGTTGGCGTCGGGGCGGCCGCCGTCGCCGTGGCAGCCGACCGCCCGGAACCAGCAGGCTGGTCCAGGATGTCGGCTGCCACGAGGCCGCCGGAGGCCGTCGCCCACACCGCGAGTACCACGATGTAGGGGCGTGCCCAGGTGAGGGGGGAGCGCTGGCTCATGGTGCTACGGGCGCGCCGCGCGGATGGTCACGTTCCGGCGCACGGCGGGTCCGAGGCTCGCTCGGTTCTTTCCGACGCGAACCTCGACCACGTACGTACCGGGGCGCAGGTTCTTCAGCTTCTTCTCGGTGAGCTTGAAGGTGTAGCGCTTGGCCTTCGGCGTGGACCGCGTGACCTTGGTGATGAGCCGTGCCTTCGGCTTCGCCCGCTGCGTCCGTGCCTGGGGGAGTGCGAACACCGCGATCTCGGTCATCGGGGCACCTGCAGGAACTGCTGCGGCGATCTGGAGCGGCGTGCTCGAGGTTCCCAGTGCCGTCAGTCCCGTTGCGAGCAGGTTGAGGTTCGGTGTCGTTCGAGCCGATGCGGCCGACGTGCGCTGCTCCGCGAAGCCCGCTCCATCGGTGAATCGCACGATGACACGGTAGCGACGGCCCAGCGAGTTGCCCTGGTTCGGCACGTTGAAGGTCACCGCGGTCGCGTTGTTGACGTTGGCGAAGCTATTGACGTTGCCGTTCGGGTTCGTGCGCTGCCACTGGTAGGTGAACGGGCCGAGGCCATTCACGTCCGAGATGCCGGTCGTGATCGCCGTCAGCGTCTGCTGTGGTGCGGGTGTCGTGTCGCTGAGCGTCGGGCTGCCCGTTGCCGGCGTGTTCACGACCGGCGGAGCATTGCCCACGCCGCTCAGTGTCACGTCCTGCGTGCTCCCGGCGATGTTGCCCGAGTTGTTCGTAGCCCGCAGCACTGCCGTTCGGGTGCCCGCCGCCGTTGGTCGGAAGCGCACGTTCGTCGAGCAGCTTGCTCCCGGTGCCAGCGACGCGCCGCAGCTCGTCGAGAGGACGTTGAAGTCCCCAGGATTCGTCCCGACGATGTTGATCGAGGCGATCGAGAGCAGCTGGCTGCCCGTGTTGGAGAGCAGGACCGACTGTGCGGCACTGTTCGTGTTGAGTGCCCGGGCAGCGAACGTCAGGTTCGGTGCGAACACGGCGACCGGTGCGATCGACAGCGTCTGGTCCGAGAACCGAAGCTGCTCGATGTTGCGGAGCGTGTCCACGCCGTCGCTGGCCGTGCCACGTGCGTGGTTGACCGTCATGAGCGTGCGGTTCAGGTTGGGCGTGATGTCGTAGTCGGCGCGGGGCCCGGAGAAGACCGCCGCGTCAGCTTCGCTGCCCGCGGGCTCCGTCTTGATCGATCGGACGATGTCCACCTGGCCCGGGTTGGTTCGGCCAGCCATGAGGTCGTCGCGGATGTCGGCCAGGTTGTCGACGAGCTTGGTGTCGGTCGTCGACGGTGTCGACTGGTCCGGCGCTCGCAGCTGGGCATCGAGCCACCGGTCACCGTCGAGGAAGTCGTCGCCTTCGCGACCCTCGAGGATGTCGGAGCCGCCACCGCCGAGGATGACGTTCTGGTCTCCACGGAGGGACGTCACCCCAGCACCGAGGACCGTCTGCAGACCCGCGATGCGAGCGATTCCCGCTGCATTCAGGTCGTTGCGGTTGGCCGGGATCGCGATCTCCGCCTCGGCTCCGTTTCCACGAAGGGCATCGTCGAGCTTCCAGCCCGACACGGCCTCGATCTCGGAGAAGCGGTCGCGCACCACCACATGCGGCTGGGGCAGTACTGCGATCGCCAGATTCAGGTCCGAGTCGGCAGCGGCCGCGGAGCCCCTGTGGATGACCCAGTCGTAACCCATCGCTCCAGCGTTGCGATCGTGGTCGGCAGTGTTCTGCATGATGTCATCGCCGCCCTCGGCGTCGTAGTTGGCTTCACCGCCGCCGCTGAACATGACGTCGTGGCCGGGTTCGTTGTCGTCGGTGAAGAAGTTGTTGCCGGAATCACCGCTGAGCCCGTCACCGGTGCGTCCGCCGTCGAGCCAGTCGTCGCCGCCGTCTCCGAACATGCCGTCGGCCCCGTCGCCGCCCATCAGCAGGTCGTCGCCTTCGCCGGCGAAGATCCCGTTGCTGTTCAGGCCGCCGTCTGCGAAGTCGTCGCCGGCGCCGGGCTGGAGCAGGTCGAGACCCGGACCAGCATCGATCGCGTCGTTGCCGGGACCACCCTTGAGGTTGTCGTCGCCCGCAGAGTCGGTGATGATGTCATCACCCTCACCGCCGAGTGCCACGTCGCCACCGTCGTTGCCTTCGATGCGGTCGTTGCCCAGGCCGCCCCAGAACGTGTCGTTGTCGACGCCACCCCATACGCGGTCGGCGCCGGGGGTACCTTCGTACGTGGCCTGTGCGTTGAGGCCACCGGGGTCGACGGAGTTCGACTGGCGGTAGCGGATCGTGCCGTCCGCCATGCGCAGCAGCAATGCGTGCTCGTCGCATTCGGATGTCGGGTCGTCCGTGATCGGCCCGGGTGTCGTGCCCTGCAGGTGTGCGAGGTCGAACTCGCAGTCGGCGACCGAGAACACGTCGGCCTTGAGGCCGTGTGCGTCGGTGTTGCGCTGGATCAGCTCCGCGAACGAGTTGCCCTCGAGCTGCGTGCGCAGGTTGAGGCCTGGCGTTCGCGTGAGGTAGTAGAAGCGGTCGCCGTCCTGCAGGTCGGTCATCTGCTGCTCGAACACGTAGTTGAAGGTCGATCCGAGCAGGCCGCCGAACAGGTTCTGCGACTCGGCAAGGCCGCCGATCCAGAGGTCGATGCCGTCGACTCCCGTCTTCGTCGCCCCGTTCGCGTTGTTCGCCCAGGCTCCGGTGCCGAACATGAACGCGGCGGCGTCGGCTGGCGTGGCGGGATCCGTCGGCTCCATGGCGAAGAGCTTCTCGGCCGCTGCGCGGCGCCCAGCGATCGTCGACTGCGACGTGATCGTCGGGTGGGTGCCGTATGCCGCGATGAAGTTCACCGTGGAGCGCTCGTGCTTGATGCTCTGGCTGAAGTCCACCCAGTCGGAGTACGGCTTGAGCGAGGCATCGCGCGTCGCCGCATGTAGCTGGCGTCGGAACACGTTCAACGGCGGGACACCGGCATCACGCGCACGTGTCATGTTGATCGTGGGCAGGTCGAGCGGCAGGCCGAGCAGGTTGTTGCGCAGGGTCTCGGTCACGAACTCGTCGATCTCATTGCCCGTCTGGTCTGCCATGCCCATGACGATGCTGCCTGCGGCTTCCTCCGGCGTCATCGTGTTCGGGCCGGTGCCATCGTCGTAGTACGAACGTGGGTTCAGGAACGCGTCCAGCAGCTCGATGTCGTTGGACGAGCCATCGGGCCTGGTCCGGGAAACGGTGTCCGTCAGCATGGAGTGGCCGAAGCGGTATACAGCGTGCGCGAACTCGGCCTTGATCGCCGGATTCAGGTTCGTCTGGGCCTGGGTCGTCGCATTGAACGGATCGATGCTGGGCGCGACCTTGCGACCGAACTCCTCGAAGACGAGGTGCTGGTACTCCATCTCCGTCACGAACTTCGCGGCCTGGAAGAGACGTTCACCGTTCCACTGCGTCGGATTCCCGGTGAGGTGCCATTCTGCGACGTCGATGTTCTGCGTGGTGATCAGGTTCTTCATGTCATCGACCAGCCGGTTGTGCTCCGAGTGGAAGACCTGGTGCACCGCCGTGAGACCGATGTTCTCGTTCACGCGGCCATCACCAGCGACGAAGTGCTCATCCAGCAGCTCGTTGTCGTAGGTCCCGCTGGGCTGGGTCTGGTTCGCCGTCGAGATGTTGGTGTCGGAATCGGGCGTGAGTCCCGGCTTCGGATCCGCGTTGTGGGCGATGTCCACGAGGAACCCGTCGCCGATGCGGCGCACGTTCCCGGGAACCGACACCGGCGACGCGATGTTGCCCTCGACCAGTCCGGTCGCGGTGACGAGCTGCGGCATCCCACGCAGGGGACCGCGCAGGAACCGGCCGTACTGGTCGGTCGCCACGAGCGGCACGTTCGCGACGTCCGCATCCGTGAGGACGATGCCGAGCTTCGTGCGCGCCTGGTCCTTGGCCGTCTTCCACGTTCCCATGCCGTTCTGCGGGCCGCGCAGCATCATGCCGTTCGAGACCGGCCGGCCGCCGAGCAGGTCGTACTCGCGCAGGAAGACCTGATGTGCGGGGTGCGAGGTGTAGGTCTGGGACTGGTCGACCCACGGCGTGTCCGTGTTGATCGCTTCGTGGATGTCGTCGGCGTTGCCGAGGATGCCGTCCGGGCCCGGCTGGTTGGTGGCGCGGGTCAGCACCATGAAGCGCTGGTTGGCGGGCAGGTCGTCGCCGTTGCCGAGGACGCCGTCGGGACCCGGGATGAGCGGGTCGTCCGCCTTGAGTGGCACGAACACCGTGCCACTGCCGCCCTTGGTGGTCAGGTCGACGCCGTGGTCGAAGAACTGGCCGAACAGCGTGAACCATGAGTTGAATGGCGGCGACAGGCCGACGTCGGTCGTGACGTTCGGCATGAACAGCGTCTTGCCGGACGGGACGCAGCCGGCCGGCTGGCCGCCACTGTCACATGGGACGACGGGCTCGCCGAGGAACGTGCGGTGCGGAACGGCGGCTGCCTGGATCGCAGCTGGATTCGTCGACGTCTGGTCGACGATCAGGTTGCTGACCAGGCGCGGCTCGGCGTCGAAGACGTTGCCGCTCTTCTGCGCGTATGACGTGGGGGTCGGCGGCCCGAATGCCGGCGGGGTGACATCCGCGGACCTGAAGACGGGGGTCGACAGGCGCGGGAACTTCTGGTGCGACGCACCGAAGGAGTTCTGGCCGGGAATGAGGTTGTTGTCCGAGCCGTCGACGGTGCGCAGGCCGAACGGCAGCATGGGGTCCGAGATCTGGAACTCGCCGTCACCGACCAGCGGGGTGCCGGGACCATTCTCCTTCGTGGCATGGGCCTCGGAGATCTTGATCTGCTTCAGGATGAAGCGCATGTCACCCCTGTTGAGCTGGAAGCCCTGTCCCTGCGGCGCGACGGCGGCGTCGGCCGTCGTCATCTGCGAGCCGCCAGCGATGCAGGCGGCTGCCACCACCGTCAATCCGACAGACGCGGCGGCAAGCACCTGCCGCCGGCGAGCGATGAAGGAGGAGCGTGAAAAACGATGCGGGATCATGCGACGACTTTCGGACGGTTGACGGGAAGGAGCACCGTATGCCCCCCGTCAGGTCCAGTGCCAGAGAGAAGTCCGCACCGCAGGTGCCGGAACTCGCAGAGCGAGCTGTATCCTCGCTTCCCGCCGAGAACCGACGTCGCAGCGTTGATTGTGGCGCCCGCGTGTTCGCGATGCCCGCCCCGATCCCTGTCGTGCGACGCGCTTGCTATGGCCCGCCACCCCACAGCTGGTGTCGCACGTTCCTCACGACATGCGTGACAAATGCCTCGAACCACCCGCTCCAGCGCGCAGGACCACCCGATCCATCACGCAGTTCCACGTCGAGGCACCGCCACGCATGGACACGGAGCGCTACGCGATGTGGGTCAGTGCCGGGGTGGGTGCTTCCCACCCGAAGCCGACTCCCGCCGGGATCTCGACGGGCCCGAGCGGGACGTCGCTGTCCGGCGTGGCGCCATGGAACAGCACGGGTGCGCAATCGTTGGGCGCGTCCGCGAAGCACAGGCTCGCGATCGACTGCACCTGCGTGCGGCCGAGACCGAGCTCGAACTGGCCGCCGGCGTAGCAGGGAATGCCCTCCTGCTCGCACAGAGCGATCGTGCCGAACAGTCGTTCCAGCGAGCCGAAGCGGGACGGCTTGATGTTGATCGCCTTCGGCCGCAGGTCGCTGAAGGTCGCCGTCGAGCCGGGTAGTCCCGGGATGTCAGCCGGCTTGGTGATCGGGTAGTCCCAGGCGAGCCGCGCCAGCGCATCCTCGTCCAGCGCGTCCAGGTGCTCCGGGCTGAGCTTGGCGTCCTCGAGCAGTGCGTCGGGCAGCCGTCGACTGACAGCCTCGTACAGCACGGGGTCGGGTGACGTATCGATCCAGTCGCCCGTGTAGAGACCCTTGAAATCGACGGTGCTGACGGCGCCCGTCGCGGCGAGCTCCGTCACCAGCGCCTCGCTCCAGGATCGCGCGGAGTCGAGCTTGAAGGTCATTGACGGGTCGCGCTCGAGCCAGTGGTGCACGATCGCCGCGCTCGGCGGATCACCGAGGCCCATCGAGACCGACACGCGCACGGGCTTCCATGTCGCTCCCACGAGCGCAGCCAGGTCCGTACCTGCCTGTCGGAGGGCGAGGTCCAGCGCAGCGCTCTCCAGCGCCCAGCGATGGAACCCGGGCTTGTCGTCGCCCATCGATCCCTGTGGCACGCGGAGCGGATGCGCTTCCAGCACGTCCGACAGCGACTCGATCGTCCAGGTCCCGGTGATCGTCGAGCCCAGTGCGGCGAACGCATCGGGCAGCAGCGCCTGCGTGTCAGCCGCATACGCGACATCCTCGCCGCGCCCGGTGTGACCGTCGCCGTGGAGCTCCACGATCGTCGTGATCCGGCCCATCGCCCCGGGCAGCAGCAGCTGCGCGGTCGTGACCGCCTCGATCGTCACCGGCAGCGTGAGGACCGCGTCGAGCAGCGCGCGTGCCGAGGCCATCAGACGGAGGTGGTGGGCTGGTCCTGCAGGGCGCCGATGCGCGGGTCGGTGACCGGTGCGAGGTCGGCCGCGTCGGCGGCATACATCTCCTCGATCCACTCGCCGTAGCGATCGGTCACGACCTTGCGCTTCACCTTGAGCGACGGTGTCAATTCGCCCGTCTCCTGCGTGAAGTCGATCGGCAGGATCCGCACGCGCTTGACCTGCTCGACGCGGCCGACCTCGGCATTCACCTTGTCGATCGCGATGCGCACGAGCTCCTGCACCTGCGGCTCCTGGACGAGCTGGTAGATGTCACCCTCGAGCTCGTTGGTGGCCGCGAACGAGGCGAGCTCGTCCGGATCGAGCGTGACGAGCGCCGTGATGTACGGCTTCTTGTCGCCGTAGGCGAAGGCCTGCGAGACGTACTGCGTCGCCTTGAGCGCGCCCTCGATGTTGGCGGGGGAGATGTTCTTGCCACCCGCCGTCACGATGATGTCCTTCTTGCGGTCGGTGATGTAGAGGAAGCCCTCGCGGTCGAAGTCACCGATGTCGCCGGTGTGCAGCCAGCCCTCGCCGTCGAGGACCTCCTTCGTGGCTTCCTCGTTCTCGTAGTAGCCCTGGAAGACGATGCCTCCCTTGACGAGGATCTCGCCGTCCTCGGCGATCTTGACCTCGGTGCCCTCGAACAGCTTGCCGACCGATCCGAGGCGGAAGTCGTTGGGCAGGTTCACGCACATCGCGGTGGTGGACTCCGTCAGGCCGTAGCCCTCCACGATGATGATGCCGCAGGCCAGGAAGAACTCCGCGACCTCGCGGCTGAGCGGTGCTCCGCCCGAGATGAAGATCCGGATGTTGCCGCCGAAGCGGGCGTGGATCTTGGAGAAGACGAGCTTGTGGAAGAGCGCGTGCTGGGCCGCGAGGAGCGGCGGGACCCGGCGTCCACGCTGGATGTAGCGGCCGCGCAGGGCGCCGACCTTCATCGCACGGTCGATCAGCGCACGCTTGACGCCGGTCGCCTCGTTGAACTGGCCGAGGATCCGCGTGTAGGCCTTCTCGAACACGCGTGGCACGCTCGGGACCATCGTGGGCTTGAGCTCGCCGAGGTCGTCCATCAGCGTCGCGATGGAGGTGTAGGCGAGCTCGAGGCCCATGCGCGTGGAGACGAAGTGCACGAGTCGGGCGAAGGTGTGTGCCAGCGGCAGGAACAGCACCATGCGGTCATTGTCGGTGAACAGCCCGAGGCTCGGCACTGCTGCCTGCTCGGTCATGAAGACGTAGTTGTGGTGGGTGAGCATGCAGCCCTTGGGCGGGCCGGTCGTGCCGCTCGTGTAGATGATCGTGGCGAGCGTGTCCTCGCTGACCGCGTCACCGGCTGCGTACCAGCCAGCGGAGCCGGTCGCGCGGCCGCTGGCCTCGACGTCGGCGAGTGCGATCTCGCCCGCCTCGGCATCGAGCTCGACGCCCGTCGGGTCGAACACGATCACGTGCTGGAGCTTCGGCATGTTGGCGCGCTCGTCGCGGATCTTCGCGACGTAGCTCGCGTCCTCGACGAAGACCACGGAGGAGTTCGAGTTCTCGAGGATGTACTGCGCCTCGCCGGCGGAGTTCGTCTGGTAGATCGGCACGGTCGTGGCGCCGGTACCGAGCGTCGCGTAGTCGGCGAGCGACCACTCCATGCGGCTGCCGGAGAAGATCGCGACACGGTCACCGGGGACCACGCCGAGGTCGAGCAGGCCCGCGCCGAGCGCCTCGACCCGGGCCAGCGAGTTGGCGAAGGAGTGATGCTTCCAGGCGCCACCTTCGCGCTGGATGTAGGCGATCTTCGAGTCGTTCTTGCGAGCGCTCTCGACGAACATCGCATGCAGGGTGCTGGCCACCTGGGGTCTCCTTCGATCCACGGTTACACGGGCGGGGGACACCACCGCGCACGGTCTGGCCCCATCTCCCGGTCGCCTACCCTGCCCGCAACGGGTCCAACCGCGTTACACCGGGTTGTCTGCATCGAGAAACACGTGCTCGACCCCGAACCTGCTGGAAAGTTCCGTTCCGAGTGCGCGGATGCCGAAGACCTCGGTCGCGTGGTGGCCGGCGGCGAGGAAGCCGATGCCGAGCTCGCGCGCGAGGGCGTGCGTGTCCTCGCGCGGCTCGCCGGTGAGGAAGGCGTCGCAGCCGAGGGCGGCCGCCTCGACCACGCTCGCGGCGGATCCACCGGAGCAGACGCCGATGCGGCGCACGCGGCCGGGGAAGGCGCCCAGCACGAGCGGTGCGCGGCCCGACATGAGCTCCTGCACGCGGTGGGCGAGCTCATCGGCGCCGAGGCCGTCGCCAGGCAGCTCCCCGACGAAGCCGATCGAGCGTCCGCCGTGGTCGACGAAGGGGAGGTCGAGCCGTGTCAGGCCGAGCCCGTCGCAGATCAGGGCATTGTTGCCGAGCGTGGCGTGCGCGTCGAGCGGCAGGTGGTAGCCCGCGAGAGTCATGTCATGTGCGAGCAGTGCGTGCAGTCGGGCGCGCATCGCGCCATCGACGACCTGCGGCGTGCCCTTCCAGAACAGTCCATGGTGGACGAGCACGAGCTCGGCACCGGCCTCGTGCGCACGTGCGAAGGTCTCGAGCGTCGAGCTGACGCTGGTCGCGATCTTCGTCACCGGCGCGGCGCCGCCAGCGGACGCGGCGACCTGCAGGCCGATCGGGCAGTAGTCCTGGAAGGCGTGGGCATCGAGCAGCGTCTCGGCTGCGGTGAGGATCTCGGCGACGGTCGTGGTCATGCCCGGGGCCTACCCGTGTCACACGTCGTTCTGAACCGAGCTGGGCTCGGGAAGGCCGCGCTCGCGCCGAACCCGACGTGCCCGCAGCTCGGCGCGCGCGAGACGCCCGCTGTAGGTCAGGCCGGCGACACCGCCGAGCGTCAGGAGCAGCGCGCCCCAGAGCGGGTCGTCGCCGACGGTCGTCGGCGCGACGACGAGGAAGAGCGAACCGGCCGCGACGGCGGTGAAGAACCAGGTCAGTGCGAGCAGTCCGAATGCCGAGCTCACCGTGGAATCCGATCCGCCTCGGAAGAACCCGAACTCGTCCTGTCCATAGCTGTGGAGCTCGCCCTGCTTCGTGCGCATGAGCACGCGCTGCTCGCCTGCCGCCACCGCAGCCTGGTGCTGGGCTCGGGTCGCGTCGTCGCGTTGCTGTCGGTCCGTGTCCATCCCACCATCCTCGCGCAATCTCGACACCGATTCGTGACGATGCGCGCGCAACGCGTCACACCTGCTGCCGCAGCATTGCTCCTACGACACCAACGTCGCGAACGAAGGAGCAAGCCATGAACGTCGTCGTCCTCGTCGGCAACCTCGCCACCGATCCGGAGCTGCGCCATACGGCGAACGGCCGTGCCGTGTGCACGTTCCGCCTCGCCGTCTCCCGGGTGGGTGGGGAGGAAGCCGACTTCGTCACGGTCGTCACCTGGGAGCGGCAGGCCGAGGTGTGTGCCGAGTACCTCGCCACGGGCCGCCGCATCGCGGTCGAGGGCCGCCTCCACCACTCCACCTGGGAGGTGGAGGACGGCCGCCGCAGCAAGGTCGAGGTGGTCGCCCACCGCGTCGAGATGCTCGGCAAGCCGCGGTCCTCCGCCCCTGACCTGGGGAGTGCTGCCGAGGCCCCCGACTCGGCCGAGGTCGCCGAGCTCGCGCTCGCCTGAGCACTGCGGCACCGGCGCCGGTCCCGCCACGCACGACGTGGCTGGATCGGCGTCTGTGCGTCGATTCCGGCGCCTAGTGGAAAAACCTATCGAACCTGTTGCGGAGTAGTCATCAAACTGCGAGACTACGTCCAGCGCGGATGGTATCTGGGGAGATGTCACCGCACACTTGGGGAGAAGGGGACCCACCATGTGGGGAATTACTGGCAAGAATGCGCGCTTCGGCGACGAGCGACGCGCAGCGCGAACGATGCATGCCGGCATCGCACGAATCGCAGTCCGGGGACCAGTCGAGCACGGCGTGCTCGAGATCTCCGGCGAGCTGGATTTCAGCAGCGTCGATGACGCACTCGAGGTCGTGGCATCGCTGCCACACCACATGGTGTCGATCGACCTTGCCGGGCTCGAGTTCGTGGACGGAGCCGGTGCGCGGGCGATCGAGCAGATGCGTGACGATCGCGCCGAGCTGCATCACGAGCGCCCAGCCATCATCGGCGCGACGCCGGCCGTCGATCGGACGATCCGCTTCGTGCGCTCGCGCCGCGCGCGGATGCTGACGCACTGAGCGATCAGGAACGCCGTGCACCCCGCGGGGGCCCCGGCGCCACATCACGGGAAATTGCACGAGGGGCCGGCTCAATGAGCCGGCCCCTCGCTGTCTTCATCGGGCTGCCGAGATTCGAACTCGGGACCTCTCCGACCCGAACGGAGCGCGCTACCAGGCTGCGCCACAGCCCGCCGAAGTGAGCCCATACTACCGAATTCCCAGCGCGCTTCCAGTCCGTGTTTCGCAATCGCCGTCCAGACCGCATGGAGTCGTCCAAACCACGCCGTCGCGCGCATGGCCTGCACGGGCCGCAGCGGGCGTCCGGCCCCGGCCGGGCTCACGGCGGGATCGCCATCGACCGGGCCGAGGACGATACCGTGTTCGGACGAACCGCCGAAGATTGGATCGACCATGCAGATCACTCCTACGGTCACGACGCCTCCGACTGCCGGCCAGCAGCCGAGCGATTGGACCAACCCTGCAGCAGCCGCGGCGCTGCGCAGCACCGTCGACATGCTCGCCAGCATCGAGGCCGGCATCGTCCGGGACTTCACGAACGTCGACCGCGTGCGCGGCTACGCGTACGACCTCCGCTCGACGATCGGCATCTTCGAGGCCGCGACCACGGCGATCACCTCGGACTCCTCGGTGGAGAACGATTCCTTCCTGCCCCTGCTCGGCCAGGCCGGCGGCGGCGTGAGTCGCGCCGAGCACAAGCTCTCGGCCAAGGACCTCAACGAGACCTGGGCCGGCGAGCGCAGCGACATCCTGGCCGCGATCCGCCAGGCGAAGAACATCAGCCACCACGTCGCCGACCAGCTCGATCCGCGCTCCGTGCGCCAGCCGCGCCCGTCGGTCGAGGAGCGCGGCTTCTAGCCCCCCGTCGCTGGGCATACACTGCGTGCATGAGCTTCCAGGTTCCACGATTCACGGCTGACCAGCCGCAGCGACTCAGCGTCGCCTGCATCCAGCTCGCCTCCGACGACGACGCCGTCGCGAACGTCGCACGCGCCGAGCTCGGTGTTCGCGAGGCCGCGGCGCGTGGCGCACGATTGATCGCGCTGCCAGAGAAGTGGAACGTGATCGGCGGCGCGGACGTGCTGCAGGCCGGCGCCGAGGCCGAGGATGGTCCGACGCTCACGAAGGTTCGCGACTGGGCGCAGGAGCTCGACTGCTGGATCCTCGCCGGCAGCATGGTGATCCGCGAGCCCGGCGCCGCGAAGCTCCGCAACCTCAGCGTGCTGGTGGCGCCCGACGGCACGATCCGGGCCCGCTACGCCAAGGCCCACATGTTCGACGTGGACATCGCCGGCGTCGCCTATCGCGAGAGCGATGCGGAGGATCCCGGCAGCGAGCTCGTCGTGACCGAGGTCGATGGCATCCCGCTGGGCATGACCGTCTGCTACGACGTGCGCTTCCCCGAGCTGTACCGGCTCCTGGCGCTCCGCGGCGCACGCATCATCACCGTGCCTGCCGCCTTCACGCTGATGACCGGTCGCGACCACTGGGAGGTCCTGCTGCGTGCGCGGGCGATCGAGAACCAGTGCTTCATCGTCGCGCCGGACATCATCGGTGACCACGGCGCCGGGAAGGTCTCGTATGGGCATTCGATGATCATCGACCCGTGGGGCACCGTCCTCGCCCGCGCTGCCGACGCCGAGTGCGTGATCGTCGCCGACCTCGACCTGGGCGCCGTGGACCGCGTTCGCGCAGCGATCCCATCGCTCGCCAACCGTCGCGCCGACCTCTACCCGATCACGGGCGAGCCCTGATCGTCGCTTGAGGCGAGCGGACGGAGCCGACCGAGCCGGGATCCTGCGGACGGGCCCGAGCCACTACATCTCCCAGCGCATCATTCATGTGGCGTTTGGAGATTTCGTCGCGCGGGTGCCGCCACTAGATCTCCAGATGCACTACGCATGTGGCATCTGGAGATCCAGTGGATACGCCGGGGAACTGGGTGCCGATCACGGGCGAGCCCGGCGCCCCGCAGCTCGTTGCCCCCAGCCCGGCGGCGATCGCCCGACGGCCCGTGGCCGCCCACGGCATGAGCCGTGCCGCCGCGGCCAATCGCGCTGCTCGAAGCTCGCCTTCGACGCCAGTGTGCGTCTAGCATCCCGCGAACCGAGGGAACCTGCGCGGAGGGCGCAGGACGGGACGCGAGGGAAGACGATGTTGAAGGTGCGAGAATCGCGGCGCTTTGCGCTGCTGCTGCTGGTCTCCGTGGCTGGCTTGGCGCTGTCGCGCTGGGCTACCGCAGCAGGCGTGTGAGGTAGCCTGCCGTCGTGGCAGCGGGCGAAGACACGAACGAGGGTGCGGATGTTCCCGAGGAGCGTCCCGCGGGTGCGACCCGTGGCCGGCCCGGCCGACCCCGCGTCGGCGAGGAGACCGGCCCGTCGCGCCGACGCCGCATCCGCGAGGCGGCAGTCACCGTCTTCGCGACCAAGGGATTCCACGATACGCGCGTGAGCGACATCGCCAAGGAAGCCGGCGTCGCGCATGGGCTCGTCTACCACTACTTCTCCGGCAAGGACCAGCTCCTGCAGGACGTCTTCCGGCGCACCTGGATGCACATCGAGATGGGCCTGCGCACGATCGAGAAGACGGACACCACGGCGGCTGACAAGCTGGCCGAGGTCGTGCGGCTCCTGCTCGGCTCCTACCGCATGGACCCGAACCTCGTGCGGGTCGTCGTGCTCGAGGTAACCCGCTCCGGGCACCTGCGGGCCCAGGTCGACGAGATCGCGCAGGCGTTCGCCATCATCGAGCGCATCATCGCTGCGGGCCAGGCCAGCGGCGAGCTGCGCGACGACATTCCCTCGCGGCTCGTCTCCTTCGTCTTCTGGGGAGCGATCGACGAGGTGCTGACCGGATGGGTCTTCGGCACGCTCGATGACAGCGACGTCGACGTGTCACAGGCCGAGCGGGCCGTGGTCGAGCTCGTGCTGGGCGGCATGCGCGCGTAGCGATTCGAGGCGCCGGGTACCTGCTCGGGGATGGAACGCCCGAATCGACAGCCGCGCCCCCACCTTGAGCTCGTCAGCGAGGTCGCCGCCGGCGCCGCACCGCTCGAGCCAGCTGCGAGCAGCGCACAGCCGGCGCGCTCGCGCACTCGACTGGCGCAGGCCAAGCGTCAGTCGCTGCGGACCGCGCACCGCGCCAAGCGCACGTCGATGTCCCTCCTGTTCATCCCGTTCTTCGCGATCTACGTCGTCGTCGACGCAGTCCGCGAGCTGTCGGACTGGATCGCGCGCAAGCGGCAGCAGGACCTGCAGCGGCGCCCGCAGTTCCGGCGTCCCGACACGATGCCGCCGCTCGGCGAGCGCTCGATGGAGGACGTCGTCTCGGTGGTCGAATCCTTCCCCTTCCGCCCCGTCGTGGGATCCGCGCAGGCGACCTTCTTCCGCGACAACGGCGCCGATGCGATCGGCGCGCTGCTGAGCCCGAATCCGCAGGTCACGACGATCCCGCACATGTATCCGCCGCCCTTCCAGCACCGCCTCTTCGTCGGGTCGGAAGGGGAGCGCATCGCGGGCATGCAGGCGATGCACGACCACGTCGGTCCCGCCGTCATCATCTGCCATGGCCTGCTCATGACCAAGCACTTCGACGTCATCATCCAGATGGCGCGACGCGCCTTCGAGTCATGGGGCTTCCACGTCGTGACGATCGACCTGCGCGGCTGGGGCCAGTCCGCCTGGACGACCGAGGCGCCCTCGAGCGCCGGCTTCCACGAGGGCCGCGACATCCTCGAGATCGCACGTGAGCTGCACCGCGACCCACGCGTCACCAGCGTCGGTGCGATCGGCTACTCGATGGGCGGCTCCAGCGTGCTCGGTGCGGCCCACCAGTCGAGCGGCTCGATCGACCGGCCTCTCGATGGCGGCGCAGTGACCGTCAGCGCCCCCACCGACATCGCGATGGCGCTCGAGCACATCTCGAAGAAGCCGCACTGGCGCGATCCGTTCTTCGTGCTCTGGAACATCTTCCGCGCGGCGATCCGCGGCACGGTGCGCCAGAAGAACCTCGATCGCTCGCTCTCGACCTGGATCGACCTCGTCGAGGCGACGTCGATCGAGCACTACGGCATCTCCATGGAGGAGTTCTGCCGCCAGGCGAGCGCCAAGGAGTTCGCCGCCGACATCGAGATGCCCGTGCTCGCGCTGCACTCCGAGGACGACTTCCTCGTGCCCGTCGACCATGCCGAGCTGCTGGCTGACGTCACGAAGGACAACCCGTGGGTGCACGTGATGGTGCGCAGCGCCGGCGCGCACGTGGCGTTCGCTGCCGCGGACCCATCGTGGTTCCACTCGACGGTACGCTGCTGGCTGGAGTACTGGGCGACGCCGGGTCAGGCGCGCGCGCAGACGAGCTTCAAGGACTTCGGCGACGAGCAGCTGGCGGACGAGATCGTCTAGCCCACGAGCAGGTCGGGCTACGCCGCCTCGCGCTCGAGCTCGACCTCGACCAGCTCGCCGTCCTTGGTGGCTGCAGGCAGGATGACGGGCGTCGGGCCCGCGGGCTCCGGGGCGGGCGCGTTGACGCGGATCGCCTCGGCCTCCACCTCGCTGAGTGCCTGGTGCTTGGCGACCTCGACCTCGAACTCCGTCTGCTTGCCGCGCTGGTACTCCGTATCGGCGACGATGAGGATGCGCAGGAAGGCGTCGGTGAAGTCGCTGTCGAGCTGGGTGCCGCGGCACTCCTTGAGGATCGACATCGCCTTCTCGGTCGGCATACCCTCCCGGTAGGGGCGGTCGGTCGTCATCGCGGAATAGGTGTCAGCC
>JAOPYV010000213.1 GCA_025964435.1 Thermoleophilia bacterium | reverse complement strand
GACACGATCTGGTTCCCCGAGCGTGCGCTTGCCGAATTACCGGATGTGGACCTGTCCTTCCTGCTGTTTCCGGTGGAGCATCCTGAGTTTTTCGATTCCGTGCTGCTGGACGGCCATCTGGTCCGCGAGATCGCAGTGAAACAGGCCGACCCACCCTCGCACTGGATCTGGGGAGCGTTCCGCATGTCCGGACGGGGGTACCGGGATTTGAATGCGCTATGGAAGGCGAGGGCGAGGCGCGACGAGTATTTCGGCACTCTGGTCAATAGTTATCTGGCGGCGGGCGGGCAGGCGGCCGGCGTCAAGGCCGGAGAGTCCTACGTCGATGTCGGCACGCTGGACGGCTATCGCGCGGCGATGACGCTGCTGCAAGGCGCCAGGAAATCCAGTCCATCGCGCTTCCTTCCCGCAGGATCGAAGTGGCTACGGATGCCGGCGACCGCAGCGGATGGAGTTGGTCGATGAATTTCAACCGCTGGTCTACCGAAGAAATCCGGCGCAAGGTCGATGCGCTCGGTCCGTGGTTTCACAACCTGGATCTACACGGCGTGCCGACCGCGCCGGCGCATTTCCTGGGCGACTACCCCTCGGTCAAATGGCGGCATTTTGCGGAGGTCGTTCCCGAATCGCTGGCGGGAAAGACGGTTCTCGATATCGGCTGCAATGCCGGGTTCTATGCCATGGAAATGAAGCGGCGCGGCGCCGAGCGCGTGCTCGCCATCGACAGCCGGGATGAATATCTGGCGCAGGCGCGGTTTGCCGCCGAGGTGAGCGGCCTGGAAATCGAGTTTCGCAATCTCTCGGTCTATGACGTAGGCCGCATCGGGGAGCGCTTCGATCTCGTGATCTTCATGGGGGTGCTCTACCATCTGCGGCATCCGCTGCTGGCCCTCGACCTGATCCATGAGCACGTCGCTGGCGACATGCTGCTGTTCCAGTCGATGCAGCGCGGCAGCGACAAGGTCGAGCCGGTCGAAAGCAACTACGATTTCTGGACTACCGATCCGTTCGATCGCGCCGTCTTTCCAAAGCTGCATTTCGTCGAGAAGAAATACGCCGATGATCCCACCAACTGGTGGATCCCGAACCGGGCTTGCGCCGAAGCCATGCTGCGCAGCGCCGGCTTCGTCATTGTCGCGCATCCGGAGCTGGAGGTCTATTTGTGCCGCCGTGGCGCCCGCCCGCAGGACGACGGCGCCGTGTATCCGGCGCAGGGAGCCGGCACATGATCGAGGCCGTCAAGATATGGAATGAGCCGAACAACAAGTCGCACTGGGATCTCGAACTCGATCCCGGCTGGAGCAAATTCGCCGAAATGGCGGTCCTGGCGGGCAAGGCGATCCGCGATGCGCATCCGACGCTGCCGCGGGTGCTCGGCGGAATCTCGCCGATCGATCCCGGCTTCATCAACACGATGAAGGGTCGCGGCGTGCTCGACCACGTCGATGCGGTCGCTGTGCACGGCTTTCCGCTGGATTGGAATCTGTGGAAGATCCTGGAATGGCCGGACAAGCTCGCAGAGATCCAGGCGCTCGTCGAACTGCCGGTATGGGTCACGGAGGTCGGCGTCTCGTGGTTCGGCGCCGAGGAGGTGCAGGCCTGGGGTGTCGAACGCACCGCCGAACTGCTGCGTGGCCGGGCGCCGCGGATCCACTGGTACAGCCTCTATGATCTGCCGACGGCTTGGGAGGCGACTACCCGTCATCGCGAAGCGGAGGGATCGTCCTACTATAGGCACTTCCATATGGGGCTGTTGCGCGAAGACGGAGCGCCGAAGCTGGCGCTCGACTCGTTCGCGCGCCTGAATGGCGCAATGGGACTGTGCCAATGGTTCCACTACCAGGATCACCGGCTCGACGATGCCGTGCGTTGGATGCGCAAGCTCGGCGTCCGCCATCTCCGCACCGGGCTGTCCTGGGCCGACAGCTTTCGGCCGGCCGCGCTCGACTGGTTCGACCGGCAGATGGAGGCCCTTTCCGAATTCGAGGTCACCGTGACCTTCTGCTTCACACCGGAGCATCGTGGAATTGCCCCGCATCACACCAGCGCGCCTCTGGCGCCGGAGGAATTTGCGGAATTCTGCGCCACCATGGTGCGGCGCTACTGCCCGGCTCGCCGTTCGGCCGAGCAGATTGGGCAGGATGAACTGCGATGCGCGCCATTCTTCTCGTGATGGATTCGGTCGGCGTCGGCGGCGCGCCGGATGCATCTTCCTATGGCGACGCGGGCGCCGACACCGTCGGCCATATTGCGGATGCCTGCGCCGGCGGCAAGGCGGACAATGCCGTGCGGCAAGGACCGCTGCATCTGCCGAACCTGACACGGCTCGGGCTGGGCGAGGCCTGCGCGTTGTCGACCGGACGCCGGCCGGCAGGTCTCGAGACGGCGGTGTCGGCGGGCGCGCGTTGCGGCTGCGCCTGCGAGGTCTCGACAGGCAAGGATACGCCGTCCGGACATTGGGAGCTGGCAGGCGTGCCCGTCAGATTCGAGTGGGGCTATTTTCCGCGCAGCGCGCCGTGCTTCCCCGAGCAGCTCATCGATGCACTTTGCGATCAGGCGCAGCTTCCTGGCATTCTGGGCAACTGTCACGCTTCGGGCACCGAGATCATCGCCGAGCACGGCGAGCAGCACATCAAGAGCGGCCGGCCGATCTGCTACACATCCGCGGACAGCGTATTCCAAATCGCTGCGCATGAGCAGGGGTTCGGCCTCGAACGGCTCTACCAGGTTTGCGCAGTCGCGCGCCGGCTGGTCGATCCGCTGAATATCGGCCGTGTGATCGCACGCCCGTTTGTCGGCACCGACGCCGCGAGCTTCTTACGAACCGGCAACCGCCGCGATTACGCGGTGCCGCCGCCAGGCGATACGATCCTCGACCTCGCAAGCGCCGCCGGGCGCGACGTCGTCAGCGTCGGCAAGATCGGCGACATCTTCGCGCATCGCGGCACCGGCCGGTTGCTGAAAGCCGATGGCAATCATGCACTGTTCGACTGTACGCTGGAGGGCCTCAGCACCCTGGCTGACGGCGGGCTGCTGTTTGCCAATTTCATCGACTTCGATTCCCATTTTGGCCACCGTCGCGATGTCGCCGGCTACGCAGCAGCGCTCGAGGCGTTTGACGGAAGGCTCTCGGAATTACTCCCTCGGCTGAGATCCGATGATCTTCTGATTGTCACCGGAGATCATGGTTGTGATCCGACCTGGGGTGGCACCGACCACACCCGTGAGCAGGTGCCCGTGCTGGCGGTCGGCGGCGACACCACCAAAAACATCGGTCAGCGGTCGAGTTTTGCGGATGTCGGCGCTTCGATTGCCGCACATCTCCGCCTGCCTGACGTATCCGCCGGTCGGCCGTTCTGATGGCCGCGCGATTCACATAGGTCAATAATCTATGTTGGCGAAATAGTTGTTTGTACGTTGTGGCAGGAACGAACATACCTGACACTGCTTTCCAGACACGAAGAGCGTGACTCTGGTATCAATAGCTATCGATAAGCGCGCTTGAATCCGGGCGAAACTCATCGGCTCGCTGTTGCGAGAACGGAGTGCGCGCGCCTTAATTGGAGTGCCTGACATGGCGCGCGTTCTGATCACGGGTGGGGCTGGTTTCATTGGGTCCCACGTTGCGGAGTTGCTGCTTGCCAGCGGTTATCAGGTGCGAATTCTCGATAACCTGACGCCTCAGGTGCACGGGGCATCACAGCGCGCACCGGACTATTTGAATGCAGATGCCGAATTGATCGTCGGCGATGTTTGCGACGCGAACGCGGTCGAGCGGGCGCTGCGCGGCGTCGACAAGGTGCTGCATCTGGCATCATCGGTCGGCGTCGGACAGAGCATGTACGATATCGTCTCCTACGTTCAAACCAATGAAGTCGGCACCGCGACGTTGCTGGAAGGGCTGATGAAGCACCCGGTATCGCGGCTGGTGGTCGCTTCGTCCATGAGCATCTATGGCGAAGGATTGTGTCGCGATCCATCCGGCGCGCTGGTCGGTCCGAAGGAGCGGGAGGTCGCCGAGTTGCGGCGCGGCCAATGGGAACTGCAGGACTCCCAGGGCAACAAGTTGACACCGCTGCCCACGCCGGAGAGCAAGCAGCCGGCACTCAGCTCGGTCTATGCGCTCAACAAATACGCACAGGAACGTCTGTGTCTGATGGTGGGCAAGGCTTACCGAATTCCGGCGGCAGCGCTGCGATTTTTCAACGTGTACGGTCCGAACCAGGCCCTGTCGAATCCCTACACCGGTGTGCTCGCGATCTTCGCAGCGCGCATCCTCAACGGCCGCCCTCCCATGGTCTTTGAAGACGGTCGCCAGCGCCGTGATTTCGTACACGTCAGCGATGTCGCGAAGGCGTGCAAGTTGGCGCTGGAGTCAGCGGTCGACGGCGAGACCTTCAATGTCGGCTCCGGGCAGAGCAGGTCGGTGGCTTCGGTCGCGGAGGATCTCGCCGAAGTGATGCGGCGGCCGGACCTGAAGCCGCAGATCACCGGAAAATATAGGGCCGGCGATATCCGCCACTGCTTCGCCGATGTCGAGAAGAGCCGGGTGCAACTCGGCTTCGCCGCCAGCGTCGACTTTGCGGAAGGGCTGGCGCAACTGGCCGATTATCTCGCCGGCCAGATCGCCGAGGACCAGGTGGAAAAAGCGACGGAAGAGCTCGCGCGTCGAGGGCTCGTGGCATGAGCGGCTCATCGAATCGCGAATCTCCCGTCCTCATCACCGGCGGCTGCGGCTTCATCGGCTGCAACATCGCCGACCATCTCGCCCAGTCCGGGCGTCCGGTCAGCATTCTCGACAACCTGTCCCGCGCCGGCGTGCGCGAAAACGCCCAATGGCTCAAATCGCGCCATGGCGACCGGATCTCGATCACCACGGGGGACATCCGGGATTCCATCACGGTCATCGAGCTGGTTCGCGAGGCCGGAGCAGTTCTGCATCTGGCCGCGCAAGTGGCGGTGACCGGAAGCCTCGTCGAGCCGGCTGAGGATTTCGAGATCAATGCCCGCGGTACGTTGAACGTGCTGGAGGCCGTTCGTCTACATAATCCCAACGCGCCGTTGCTGTTCGCTTCCACCAACAAGGTTTATGGCCGCCTGTTCGATGACGCGCAGATGGCGCAACTCGGACAGCGCTACATGCCGGTGGATTCAAGACTGGCAGACGGCGTCGATGAAGCCGCGCCGCTGGACTT
>JAOPYV010000010.1 GCA_025964435.1 Thermoleophilia bacterium | reverse complement strand
GGCTCAGTGATTACGCCTCATCTCACGAGGGATCAAATCGACCGCCTAACGAGGCTGGCAGGACTACGGGACATCGGTGCACTGAGCGACTCAGAGTTCGAAGCGCAGAAGTCCCAGATATGGCTGGAGAAGCCAGAACCGCGGACGCCCACGCCGAGGTCGAGAGCCATGGATACGGGCATCGCTCCTGCGCCAGTAGCCCCTGCGCCGCCGAGTATTGTCACAAACGGTAAGGCCGTCACCGCAATGATTCTGGGGATCCTATGGATCTATTGGATCGGATCGATTCTCGCCCTGATCTTTGGCTACGTCGCACGCAAGGAGATCAAACGTGCTGGTGGCTACCAATCCGGCATGGGGATGGCGATAGCCGGCATTGTTCTCGGGTGGATCGGAATCGGATCTATGCTCCTTATCATCATTTTCACTTGATGGTGCCCGCCGACGAAGCTGAAAACCGATCTTGATGACGAGTGGCTGCAACTCCTCAAGCTTTCCTCCCAACAGCCCCGTAGGTACGCCCGCGTTGTCGGGACGTGGCGGAGGGAGGCGTCGAGTGCAGGCGTCGATGGAGGTGCAGCGGGGCAGACACGAGGTATGGACTTGAGAGCCACCACAGGGCGACACACGGGCGACAGCGAGTGTGCGGGATCCGGTGGCACCACACGGCACCGCAGAACCGTCTCGTGGCTGCTCAGGGCACCTCTGCTGGCGGGTGTGGCGTGAGCATGACTGAGCGTCTCGTAGAAGCCCTGTTCCCCGCTAACGAGCGTGGTGACGTGCTGGCACTGCTTGATGATTACGCGGGTCAGGAGACGGAGCGGGTTCGTTGGGCTGTGCTGAAGTTCGTCGATGGTGACGTAGCCCGCCTCTACGAAGCCCTCGACCTTGCCAACCTAGACTTCCGGGACGCGCTGATGCGGGCTGACTTCGGTGAGGTGTCGGCGCACCTGCAATGGGCGTCAGCCGTCCTAGACACTGCTCGACCGTAGGGGGCGAGAAGGTCGGACAGGTTTCTCGGAACACCACCGCCAGCGCGTCTGTCGGGCATCGTTGGCGTTCACATGTATTTCTGTCCACAAACCCGTACGGCCGCGATCTCGGGAAATCGGCGGGGGAAGCCACCGAGGACAGGCCCGTAGCACGCTATTAGCTACGAACTCGACTACTTGCGAGGACGCCACGCTCTTCGAGCCTGCCCGCCCAGCGTGCGGAGCTTTGACTGGTGGGGGAATCCTTCGAGGAATGTCTCGGTCAGCGGGAGACCCGTAGGGGCATCGTCGGCATCATCGAACGTGTGGTACTTCTGCACTCCGACGAAGCACTGTGGACACCAAATGATGCTCGCCAACAGGCCCGTGCCGTTGTCACGCCTGCTCAGCGAATGCTTCCACAGGAGGGCACCCCCACCGCAGACCGGGCACTGCTCATCAGCCTCGTGCGGAAGTGCCTGCCGCTTACGCCAATAGGCATCCAGCAAGAGGCCGTCGATAATCTGATCCTTCTTCTTCGCCATGCCGAGGTAGTGCCCGCCCTACCGCCGCACGATGCGTGGAGGTTCTACCTCCGAAGCCGTCTCGTGTGGACCTGCGTGATGATGGGCGGCTCGGCCCCCGAGACCCGCTCAAGCTCGTCCACTCGTATGTAGTACCGACCCTTAGGGTTGGGGCGTTCGAGTTGCAGGATGCCACGCCGATTCAGTTGCCTGCACCACGCAGCCGACAGGCCGATCGCAGCCGCGCCGAACGCGAGCGGAACCATGTGGACATGATCGAAGTCAGCGGGATTGGGGAGAGGGGCCATGCTTACAGGGTAAGCGATTCCGAGGTCGATTTGGCCGACTTTCGAGTGCCGCCGCCGACCACTGGCGTACCATCACAAGTATGGGCACTCAGCACGAGCTACCAATCGGAACTCTCTACGTCGATGACCTCCGACGACTGGAAGCGATCCTCACTGCCGACCATGCCCGTCCGGCACAGGGCCACTGGACGGTCGTGCTTAATGGTCATCGCTGGGAGGCCGCTTCGCTCGACACGCTCCTCGCCAAGATCCCCGACCGAGACCCGCCCATCGAGGAACTGACGCACGAACTGTGGCTGATCGCCGTCCACCGGGACAACTCCATGGAGTCAGTCGGAACGGTCGTCGTGGTGCTTGCTGCCGCAGGCAACTCTCTGTCGTGGCAGAACGACGCTGAGCTTGAGGCGTGGGATAACGGTGTGATGTCGGACCTAGAGGACATTCGGAAGCTGCTCGTCGCGCGTCCTCACGACGGCAAGGCCGTGGCGTACCTTCGGGAGCGCCGGGTCAGCGGGCTGGAACGGGTCAAGGCAGAGCTTCTGGAGCCGACAGCGTGGGTCCGGGATGTGCGATCGCTCGTATTCGGCATCCTCGGCGGTGTGGTCACCCTCATGCTCGGCCACTACGTCCTGTAGCCGCTCGGCGCTCTTGATGGACGGGATATTTCGTGCTGCGGGCGGCGTTTCCGGCCCCCAGATGACGTGACGGCGCGGCCATGGAATGCGGCCAATCTGATTAGGGTCGCTTGAATCGGCGTGAGTGCAGGGATTTTGCGCCATTCCTCGATTGGGAAGCGCGGAGCGGTCGTCGGTGACGCCACGTTCGCCCCCAACGCGATCAGCAGACACTTAAGCACCTCATCGGCTCGTTAGTCAATCACCTTGCTGCGCCCCTCGTGTCAGTCGGCGCCGGTCTGGCTGCGGAATTGGGGCTTTCCTCCCACAACGGGCGCTCCAGTCGCTTGTCCATGGACTGTCTCACTAAGCGGCCGACAATAGGCTAGGAATAGCCTAAAATCCACGTTCCTAAGCCAGATACGGCGCGTGGCCTCTTTTCCTTTCCGGCCTCGACAAGCGGCTCGGGGACTGGCAAGCTTTGAGCAGCAAGGCACCGAACGAGCGACATGTCAGGCACTCACCAGCCCGCATGTCACTGGTCCGGTGCGACACCCCACCGCGCCACACCCGCAACACCAACCCGACCAAGCGACCGTCCCGCGAAAGGGGCCGCCATTTCACAACCCAAAAGGAGAAAACCATGGATCACCCATGCAACGATGCACGACCCGATTCCCCCACCGACAACCCGAACCGCCTCGGAGGGTTCGCAGATGCAACGGGGCGGTTCCAGCCCGAACTCGTCCTTGAATCGCTCATGCATGCCCTGACGGGCGAGCAACTGCTGGACCTAGCTGTGGCCATGGCGATCAGCGACGTGCTTGATGAGCCGTGGCACTGGTCAGGGCATTCGGCTGGGTTCCTCATCGACTACGCCGATCCCCGCGACGACCGCGCTCTTGAAGGACTGGAGAGCGAAGTCCTCGCGTCCTACCTGACGAGCTTCTTGCCGTCAGACCTGTGGACGGGTATCGACGCGCTGGATGCAGCCCGCGTCGTGTTGACCGACATGGGGAGCGGTGGGGCCGACTTCGCGGAACAAGTGACCATGCTGTGCTGTGTGCTGGCCAAGCAGGTCGATGCCAATGAACGCGCCGAGCGTATTGAGCGTCAGTCATGAGCCCCGCGCGAGTGACACCCGAGCAGCGGGCAGGCGTTGAGGCATTCGTGAAGCGGGGCTACCGGCTGCTGCCCGTTGACCGAGCGACCAAGCGCCCTCGCATCAAGCGGTACGGGCAGGCTGCAAGTCGCAATCCTCAAGTGCTTCAGCAGTGGGCGGTGAGCATGCCCGACTGTAACTTTGCGGCTCTGACGAGGAAGCAGTTCGCCGTCCTCGACGTGGATCCCCGTCACGGCGGGCTCCAGAGTTTCGAACGACAGGAGCAGAAGCTTGGCAAGTTGCCAGTGACGCCGAAAGTCATGGCGTCGGGCGGCGGCTTCCACCTGTACTTCGAGTGGTGCAATGCCGCTGTGACCTCGGCTTGGCTAGCTCCCGGCATCGACATGCGGGGCGAGGGCGGCAACGGGATTATCGTCATCCCCGGCTCGACCCACAACAGTGGTCACGTCTACGGCTGGGCGACCGGCCTGAGCTTCGATGACGTGCCCTTGGCGATCCTGCCCGACGCATGGCAGCGGTGGCTCATGCGGGGTGGCGATGCCGCTGAGGACCTAGACGCGAATGACGACGTGAAGAGCGCCCCGCACGCGACGGAC
The DNA here is from genome assembly GCA_025964435.1 of Thermoleophilia bacterium. GTDB lineage: Bacteria > Actinomycetota > Thermoleophilia > Gaiellales > SKUG01 > JAGQUL01. The sequence continues at coordinate 19,422 of JAOPYV010000010.1, read as the reverse complement.
GCGACGGACGCGGTCAAGTCAACGGGTCTTTCCTCCCAGAAAGCCAAGTTCGCGCTGCCAGCAGCTATCACCGAGGGCATGCGGAATGAGACGCTTTACAGGTACGCCTGCTCGCTTCGCGGTCTCGGCGGTGAATACGCAGACATCGACGCTACAGTGCTACAGGCCAACGCCGAGCGATGTCAGCCTGCGCTCGCGGGGTCGGGCCTCGCGCAGTTGAGCGGCTCGGTTGCGCGTCTGTGCGCGGTGTTCGAGCCGGGATGCGACGTTGGGCGAACTCGGCGCATGCTGCGAGAGGCGGAGCAGTGGGTGGCGTTCATGCCGGTGCGGAGGTCGGTCAAGCAGGTGATCTTGGCTCATCTCCGGATTGCTTACGCCGCTGGATCGTTGACCTACACCGCCAGCATTCGCCAACTCGCAGAGGAATGCGGCTACTGGCCCAACACCGTCACTGCCAAGAACGCCATGCTCGTGGCCGAGGGGCTCGTTGATGTTGACCATGGGGATCGGGGGTGGACGGAGTACGACCTCAACCCTCAATGGGTCAGCGGAAGTCGTGTTCTTTCTACATCTAGTCCTACCACTACCCCTATAGGAGACACAGCCCCCCGTGGTATTACTAATGTGTCAGTCCATACCTCCTGTCCAAGGTACACGGCTCTCGTCGATGCAGAGGTAGATCGGCACCTCGCGTTCTCGGGCTACAGCGACCTTGACTTCAGGGTCTACGCCACCGCCCTGTCCCGCCCCGAGCGACGGGATGACATGGCCGAGTCACTCGGGATCAGCACGCACACGCTGAGAGGCCACCTGAGAGCCCTCCAGCGAGTTGGAATGGTCACAGTCACCCGCGGTGTCTGGACGGGCTTTCCCGTGACACAGAGCGATTTAGATCAGATCGCTGCGGACGAGGGCTGGGCGGCGGAGAAGGATCGCCGTCGTCAGCGATTCGAGAAGGAGCGTCAGGAGTTCGCTGAACTCGAATCCCGACCACAGCCATGGAACATCGGGCTCGTGCCGGTTCCGGGTACGGATCATGCCTTCCGGTGGCCTTTCCCCCATTCCAGCATGGATTCGGCGACGGCCCGTTGCTCGGTTGAGGATGTCGCGGAGGGACAGCCATGACGGGCGGCAGGGAGTGGATGCTGATAGCTGATGCTGCGGAGTACGCCGAGTGTTCGACCAAGACGCTCCGACGGGCCATCGCCAAGGGTGCGCTTCGAGGCTACAAGCAGGCGGGTCGCTGGCGATTCGACCGAGCTGAGGTTGACAGTTGGATTCAAGGTGCGCTGCATTCGGAGGTGCCTCCTCCGCAGCGGCCGGGAGCGCCCAGTGTGCGCAGAGGCTTCCTTTCTAACGTGTACGACGAGATCAAGGACGGAACAGCATGAAGTTCACACGAAAAGTATTGAAGGACGGCCGAGTCGCCGTTCGATGGCGTGAGCCGTTGCCCGGTGGTGGATACCGCAGGCCGCAGCGCATCTGTGCGGATGTGTCGGAAGCGGAGCTGCTCGAGGCCGAGCTGCGTCTTGAGGCTCGTGATGGAACTCTCGTTCTGCGGGACGCCCGCAAGCGACCGCTGCGCGACATAGCGGCGGAGTGGGCGAAGGTGCACGTCGCTCATGTCGAACCATCCACGATGGAGGGATACGTTAAGCTTTACGACCTTCACATCGAGCCGTACCTCGGGCATCTCCTTGCCGAGGACTTCGAGACTCCCGCGCCGGTGGAGGAGTGGAATGCCACGCTGTCTCGGCGCAGGCTTGGGCCGCAGGGCGGCTGGATCGACAAGCCCGTTGGGGCAGCTACAAGGTCGCGTGCGTTGGCGGTCCTGTCGAGCATCCTGAGCTTCGCTGAGCGGCGTCGATACATCAACCGGCACGCTGTCCGCCTGATGGCGAAGAGCGCGCGGCCACGACCTAGCCGACTGAGAGAGATCGAAGCGTTGTCGGTCGAGACAGTAGAGGTCGCACGGCGTTGGTTCTTGGAGGAGTTCCGGCCTCGACAGGACTCCGACCGCTACAAGTACGCGGCCATGGTGAGCTTGCTCGCATACACAGGGATGAGACCCGGTGAGTTGCTCGCCCTGACACGCCGCGACGTTCGGGAACGCACCATCACAGTGCGCGCCACCGTCGCACACGGTTCGCGTGAACAGCGGACCAAGACGCGAGCGAAGAGGGCGCGACATCCGAGAATGATCGCAGCGGTACGCGAGGATATGGACCAATGGCTGGAATGCTGGGATGGCCGTGAGACGGACCTGCTGTTCGCAGATTCGGTTGGTCGGCCATGGTCGAAGTCGGCGTGGGACCGATGGAGGAAAACTTCGTTCCGGAACGCAATGGTGGCGGCAGGCGTCGAAGTCGGTGCGCGGCCATATGACCTCCGCCACACCTGCGTCAGCCTACGATTCATGCAGGGCGATTCGGTAATCGAGGTGGCTGACGATCTCGGCCATTCGCCCGCCGTCTGCCTCAGCACATACGCGCACGTAGTGGCCGAGTACCGGGACTTGCAGCCTGCTGATCGCCGGACGATGGAGGAGTTAGTGCAGGCGACCCGAAGCCGGGGCGGTGGACGCGAAGTGGACGCGATGCCCGCCGAACACATGCCGACCGCCACCGTACCGCCGGGCGGGGCCGAGGCCACCATAGATTCCACGTCTTCACTGCCAGAGAGGGATTCCAGCGTTTGGGGCCTCATGCACGGTGAGCAGCACGGGTCCGATCACCGGCACCACGCCCACCAGCAGACCCCTTCATTCGGACTGAAGTATCAATCTCAACGCTAAGGGAGCAGTCCCTGAAGCAGCGACCCCAAAAGCGCTCTGCTCGGCTTTCCCTGGAGGAAGCGTGCGTGAGCCGTTGACGTTGTCCTTGTGTCAGCGAAAGTGATCGGCGAGGCTCCCCCGCGGTGGTCTTTTCTCGCGTTGGAGACGGCGCGTGAGGGGAAGTGATCGCGAATAAGGCCAAAACGATCACTTTCGATAAGCAGCTCTCCGAAGCTGAGGAAAATCCCTGCAAATATGCGCAGTTCGTGCGAGGACTGCGTCAGCAAATCCGGCGGTAGTGTGTCGGAATTCCGTAAAGTGATCACCAAAAAGGCCAGAACGATCACTTTCTCAGGGAAGTGATCACGTTGGGTAGTATGGGGTTCGATGGAGACGGCGGATCACAGCTCAAGCGGTGGCGAACTGGTGGCGGCGGTATGGCAGCCCAGTAGCGCCTACGCGGCGGTGGGCCCTGTGTCGATTCGCGCATTCGTCCCGACAGCACTGCACGACCGTCCTGCGCCTGCTCCGGATCTCCTTGCGTATGCAGCCGAGCTCGAAGCAAAAATTCACCTGCTCCAGCATCCGGGACACGACGTGCAGCTCGAAGGCGTTGCGCGAATGCTGCTCCGGTCGGAGGCCGTCTCTTCGTCTCGAATCGAGGGGCTCCAGATGGGGCATCGGCGGCTCGCTCGAGCCGAGGCCGGCCGACATGACATGGACGCTGCGGCGGTGATCGACAACGTCCGGGCTGCTGCCGAGGCCGTCGAGCGAGCTCGAGCGCAGGTTCCATTAAATCGAGCCGAGCTCATGCGCATGCACGAGCGGTTGGTTCGGAGTGACCCACGAATGATCCGCCACGCAGGGCAGATCCGCGACGAGCAGAATTGGATCGGAGGAAATGCACAGACCCCGGAAGGCGCGGAGTTCATCCCGCCACCACCAGAGCGGGTCGAGCAGCTCCTGTCTGAACTGTTCACATATGCGAGCGGGCCGGGGCTCGCGACAGTGCAGGCCGCTGCGCTGCATGCGCAGTTCGAGACGATCCACCCGTTCGCCGACGGCAACGGTCGCGTGGGGCGCATCCTCATCCTCACCCAGCTGGCACGAAAGAACGCGGCATCGGCCGTCGTGCCGCCCATCAGCCCTGCCTTTGCGGGCGACGCTGACCGGTACGTTAAGGGGCTGACTTCGTGGCGCTTCGGTGATCCCGATGACTGGTACCTCACCTTCCTGGAGGCGCTGGCAACTGCGACCGAAGCGGTTCGCGGACTGGGCGAGCGCGTGGTGGAGCTTCAGGAGGCATGGCGTGTCGCGCTCGGCAATCCCCGAAGTCACTCGGCGGCCGCTGCGCTGCTGCACCATCTTCCGGCGCATCCGATCATCAACGTGGAGGAGGGCGCGGCGCTGACGGGGCACTCTGCCGTGGCAGTACGTCGAGCGCTCAGTCGTCTCGCGGACGCGGACATCATTCGTCGCGTCATGGTCCGGCCCGGGAAGCAGGCGTGGGAGGTCGTCGGAGTGTTCGCATTGTTGGATGAACTGGAGCAGGACCTGGGCGGCGCTCCGCGCGTGCCGCGACCCACGAACTGAGCGGCGCCGCCTGCATGTGTCTGACTTCTGTGGCCTGCCCTGCGAATTGTTTCTCGCTCACCCCCAGCCGCGCGCATCCAGTCGCGTCAGCAGCGCGCGCTTGCGCTCGTGGCGGGCACGCAGCGTCGCGACCGCCTCGTCGAACAGTGCACGTTCGGCCGTTGTCCCGAGCAGCGCATCTGCGCGCGTCAGCCACATGATGGCGGTGTCGTACTCACGCGGCGACGCCCGCGTCACCGCGGCGAGCGCGAAGCTCAGGTAGATCGCGGCGGCGTCGGCCGGATGGTCAGCGGCGCGGGCGCTCGCGAGCTGCTCCCAGAGCAGTCGCGAGCAGCCGAGCGCCTGTGCGGCATCCCACGCGGCGTCCGCCTCGCCGACGTGCAGCAGGAGCGTTGCGATCGCCGACGCATCTTGCGGCGTTGCGGTCCGCGCTGACTCGAATGCCCGCGCCTGCCACTCGGGCCACGCGTCGAGCCGCTCGGCGCAGGCGTGCAGGAGCTCGAACCGTTCAATGTCATGGCGACGCGTGAAGAGCTGCCAGGCGAGCTTGAGCGCGTCGGCGTCCTGTCCGCCAGCCTGCGCGCAGGTCAACAGTGCGCGCTGCAGGCGGCCGTCGTTTGGATGCTGCTCAAGCCCGCGCAGCGCCCACTCGCGTCCGGTCTCCAGCTCGCCGATCGAGAGGAGCACCTCTGCGAGCCGGGCGTAGCGCGACGAGGTCTCGAGTTGCCCGCCAAGCAGCTCGACGAGGCGGTCGACGTCGCGGTCGGCGAGCGCGATCTGCTCGATGATGCGCCGAACGCTGTAGCTGCCCGTGAGGTACTGATCCAGATGGCCCGCTGCCCGCACGCGCGGCTCGAGCTCGCGCCACGCCGCTTCAGCGAGCGAGCGGTACTCGGCGCGACCATCCTCACCCAGCGCCTCGGCGTAGGCGGCGAGTGCATCGACGAGCACGTCGAGGTCGTGCTCGGTCTCGAAGGCGAATAGGCGCCGCGCGAGCTTGCGCTGGTCGCCGGGATCGAGCAGGCACGCCTCCAGGTGCACCTGCTGGGCACGGTACAGCACGTCGCTGAGACCGCCATCGGAGTCGTCCATGCGTTGGCTGACGGCGTCGAGGCGCTTGAAGGCGTACTCGCTGAGCTTGATCGCCGAGGCCGGATCATGCGGAAGCAGCGACGAGATCGCATCGACTGCGTCCCACGCTGGCGCCGTCCACTGGCCGGCGCGGCGGTAGTCAAGGAAGCCACTGAAGCGGAAGACGTCCTGCAGCTGCGTGCGGATGTCAGCTGGCGACTGCGAGCGTCGTTGCGCGGCGGGCGCGGGCGTCGGCCCGGGCGGGTCCGACGGGGCGCGCCGCGCCCGCACAGGCCGCTTCGCCTCGGTCGCCGGCGCTTCGCGCAGCGCCGGGTCCAATCGATCGAGCTCATCAAGCAGGTGCAGGCCGACCGCGACGGCGTGCTTGCAGAAGGCGCCGCGCTGGCCGACCGGGCAGGAGCACGAGCCGCGCAGGCCGCCCGGCCGAACCAGCAGCTGCGTGACGTAGGACGATTCGCCCGTCACCGTCGCACGAACGACCTCGGGGGAGGCGACCTCAACGGTCGAGGAATTGCCGTTTTGAAAGTAGCCCAGGCCGCGCTCGAAGCTCGCGGGCCCAGCCAGCTGTCTCAGCAGCTGTTCATCGAGCGAGTGGAAGTCGGGGTGGAGTTGCATGTGGTCTTCCATGGCCTACATCTCCCGCTCAGAGCAGTCGCCAGTTATTGGGGGCGATGTCCGGGTCCTCGAATGCACCGATGGCTGCGAGCGACTGATGGGCCGAGGCGACTGACGCCCAGTCGATGCCATGCGCCTGGTGCTGCAACAGCTCCATGCTGTCGATGAGCTGGCCTGGTTCGCCGTCGCGCGTGAGCCGACGCAGGGCGCCGAGGTACATACCGCGGGCGGACACCGGAACAAGGATGCGCTGCTCGCTCCCAGCGACCAGTTCGGCGTTCATCATCATGCGCGCGATTCGTCCATTGCCATCGTCGAATGGATGCACCTCGGATACCAGGAACATGAGGAACGCCGCGCGCTGAAATGCGCCGTGGATCTGGAGCGACATCTCGTAGCCGCGCAGCAGCGTGCCACGTACGAGGTCGGGATGCACGAAGGTCGACGCGCCCGCCTGGTTGTTCTCGAGCTTGAACTTGCCCGGGCGCTTGTCCGGACGGCTCGCCATGAAGACACGGTGTCGCGTCGTGAGGATGTCGATCAGCGACCCGCCGCTCTTGGGGGTCAGTCGCATTTCGTCGAGGTCGTGTGTCAGCGTGTATGTGCAGCGGACGTCGTGCGCATCTGCGGTTCGTCCAGCGGGCAAGGCGCCCTCGAAGACGATCCGCTCTGCCTCCTCGACCGCGAACTCAGTGCCTTCGATGAAGTTGGAAAAATACGACTCGAAGAAGGGCAGGGCCACGCCATCCTCGCCGCGCGGAGTCCGCGGAGCGTGTTCGTGACGGTCGAGCGCGTCCAGCAGGGCCTGGAAGCGTCGCGTGCGCCCGACATCGAACGGCACCCCGCTGCCCATCGCTCGTAGGGCTTTGGTCCGCGCACCGCTGGTCGTGCTGCCCTCGATGGCGCTCGCGATTTCCCGAAGCCGCGGCACGCCGTCCGCCAACGATGCGAATGCTGCGGTCTCGGCCAGCTGGGCCGCGGCGTCGATCGTCTCGCGAACGAACTCCGTGCCACGCGTCTGCGCCCAGGTGACGAGCTGCTCCTCGAGTTCCTCCGGGGAGAGCGTTCGCGACGGTCCGGAGCGCGCTCGGGACGGTGCTGTGTTCTCGAGAACGGCGCGAGCAGCGGATGCGATTGCGATCGGTGGTGATCCCAAGGGCAGCAGCTGGTCGCTGTCGATGGCCGGGGCGCCTCGCCTCAGTCGGATGAGCAGCCCTGGCAACGCAATGTCGCGAGCCGGGGCATCCACGCTGGCGAACAAGGTGCCGTCGACCGTGTGATCCGCCTGGAACGCAGTTCGATCGGTGATGACCGCCCCGGGCGCGATGAGCGAGAGGAGCCGGTAGCGGTTTCGCCGCACCACGTCGCTGAGCTCACCGTGGCCGGCGCGCGCGTAGATGCCGCGGGCGATGCGGACCGCGTCGCCGCGCCGCACGAGTTCTGCGAATGCGGACGACGACTTCGCGGAGGACGCGGCGACTTCAACGCCGTCCGGAAATAAGTGGGATATACCAGCAGCCATGGTGCGCCCTCTTCCAAGAATCCCAAGTTAACATCCATGATAGCGGAACAACTCAACGTTAGTGTTCTTTGGGTTGATTGCCCGGTTTGCCGATGACGGGCACTTAGGGCCGCCATCTGAAGCCGACGCAGCGACAACTGCCGCGTACGATTGCGATCAGCGCAACAACACGACGTTAAGCGGTCGGCGGTGGCTCACGCCCGGCGGCGGCAACGACGTCGTCTCGGCTGGACCGGGCAACGACGCGATCGCGGCGAAGGATGGCAAGCGCGACGCGATCATCTGCGGCCCCGGCACGACTGCGTCGTCGCCGACCGCTTCGACCGCGTGATGTAGGACTGCGGGCGCGGCAGCTGCTGCCGTCACCACGCGTATGGGATGAGCTGGCGCGCGATCTCGGCGTCGTCGCGGGCGACGCTCGGCTGGCCGCGCAGTGCTCGGCCGATGTCGCGGACGTAGTCGGGCAGGAAGGTCGCGGCGCCGGTGACGCGGCTGGGGTCGCGGAGCAGGTCGCCGCGGGTCATGTTGGCGCCGCGCAGGCCGGCCATGACTGACTCGGAGACCCAGGTGTCCCAGGTCCACTTCTGGCCGCCGGCCTCGGTGCCGATCCCGTAGAGGTGGTTGCGCAGCTTGCGCCCGGTGGCTGCGGCCTCGTGCGTGTTGTGGCGCACGCCGCGAACGTCGACGGCGGCGATGAAGTCTGAACCGTCGCGGCGCAGCGTCATCGTGTTGCTGGCATCGTCGGTGTAGAAGTGGGTGATCTCACCGTCGCGGGTGGCGCCGATCGGCGCGCGCGTCGGGCGGAAGGTCATCGAGGCATGGCCCTGGGCCGCATCGATGCCAACCGCCTCGATCCGCACCCAGTCGAAGGTCTCGCTGGCGCCCATGGCGACGCGGCCGTGGTCGCCCAGTGCGGGGCCGCGGCCGGTGACCGGCTGGCCCTGTGCATCGATCAGCCGATAGTTGAGCTTGAGCGCATCGGGGATGCGCGGCTGACTGGAACCAGGTGTCGGGCTTGCTGAAGCGCTCGAGCATGGAGTCGAAGGCTGCGCTCGCCTGCTCGGGGCTGTCGGTGCGGATCCTGACGGCGGTCAGCGAGCGTTGCCCGGCGACGTGGAGGGGCGCGATCGGGCGCAGCACCTCATTGGCGTGTCCGACGGCAAGGCCGAGCATGGTCATCTGGTGTCCCCGGGTTCGCGCGGACCGGTCCCCTGATCCGCCATACACCGATACTTCGAATATCGCGGCGCAGCTGTTTCGAGCCCGAGGGCCGCGACCGGAGTTCGTCACGCATTCGTTGCAGTGCGCGCGCATCTCGTCACATGCGCTGGGTGAGGCTTGCAGTCAACGACGAGCACAGGGCTCGGCGAAACGACTGGAGCTGAGATGCCGTCACACGCCTACTTCTTCAACACCGACCGCGTCCCGGAGTGGGATGACCCCAAGCCCGCGCCGATGATGGCCGGAAGCGAGCGGCGGCGCATCGCCGGGGCGATCCTGGCGCAGATGCCTGGTGCGGCGATTCGCGAGGGCAGCAGCATGCAGGACAGGTGCATCTCGATGGTCGCCGATGGCCTCGACGTGACCGTCCACCACGACTATGTCCACGTGCGGATCCCGTACTGGGACGAGGCGTCGCTGCTGCGCAAGGGCCTGCCCCACTCGCTGCATCGCCTGGCTGCGGTCGTCGATGAGGTCGCACGATTCGACTTCTTCGAGCACGGCGACCTGGGGCTGGGCGTGCGCGCCGACATCGACGGCGTCGTCGAACGGGTAGCGCGCATCTCGGACGGTCTGATGCAGCAGATCGCCGACGCGGGGCTACCACTGCCCGAACGCGGCGTCACGCTGGCAGTCGGCGGGGGGTGAGCCGGTCGGCGCGGACTGAGCCGGCGCACGCGTCGAAGGCCTCGCTCAGAAGTCGCCGCCGCCGCCGAAGTCGCCGCCGAAATCGCCGCCGCCGCCCCAGTCGCCGCCACCCCAGCCGCTGTCGCCGCCACCGCCTGAGCTCCAGCCGGAGCCGCCGAAGAGGCCGCCACCGCCGAGCAGGTTGCCGAGCAGCAGGCCGGAGATGAGCGAGCCGCCGCCCCCGCCACCGCCGAAGAAACCGCCGTAGTAGCCCCCCATCTGCGGCTCCTCGTAGTACGGCATCTTCCGGCCGTGGATCTCGACCTGGCGGGTGTCGGGCTGGCGGCCGGCCTCGACGCGGTCCGCGCAGATCTCACAGGCCGGCACCTGCAGCGATTCGTTCTTTGGGCCGATCCACTGCACGTCGCGTACGGAGGTGCCGTGGCGAGGATCGAAGAAGCAGGCGACGCGCGGCTCGGGTTCGGGCTTGCCATCGAGCAGGGCGCGGGCGCAGTCGAGGGCGTAGCGGCCGCGTGCGATGTCGCGCGAGACTGGGCGCAGCTCGGGCAGCGTGTCAGCCTCATCGATCACGGCGGAGACCTTCTGGTACGCGTCGAGTGCTGCGACGTAGCGCTGCTTGGCCGGCCCGGGCGCATCGGGCAGCTGGATCTCGATGTCCATCGTGCGCAGTGCCTCGCCGAGTGCGACCAGGTCGCCGCGCGCCGCGCGATTGACCTCCTGCAGCTCATCGACTTCCATGTCGTCGATGTGGGCGGGCTCGCTCGCCGCGCGCGACACGGCCGTTCGCTGGCGTCGGATCCGTGTCACGAGCAGGATGCCCCCGACGATGAAGAGCAGCGGAAAGAGCAGCCCGAGGAAGCCGGGTCCGCCACCGTCGCTGCCGGAGGAGCCGCCCGAGCTGCCGCCGCCTGCCTCTGCCTGCTGCACGCTCGTCACGAAGGCGTCGAGCACGGCGGGCACGCCGTCGCTGCGGTTGTCGTTGAAGGCGTCCTCGGCCAGGTCGGCGGCGTTGATGTTGTCGGTGCTGCCGGCGCGAAATTGCCCGCCGATGATCGCGGCGTAGGTCGCGTTCGAGCCCTGCTCCTGCGCCAGCTCGCGCAGCACGCCGACGGTGGTGCCGCCGCCTTCGGAGCGCGCCTCCTCGGGCAGGATCGCGACGTAGACCGATTCGTCGCCCTCGCCGATCTGCTGCTCGAGTTCGCGCTCCTCGCTCGCTGACAGCGCCGCGCGCTCGTCCGGATCGACGTAGACCGGATCGTCCTCCCACGCCTGCGCCACGTCATCGACGTAGGCGGCAGGCGCGGAGGACGCACAGGTCAGCGTGATGGCCGTGGCCAGCAGGGTCGCGGCCGCCGCAATACGGTGGCGCACGTCAATCACCCCGGGACGAGACCGTCTTCGGCCAGCAGCGCGACGACCTCCTCGATCGTCGTCTCGGCGGCCGGCAGCACGAAGTCCGATTCGCCGAGGAACTCGTCGGAGCAGGCAGCGCCGTGCTCGCGCACGCGCCCGAGCAGCTTCGCGAGGCTCTGTTCGAACACCGCCTCGTTGCCCGATTGCACGGCGGTCGTCAGCCTGCCGTCGAGCTCGTTGAGCGAGTCCATCTCGGACTCGGCCAGCTCGAATTGTCCCTCGCCCAGGATGCGTACGATCATGATTTGTCTCCGCCACTCGTCAATGTCAGCTCGCCCTTGATCCGTGCGAGTTCGGCGTCGATGTCACTGCCGGCTGCCACGCGATCGAGCTCCTGCTGGATCGGGTCACTCGACTGCGAGAGGTCCTCGAGCGCGCCGGAGGCGAGCAGCCCATCGAGTGCGCCCGCCCGGGCCTGCAGCTGCTGGGTGCGATCCTCGGCGCGCTGCATCGCCAGGCCGACGTCGCCCATCTCCTCGGAGATGCCGGAGACCGCCTCGGAGATCTTGGTCTGCGCCTCGGCGGCGGTGTAGGTCGCCTTGATCGTCTCCTTGCGCACACGGAAGGCCTCGACCTTCGCCTGCAGGCGGCGCGAGGCATCCTCGAGCTTGGTCTGCTCCGTGCTCAGCTGTGCGTGCTGGCGCTCGAGCTCGGCGAACTGGGTCTGGATCCCGGCTCGGCGTGTCAGTGCCTCGCGCGCGAGATCCTCGCGGTCGGCAGCGACCGCCTTGGCCGCCTGCTCCTGCAACCGATCGGCGGCCTGCTTGAGCGCCTCGCCCTGCAGCTCCAGCCGCTTGCGCGAGGCGGCGACGTCGGTCAGCCCGCGACGCACCTGCTGCAGCAGCTCCTGCTGGCGCGTGTAGGCGTAGTCGAGCGTCTCGCGTGGATCCTCGGCTTCGTCCAGAGCGCGATTCGCCTTGGACTTGAGCAGCATCGAAAGTCGTTGGGACAGGCCCATGGGGCTCCTCCGTCGTGGCTGGGGTGGTGCTCTCATCGATGCCCGAGACGACTCGCACAAAACGGTGTCCGGGGAGCGAGGTCGCGAGATTCGCGAACTTTTTCGCTCGGGCCGCACGTTGCGATTCCTAGCAAATCTCCGCGACGACCTGCGCGCGGCGGCAGGCACCGCCCGAGCGAGCGGGAAGGTGGCGCCATCATCCACCCATCCATTCCCCAGGAGCCATACATGACCACACTCGATACTGGTGCGACAGCTGTCGTGCCGACCCACCTGCGCAGCACCGTGAACTGGGGCGCCATCGCCCTCGCCGTCCTCATCGGCCTCGGTGTCACGCTGCTGCTCGTCACGATCGGTGCCGCTGCAGGCGCGATGGTCGAGGACGGCGGCGACGTTGCCAAGGGTGACGAGGGCAAGATCGCAGCGGCGCTCGGCAGCTGGGCGATCATCGCCGCGCTCGGAGGCACCTTCGTCGGCTCCTACATCGGCGGGCGCTACACCCGTTGGACCAGCCTCGGTGGCGCTGTCTACCATGCGCTCGGTGCGTGGGGCCTCTCACTGGGCATCGGCATCTGGCTCGGGACCAACGGTGCGAGCGGCCTGCTCGGCAGCTCGCTGACCAGCGCCGCCAACACGCCGCGCGCGGACATCGCCCGCTCCACGGGCACCAAGCCCGAGGACATCGCCGACGCGATCGGCTGGGGCGGCTGGGCACTCGCCCTCGGTCTCGTGCTGACGTTGATCGTCTCGATCACCGCCTGGCGCTTCGGCTCACACCGCCACCTCGATGACTTCGAGGTGAAGCCCGCCTGATCCGCCGATCACGGTGAGCTACTGCACGACCTGCGCGGCCCCTGCCCTCGGGTGGGGGCCGCGCTGCGTCATTCGTGCGCACGTGTCGTCCTGTGAGCCTGTCCGAAAACTACCCACAATTTCTAGGTACTTGTGGCGGAATCGGCGTGGGGACGCGAAATTCCGCCCCATCTGTACTAGCCGCATGCCCCGTTCGTGGTGTCGTCTGGGTTACCCTATTTGATGCAGAAACCATCGCGGTGCGGGCAGTCCTAGGCGATAGCTACACTCGCGCCAATGCACCACTCCACGACACGTTCGCAGGGACTTCTGGCCGCGCTCGGCGCGACCACGTTGTACGTGTTGGTGACGGTCGCCGTCTTCGTGCAGCTCATCCCTTCCGAGCCGCACCTGACGCGGCGCTACATCCCGTTCAATCCGCAAACGCTCAGCGCCGAGCCGCCCGCCAGCGATGGCCGCGGCGAGCTGGTGCCGCAGGTGCGCAATCGTGCCGGCGCGCCGGTCGCCGAGAACCTCCACGCCGCGGCCGGGATCGATGGACCGCGCTGGGTCGAGCGCAGCCTGGGCGTCGTCGAGCACAGGACGTCAATCGGCCATCGCTGGTTGCTCCGTGAGCAGCTCCGCGGTCGCGCGCCGCCCGGCGGCGAGCCACGCCGCAGCTGATCTCGTCCATACCCGTGCGCACAGCACACCCCGGAGCACCACATGACGAACCAAAATGACGACCCAGCGAACCCGAATGTCCCGTCCCAGCCCGTGGAGGTCGGAGCACCCGCCAACACGTGGCGCCACGCACTGCGGTTGGCGGCCGCCTCCGAGCAGTACATCGCGCAGCTGCGCGCTGCGCTCGGGCTGTCCTCCAACGAGATGAACGCGATGCTGCTGCTGCATGACGGCGGCGCCTGCACGATGACGCAGCTCTCCAGCCGCATCTCGCTCTCGCGCCCCGCGCTGACGACGCTGGTCGATCGGCTCGCGCGTCAGGGTTGGGCCGAGCGCCGACCTGACCCGCTCGATCGTCGCAAGGTGATCGTTGCAGTCACCGGCCGCTTCGAGCAGGAGCTGATGACGCACTCGCTCGGGTGGCGTGACCGCCTGCAGAAGCTGGCCGCATCGAGCGAGGCATGGGACCAGACGATCAACCGGCTTGCTGACATCTGCGACATCTGCGCCACCTCCGCCGTCGAGCTGCAGGTCGAGGTCCAGCCGGGGCAGTAGCCCTGGGTTGGCGTCAGTCGTCGTCGAGGCGACCGTCGCCGAACTTGCCGGAGCCGGACGAGTCGCGGTCATCGCCGCCGCCGTCATCGTCGCGCTCTCCGCCCTTGTCGTCGATCTGCGGGATCGTCTGGAGCTGGGGCGTCGTCGGTGTGGTGCGCGTCGGCGTGGTGGCCGTCTTCGGCGGCGTGGTCCGTGTGGTTGTCGTGCGCGGTGTTGCGGCACCAGTGGCAGCTGCGGACTGGCTGACCACGGGCGAGAGCGTGCCGACGGTCGCGTCGCCCTCGCGTGAGAGCACGCGCAGGTTGAGTGCGACGCCGCCGGCGACGAGGCCGAGCAGCATCACCACGGCGGCGGTCCAGAGTGCGATGCGGGTCGATCGGCTCATGATGCGAGTTGGGTCCGGCAGCGTGCGATGTCGGCCGGGAAGCCGATGGCGAGCATCCCGGCCAGGTCGCCCGACTCGCGCAGGTAGCGCACGAGCAGGGTCTCGGGTCCATCATGCTCGATTTGGTGTGGCAGGTCACCTCCGACCCGTCCTGCGACCTGGATCCGCACCCCGAACTGGTCGCTCCACGCGTAGGCGGCAGGTGCCGGCAGCAGCGCCGCGCCGGTCAGCACGCGGGCGAGCCGCTCGGCGTTGACGGCGGCGTCGGTCCAGTGCTCGGCGCGCAGGGAAGCCCCGCTGGCGCTCGCGCGACAGCTGACATCGCCGACCGCCCAGACGCCCGGCACCGGCGTTCGCCCGTGTGCGTCGACCGGAATCCCGGCGCCGACCGTTCCGTGGCCGGGCCACGCCGCATGGAACAGCGCGTCGCTGGCGGCGGTGCCGACGGCGACGAGCACATGGTCGGCGATGAGCGGCTCGGCTCCCGCGAGGTCGATCTGGACGCAGCTGCCGTCGGGATGCGGCTCGACCCGTTCGACGTTGACGCCGCAGCGAAGCTCGATCCCCGCCGAGCGCCAACGCCGTGCCAGCCAGTGGCCGGCGACGTGGCCGATCCGGGTGGCGAGCGGGATCGGCGCTGCCTCGAGCAGCGTCACGCGCACGCCGGCGGCGCGAACGGTGCTCGCCACCTCCGAGCCGACGAAGCCCGAGCCGATGATCACCAGGTGTTGGCCCGGTGCGAGGCTCGCCTTGAGCCGGGTCGCGTCGGCGAGGTTGCGGAGCTCGTGCACGCGCGCGCCGAGCGGCGCACACGGTAGTCGCCGTGGCGCAGCCCCAGTGGCCAGCACGGTCGCGCCGACCTCGACCAGCTCGCCGTCGTCGAGTTCGATGACGCCGTCAGCGAGCCGGGTGGCTGCGGCGCCGAGCCGCACGTCGACGCCGGCAGCTGCCAACGCGTCGGTCGAGGTGCCGGCCACGGACAGCTCGGCCGCGTCGCGCGTCCCCGCGAGGTACTGCTTCGAGAGGGCCGGGCGCTCGTAGGCGCCGACCGGCTCGTCGCCGATCAGCAGGACGCGCCCCTGATGGCCGTGTCGCCGCAGCGCCGTCGCGCAGCGCGAGCCAGCGAGGCCCGCGCCGATCACGGCGATCGCGGCCGTGGGGGCGAGTGGTTCGTCGAGCGTATTCATGCGACCTGCTCCCCGGTGTCGTCGCGCCACGCCTGCAGCGCCGCCATCGGGCAGGCACGAACCGCGTCGAGTGCGGCGGGGTCGTCGGTCACGCCGGACCGCACGTGGGCGAGGCCGTCGGGTCCGAGCTCGAACACCTCCGGTGCGAGTCGCGCGCAGTCGCCCATGCCGCTGCAGAGCGCGAGGTCCAGATCGATGCGCCAGATGTTCTTCATGGTGTGCCTCCTGTCGTGATGGGGGTGGTGGGTGGAACGGCTGGGGTCGGCTTGGGTGCGGGGCGCCGCGCGGGGACCGAGCCGGCGCGCACGAGCATGAGTCCGGCGACGATCGCGATCGAGCCGAGGTAGAGCGCACGCATCCAAGGCTGTGCGCTGTCGGTGCCGGCCAGCACGCCGTGACCTGCGGCGAGCAGCCAGGTCGGGAAGGTCATGAAGTGCAGGGCGCGCCAGCGCTTCACGCCGATCCGCCCCCGCAGCCGGAACGAGAGGTGGATCAGCAGCCACAGCTCGAGCGCGACGACGCCGAGCGAGGTCGCGAGCGGCCGGTAACCGGCGAGCCCGGGCACGAACAGTGAGATGAGTGGCACGTCGACTTCCGTGTCGACGGCGATCAGGCCAGCATGCAGCAGCACCGAGCTGAGCCCGACCAATGACAGCGTGCGGTGCACCTGCGTCACGACGGCGGGGGGCACGGCGCGCCCGAGCAGCCGGGTGCGCAGCGTCAGGCCGGCGACGACGGCGAGGGTCAGGGCGACGTAGGCGACGATGCCGCTCGAGCGCGCGAGCAGCCACGCGGTGGGGAGGTCGGCCTCGGTCATGTCAGTCCCTCCTGGAGGATCTTCCGGTCGCGTGTCAGTGCGATGTACGGTGCGCCGAAGCGGCAGGCCATTGGATGTGCGCCTGCGCTGCCGGCGACGAGGATGCTGGTCGCCGCCACCTCAGCCTCCGCGCAGCTGACCGCGCAGCAGGTGACGCGCAGCAGGTCGGAGGTAATGGGTGCACCCGTCGCGGGGTCGATCACGTGCGTCAGCTCACGGCCCGAGCGCGGGTCGGTCCAGCGGCGACGGTCCACGCCCGACGTCGCGATGCCGCCGTGGTCCATCTCCAGCTGGAGGTCGATCCCGTCGATGCCGATCAGCCACGGCGCGCCGGAGCGGCGTGGCGTGCAGGCGATGTCGCCGCCTGCATCGACCAGCACCGGTGCGTGCTCGGCGAGCAGCGTCGCCAGCCGATCGACGATCCAGCCCTTGGCGATGCCACCCAGGTCGAGCTGGCCGCCCTGCAGCGTGACGGTGTTCGTCGCGTAGTCGAGCGTCGCGTCGCCACGTGCCGGCACGGCGGGGCGGCTCGGACGCGGCGCGCGCTGCACGTCGCGGAATGTGCGGTCGTAGCCGGCAGCGAGCAGCGCCGGCAGGATCCAGGGATCGAAGCTGCCGCCTGAGCGCACGCGTGCGGCGAGCGCCAGCTCCAGCACGAGGATCAGCTCGGGCGAGCAGGCGCAGCTGCCGGTCGCGTTGAGTTGCGACAGCTCCGACTGCGGTTCGAAGCGGCTGAAGATCGCTGCCAGCCGCTCCAGCTCGAGGCGCGCCATCGCGACCATGCCGCGTGTGCGCGGACCATCGGCGCAGTCCAGGTGGATGTCGATGTCGGTGCCCATCGCCGGGAAGTGCACGTGCGTGGTGGGCGAGGTGGGGGCGAGCGCGGTGTGCATCAGGAGCTCCTCGTCGTCGTGGTTGGCGCGGCCGGCGCTGCCGCCTGGCTGCCGCCGCTGCTCGAAGAGATCGAGATGCGCGGCGTAGCGGCCAGCCGCGCCGCCTGCTGGTTGCGCGCCGTGAGCTGCGCGCGATAGGTCGCGAAGGCCCGTTCGCGCTGCGCCTGCACGAGCACGGCGCGACGGCGCAGGGCCTGCTCCCGCTGGTCGAGTGCGACCAGGCGCGGGTCGCGCGCTGCAGCGGCGCGCTGCTCGGCGGCGGGCGGGCTCGGGGGCGCCGGGAATGGCGTCCGTGCGAGCACCGCCCAGACCGCGACCAGCAGCGCCGATGTCAGCGCCACGACCCACAGCCGAGCGACGGTTCGGGCGTCAGTCGTCATCGCCGCCTCCACCGCCAGGGCCACGGTTCTCGCCACGGCTGTCGTCGTCGACGTCATCGACGTCGTCGAAGCTGTCCTCGTCGCGATCGTCGTCAACGCCGCCGCGGTGCGGTCCGTCCTCGGCGTGGTCCCTGCCGCTGCCGCCGTGACCGTCGGCAGCACGGGGAGCGGTCACGGTGCCGTTACCGGGGCCGGAGTTTCCGCCCGACGTTCCGCCGCCTCCGGGTCCGCTCGTGCCGCTCACCCCATTGGTCTGCAGGGGAGCGACGGCCGGGGGCTTCTGGCGTGCGGCCGCGTCGATGGCGCGTTCGTCGGCATCCAGCTGCGCCGTGCGTGTCCGTACTTCGTCCTCGACGGTGCCGGTCGTGGTCGTGGTCTCGACCAGCGACGCGACCGACTCGCTCGGCTCGGGGCCGGTCGGCAGCGAGTCCAGCAGGGCTCGACCACCGAGCAGCGCACTGCCGGCGAGCAGCGTTGCCGGGAGGATCAGGTGTTTGCGGTCCATGGTGTGCCTCCTTCTCGGGTTCAACCATCACGCTACGAGCGCAGCGTTGCGGTCGGGCGCTGGAATGACCAAGGGAGCTGCCGGGCTTGGCAAAGGTCTGGCAAAGACCCTGCACGCACGAATGTTCGAGGCGGGGCAGGTCGCAGGATCTGGGTACGATGACCACGATGCGTGTATTGCTGGTCGAAGACGAACCCTCCATCGCCGAGCCGCTGGTCGCGGCGCTGCAGCGCGAGGGGCACGAGGTGCACCACGCCCCCGACGGGGCGTCGGCGCTCGCAGCGCCCGAGGCGGAGCTGGTGCTGCTCGACCTGCGCCTGCCCGACATCGACGGCTTCGACGTCTGCCGCGCACTGCGCGCACGATCCACTGTCCCGATCATCATCCTCTCCGCACGTGGCGAGGAGATCGACAAGGTGCTCGGGCTCGAGCTCGGCGCCGACGACTACCTGGTCAAGCCCTTCGGCGTGCGCGAGCTACTGGCGCGGATGCACGCCGTCACCCGCCGCACCCAGGCAGCCGCCGCGGTGACCGGCGCCAGCGTAGTCGACGACGACGCACTCCAGCTCGGAGTGCTCGTCGTGGACCTGCGCGCGCACCGCGTCAGCGTCGCCGGCAGCGAGGTCGAGCTGACACCGACGGAGTTCGAGCTGCTCGTCGCGTTTGCGCGCAGGCCCGGCGCCGCCTACGGGCGCGAGCAGCTGCTCGCCGACGTGTGGAACACCTCGTGGAGTGGCTCGACCAAGACGGTCGACGTCCACGTCGCATCGCTGCGCCGCAAGCTGGGCGACCAGGTCCAGATCGACACGATCCGCGGCATCGGATACCGGCTGGTCGCAGCGCCATGACCTGGCGCCTGCTCACGGGCTTCCTCGGCGTCGCGGCCGTCGTGCTCGCCCTGCTGATCGTGCCACTGGGCGTCGTCAACCAGCGCTCCGAGCGCGAGGACCTGATGCGCCGCATCGAGCGCGATGCCGTCGCCGCGGCGTCGCAGGCCGACAGTGCCCTGAGCGCGCGCGCCGCCACGCCCGATGTCGTTGCCACGTCCCGCGCGATCGCCGCCCTGACCGCCCGCCTCGAGCTCTATGGCCAGGAGTCCGGCGCCCGCGTGCTCGTCGTCGACGCCGCCGGCCGCTCGGTCGTCGACACCGGTGAGGACGCCACCGACGTCGAGCTCGACCGCGACTTCTCCACCCGCCCCGAGATCGCCAGCGCGCTCGGCGGACAGGTCGCATCCGGCGAGCGCGACTCCGCGACGCTGGGCCACCCGTTGCTCTTCGTCGCCGTCCCCGTCACCAGCGGTGGCCGCGCGGTCGGCGCCGTGCGTGTCAGCTACCCGAGTGACGAGCTCGCGCGCCGGGTCGCTGCCTACTGGACCGGCCTCGCGGC
>JAOPYV010000204.1 GCA_025964435.1 Thermoleophilia bacterium | reverse complement strand
GCCGCGATCAAGCGATTGATCGAGCTGTGCTGCGGCATCGACCCGAACGATGCGCGCGCGGTGAAGGAGCTCGACGGCAACGACCTTGCCCGGCTGCGCACCGACATCGAGCGGATCGCGATCTACGCGGGAACCGATCCGGTCACCACCGCGATGATCGACGAGATGGCCACCCGCGTCACCGACGAGAAAGTCTGGGCGCTCGGCGATGCCTGGGCCAAGCGTGACCGCGCCAAGTTCCTGCGCTTCGTCGAGCAGCTGCTCGGCCAGCGCGAGCACCCGGTGCGCCTCGTCGGCGCGCTCGGTCGCCACCTTCGCCAGGTCAACGACGCCCACCACCTGCTCCAGAAGATGGGCCCGGGCATGGCGCTCGACGCGCTCGTCGCCAGCGGCGCCAACCAGTGGGCCGCCAAGAAGGTCGTCCAGCAGGCGCAGCAAGTCAAGACCGCACAGGTCGACGCAGCGCTCGCCCGCATCGCCATGCTCGATGCCGAGCTCAAGGGCGCCAACGCCCTCGGTGGGCGCATCGGTGAGGACAGCAATGCCGGGGCACGTGTGGTGCTGGAGCGTGGCCTGCTCGAACTCGTGTAGGTCGGTTCTTGTCGGCTACGCGCCGCGCACTACCCGCTCGCACCCGACTACCTTGTCGGAGGAGGAGACGAAGGCCGTATCGCGACCGGGGCCGCAGTTCACCGTGTCCTGTTGGCGGTCGGTTGCACGAATCACGTCATTGCCGGCTCCACCGCGCAGGATGTCCCGCCCGTCGCCGCCGATGATGGCGTCGTTGCCGAGCCCCCCGTCAATGACGTCATCCGACGGGCCACCGTCGATCCGATCCGCTCCGCCAACACCGCGAAGCGTGTCGTCCAGCCACGTGCCGCGCAGGATGTCCGCCCTGTTCGTGCCCACGCGCAGCTTGGTCGTGGCGCGGCCCGTGCACGACGGGTCGACGAAGCAGGTTCGCCGCAGCGTGATCTTCCCGCCATCCCAGATGGTCAGCCATGCCCGGCCTCGATCATCGATCGCAGCGATCGTCGCGTCACCACCTCGACGGGTCATCGCGCCGCCGCGTCGACCCCACGAGACCGTCCTTGCCGTGAGGTCCACGTCGAGGATACCGCCATCGCCCAGGGCGAAGGGGGTGTTCCTGGTTGGCGCGCCAAGCGCTCCGGCAGTCGCCTCCCGAAGGTCGAGATCCAGGCGCAGGGAGCCCGAGAGGGAGTACGTCAGGAACGACCCGAAGGGAGTAGTGCTCAGGCGCGGGAGGGCGCCGGTCTGGTAGGTCGGCATGTCAATTGCCAGGCTCGGCGTGGTGCCGTTCCAGGGGGCGACCGAGCCGGCGCTGAGCCTGGCGACCTCGATCCGGCAGCCGGATCCGACCGCCGATGTCACGGTGCACGTACCCGCGCTCCCAGCCACGTCGGGCGATGCGATGACGTGGGTCGCGAATGCAGTCGAACCGGCGGCCCTGAAGTTGGAGCCGTTGGTCGTTGCTGGACGAATCGGCGAGAAGGGGCGTAGCGTCGTTGGCTCACCCGTCACGGCGCCCGCCGGGTCGATCGTCGACACCCGGACGATGAGGCCTTCGATGCCGACGCTCCGGCTCTCCTGCCCCCAGACGAGCTGGGCGCCATCGCCACTGGGCACGAATGTGCCGCCGTTCGAGGGGGCCGTCGTCTTCCAGAGCACCGAGCCCGAGGCGCCGATCGCCCAGATCTGCGAATCGCTGTCGTTCACGACCAGCGCCGAACCATCCTGTCGGGCCGAGAGGAGCCGCGACCCCACCATCAGTGGCACCGACCTGCCGCGCATACCCCACGTCGTATCGAGTTTTCCCGAGCTCGAAATTGCCACGACAGCTCCGCCGGACTGTGCGAAGAAGTATCCGCCACTTGGCCGATGCACCAGCGAGCCAGGGTTCGAATCGCCGCCAAGCTCCGCCACCACGATGCCCTGCGAGAACGTTGCATCCTCGCGGAATGGATCCGCGGCGACATCGGCTGCAAGGACCGTGGGAGCGCCAAAGAGGAGGACGGCGGCGGCGACCGCCAGGACATCGATGGTGCGGTGGCGCAGGCTGGGGTTCATGAACGGGCAGTCCTTGGTGAAGCGAAGCGGGACTGGCAGTTTCGACAGTACCCGAACGAAACTGAAGGCGCGGTGTGAATATTAGATCGCGAGCATCCGGGGCCGTCCGGTCTGAGAACATCGACGCGGGGTGGGTTGGGGTGCGGGTGGGGCGGCTGAGACAGGCTCTCGAGGACACGAAGTCCGAGAGAGGGCCCGAGGAGCCGCGAGCAGGATGCGAGCGCTCGGGCACGGCCTGTCGAAGTCGCCCCACCCGCACCCCACGCCAACCCGACCAACCTGGTCACGAAGACACGAAGGGCGCCCCACATGGGACGCCCTTCGGAAATGACAGGTTGAGCGAGTGGCTCAGTCCTTGGCGTCCTCAGCGGGCGCGTCAGCCTCGGGAGTGTGGTCCGCCGGAGCGTCGTCCGGGGTCTCCTCGACGACGGGCTCGGCGACGACGGGGGTCTCCTCGGCGGGAGTCTCGTCGGCAGCCTTGGCCTCGGGGGTCTCCTCGACGACGGGCTCCTCGACGGGTGCGTCGGCCTCGGCCTTCTTGGCCGGAGCCTTCTTCGCTGCCGGCTTCTTGGCGGCTGCGTCGGCCTTCGGCTTGCGGGCGACGGGAGCTGCCTTCTTCTTGGCCTTGCGGATCGTCGTTGCGTCCGTCTTGGCTTCCTGCAGCAGGATGCGAGCGGCGCGGGCCTTGCGGCGCGACGCGGTGTTGCGGTGGAGCGAGCTGCGCGAGGCGGCTCGGTCGAGCAGGCTCACGAGCTCCTTGTGCGTCTTCTCGGCGACTTCGCGCTCGCCGGTGTCGACTGCTGCCTGGAGCTTGTTGAAGAGCGTCTTGACCGTCGAGCGGTAGCGCAGGTTCTCCAGGCGCTGTCGCTGGGCGGTTCCGATTCGCTTCTTCTGCTGCTTGATGTTTGCCATGTGGGCTTCTGGCCTTTCGAGGGGGCGTCAAGTTTCCGGTGGTCGTGGCGCGGCGGTTCGATCCGCGCGCCAGCGAACCACGGCATCGTATCAGGATCCGGTGCGCGATGCGCCTGCGATACTCCTCGGCTCGTGGATGGGCCCGCCGACACCACCGAGCATCCTGCCGCCACCGAGCGGCGCCGGATCCGTGCGGCAACCATCCTCTTCAGTGCCGCAACGGCGCTTTCCCGCGTCGCAGGGCTGCTTCGCGAGATCGTCACGTCGGCCATCATCGGTGCGACGAGCTCCTACAGCGCGTTCGTCGTCGCGAACCAGATTCCGAACCTGTTGCGCTCGCTCGTCGCCGACTCCGCGCTGAGCGGCGCGTTCGTTCCGGTCTTCTCGGACCTGCGCGAGAACGGGGAGCAGGAGCGTGCGTGGCGGGTCGCCGGCGCGGTCTGCGGCATCCTCATCGCCGTGCTCGGACCGCTCACCGTCATCGCGATGATCGCGGCGCCGTGGATCGTCGAGCCGTTCGTCACAACGTTCAGCGCACCGGACAAGGAGCTGACGGTCGGGTTGACGCGGCTGCTGCTGCCGATCGTGCTGATCCTCGCGCTGTCGGGGGTCGTCGTCGGCATCCTCAACACGCACGACCGCTTCGGCGCTGCCGCGCTCGCGCCCGTCGCTTGGAACGCGGTCATCCTCATCTCGCTCGTGATCGCCTACGTCGAGTTCGACACCGGCGACACCGCACGGATCTGGTTGCTGGCGATCGGCACGCTGGTCGGCACGGTCGTGCAGGCGGTGCTGCCGGTGCCGTGGCTGCGCGGCCTGGGCGGGCACCTGTCGCTGCGCGTCACGTGGCGCGACCCGCGCGTGCGCGAGATCTTCGTGCTCATGCTGCCGATCACGATCAGCCTCGGACTGATCAACGTGCAGCAGTTCATCGGCACGCTGCTGGCGGCGAGCGTCGACGCATCGGACCTCGTCGCGGGGCTCGAAGCGGGGGCGGGGCCAGCGCTGCTCGACAAGGCATTCCGCATCTACATGCTGCCGCAGGGGATCTTCTCGGTGGCCGTGAGCACGGTCGTGTTCCCCGTGCTCGCACGCATGCAGGCGCGCGGCGACACGCGCGGCTTTGCCGAGACGGTCGACGGTGGGCTGCGCCAGATCCTCATGCTGCTCGTGCCCAGCAGCGTCTTCGTGGGCGTCTTCGCCGAACCGATCACCCGCGTGCTTTACCAGCGCGGCCAGTTTGACGCGGCCCAGACCGACGGCGTCGCGCTCGCGCTCGTCGCCTTCTCGATCGGGCTCACCTTCAATGGCCTGTCGCTGCTGCTCGTGCGCTCCCTGTTCTCGCTGCGCGCCGTCTGGCTGCCGGGCATCGTCAGCGCCGCCACGCTCGTGGTGAACCTCATCGCCCTGCTCGCGCTGCGCGAGGAGTACGGCGTCTTCGGCATCGCGCTCGCGACCAGCATCGCCAACCTCGTCGGCGTCGTGCTGCTGTACGCGATGCTGCGCTCGCGCACGGACCCGCTCGGCACGCGGCGCACCGTGGTCGTCGGGCTCGGCACGCTGCTCGCCGCGGTCGTCGCGATCGGCATCGCGTGGCTGGCCTGGCTCGGCTGGACCGAGCTGCTCGGCACCTCCTTCCTCGCCGCGCTCGGTGGCTTGGCTGCCGCGCTGGCGGTCGCCGCTCCGATATACCTCGCGCTCGGCGCGCAGCTGGGCGTGGTGCGACGGGGCCTGCTCCGCAGCCTGCGCCGAAGAGGAACGAGTGAGGAGACGCCATGACGACCCGAGCCAGTGACATCGTGATCGACGACACCGAATCATCCGACGAGGGCAGCGGCTTCCGCGTGCCACGCGTCCCGCCGCGCCTGCTGCTGGCAGCGCTGCTCGTCAGCCTCGTCATGCTGCCGGTCGGCCTCGGCCTCGCCGCACTGGGAGTCTGGGTGCTCGAGCTCTCAGGTGGGGCGGCGCGCGACACGAGCATCGTCGTCGCCATCGCCGGTTTCCTCGTCGCCGACTTCTGGGGTGGCGGCCTCGTCGCCGCGCTGACCAAGGCGCGTGCGCTGCCGATCGCCGTGGCGTGGGGCATCGCCCGCATCGTCGCGCTCGTCGGCATGGCATTCCTCTCGACGAAGATGGCGCCCTTCATTCCCGTCCAGCTCGTGCTCGCCGTCCCGGCTGCCTGGGCCGGCGCGCGCACGAGCCGCAAGCAGGCAGCCCTGCGCCGCCAGATGCTCGCCGACTCGGCTCGGCGCGGCGAGCCGTCACGCGATCAGCCACGCAAGTCCGTCGACGTGCCGCACTGATTCCGACCTGCAGGTGCCGGTGTGAAGGCCATCTCGATCATGGGCGGTCGGAGACCACATATCGTCGCTCACCGCCCATGATCGCCGTGGGCCACCCGATCACCAAGATCGGTCGCGCGAGCCGCCGCCGACCGGACCTCCGCTGCACGAGACAGTCAGCGCGGCGCACTGACGCGTCTCCTGCCGTCCCACGCTGACGCGGAACTCGCTACGCTCTCCGCGATGGGTCCCACCTTCCAATTCCTCGGTGTCGAGACGGAGCTGTTCGCGCCGTCGCTGATTCCGTTGCTTGGTGTGCTCGCCGCCGCGCTGCTGTACCTGCGCGCCTGCTCGATCCTGGCGGAGCGCGGGCGCCACATCGGCATGGGCCAGCGCGTCTCCTACTTCCTCGGGCTCGGGCTGGTCCTCATAGCGACGCAGACCTTCGTCGACTCCGTCGGCGAGCACGCGCTCGTCTCGCTGCACATGGCGCAGCACATGCTGATCGCCGACCTGCCCGCGCCGCTGCTGCTCTACGGCGCGCGCGCCCCGCTGCTCTACTTCTTCTGGCCGCGCAGCGTGCTCGTCACCTTCGCGCGACTGACACTGCTGCGCCGCTTCTGGGCGTGGCTGCGCCGCCCGCTCGTCGCGCTCACCGTCTGGCTCGTCACGCTCTTCGCGTGGCACGCGCCGCCGCTCTACGAGGCGGCGCTGACGAATCGACTCGTCCACGACCTCGAGCACATCACCTTCGCGTTCACCGGCATCCTCGCCTGGTGGCCACTGCTGGATCCGACCCACCACCGCACCGAGGGTCGGTTCTGGAAGGCCGCCTACGTCTTCGCTGCGCGCATGGTCGGCGGCATCCTCGGCATCCTGCTGATCATCTGGCCGCGCCAGATCTACGGTACCTACGGCGATCGGGCGCGCGAGTACGGCATGTCGATCATCACCGACCAGCAGATCGCCGGCGGGATCATGATGGGCGTCGACACCGTGATCGTCCTGTTCGGCGTAACCTACTTCCTCGTGACGATGGATCGCGGGGAGGAGAGCCGCGACGACATCCCCGATGCCGCCCGCGCAGCTGCGATGGAGCGCTCGGAAGCGGACGCGCGCAGCACGCTGGCCTCGGCGGCGGCGCGCGACAAGCGCTGAATCCGGCGCGCAGGTCGGCCCGAGCGTGCACGCTGCAACGACCCGCCCACGACCTTCGATACTCCGGAGAAGGCAGCTCGTGGTGGGGACCCCGAGCGCGCACATGATCAGGGGGAACACCAGATGTCGATGACGCTCAATGCTGCGAAGGCGCTCGCATTCACTGCGGGGGAGACGCTCAAGACCGCGAAGGGCCTTGCCAAGTTCGGCGACGACGCCCTGCCGCTGGCGCAGGAGTCGTTCAAGACCGTCGGCGCTGCGGTCAAGCAGCTCAACACCCGCGCTGCGCAGGGTGCGATCGGTGGTCGAGTGAACTTCGCCAGCGACGCGCACAAGGCGATGAAGAGCCTGCTGACCACAGTCGATTCGGGCTCCATGCCGGGGATCGAGGCGGTCACGAGCGCCCAGGCGCGCGTCGACCTGCTCGTGCGCGCCGTGCTCCAGATGCCGTGACCACGCGAGATGTGACGAAGGCACCACGCTCCGCAGTCGCCGCACTGTAGGATGGCCCTTCACGCATGGCCGCCGATCCCTCCCGCATACGCAACTTCTCGATCATCGCCCACATCGACCATGGCAAGTCGACGCTGGCGGACCGGATCCTCCAGATGACGTCGACCGTCGCGGAGCGGGAGATGAAGGAGCAGCTGCTCGACTCGATGGACATCGAGCGCGAGCGCGGGATCACGATCAAGAGCGCCCCGGTGCGCGTGATGTACACCGCCCGTGACGGGCTGGAGTACCAGCTCAACCTGATCGACACGCCCGGCCACGTCGACTTCACGTACGAGGTCAGCCGCTCGCTCGCCGCGTGCGAAGGCGCGCTGCTCGTGGTCGACGCCGCGCAGGGCATCGAGGCCCAGACGCTGGCGAACGCCTACCTCGCGCTCGACAACAACGTCGAGATCGTGCCGATCATCAACAAGATCGACCTGCCGGCCGCCGACCCGGACCGTGTCGCCAAGGAGGTCTCCGACCTCACCGGCGACGATCCCGATGGGATCCTGCGCATCAGCGCCAAGACCGGCTTCGGCATGGAAGAGGTGCTCGAGGCGATCGTCACGAAGATGCCCGCGCCGCCGGACCCCGACCCGGAGATCGAGCTGCCGCTCGCGCAGCGCCCGCCGCGCGCGCTGATCTTCGACTCCAAGTTCGACCAGTACCGCGGCGTCATCACCTTCATCCGCATGATCGACGGCACGCTGAAGAAGCGCGAGCGCGCGCTCGTCATGCAGGCCGGCATCAACTGCGAGATCGACGAGATCGGCTGCTTCTCTCCGGAGATGGTGCCGACGAACGAGCTCGGCCCCGGCGAGGTCGGCTACATCATCACCGGCCTCAAGGACCTCGCCGACCTGTCGGTGGGTGACACCGTCACCGCGCGCGACCGCCCGGCCGCCGAGCCGCTCGAGGGCTACGAGCAGATCAAGCCAATGGTCTTCTGCGGACTCTTCCCGATCGAAGCTGCCCAGTATCCCGAGCTGCGCGACGCGCTCTCGAAGCTCAAGCTCAACGACGCGGCACTCGCCTTCGAGCCCGAGACGTCGAACGCCCTCGGTTTCGGCTACCGCGTCGGCTTCCTCGGCCTGCTGCACATGGAGATCGTGCGCGAGCGCCTCGAGCGCGAGTACGACCTCGACCTGCTCGCGACGCCGCCGAACGTGCAGTACATGATCCGCGCGAAGCACGAGACCGAGTACACGATCGTCCGCAACCCGGTGGACATGCCCGACAGCGGCGCCTACGAGGAGATCCTCGAGCCGATCGTCAAGGCGACGGTCATCGTGCCCAAGGAGTTCGTCGGCCAGGTCATGGAGCTGACGCAGGACAAGCGCGGCACCTTCATCGACATGCAGTACCTGAGCGAGAACCGGGTGCAGCTCAAGTACTTCCTGCCGCTCGCGGAGATCGTGCTCAACTTCTTCGACCAGCTCAAGAGCCGGACGAAGGGCTATGCCTCCTTCGACTACGACATGGACGAGCACCAGCCGGGCGACCTCGTGCGCCTGGACATCCTGCTCAACCACGAGAAGATCGACGCGCTCAGCCTGATCTGCCACAAGGACAAGGCCTACTACCAGGGCAAGGCGCTGGTCGAGGCGCTGCGCAAGAAGATCACGCGCCAGTTCTTCGACGTGCCGATCCAGGCCGCCATCGGCGCCAAGATCATTGCCCGCGAGACGGTCAAGGCCAAGCGCAAGGACGTGCTCGCCAAGTGCTACGGCGGCGACATCTCCCGGAAGCGCAAGCTGCTCGAGAAGCAGAAGAAGGGCAAGAAGCGCATGAAGATGATCGGCAGCGTGGAGATCCCTGCCGAAGCCTTCCTGTCCGTGCTCGACATCGACTCGGCTGACTCCGACAAGAAGTAATTCCGTCCTGCCGTCGGATGGTCCGGCGTGTAGGTTCGGGCTGGCAGCGCCGAGGGGGTCCTGTCGGGCGTCGAAGGGGAAACACGTGCAGCTTGCAGTCACAGCCACAGCGCCGGCATCCAGTCCGCGTTGGTCCGGGCGTGCCTTCGCACCGATGCTCGCGCTCTGCGATCCCCCGACCGGCGGCTCCGGCATCGCGACTCCAGCTGGCTGGAGCAAGGTGGGCCAGGTCCACGACCGTCGGCTCCTGGAGATCTCCGGCGCGGCAGGCTCGGCGGCATCGCCGGACATCCTCTGGGTGCACAACGATTCGGGTGACTCCGCACGTGTGTTCGCGCTCACCCACCTGGGCGATGTCGTTGCCGAGATCGAGCTCGCCGGCGTTGCGACGATCGACGCCGAGGACATCGCCGTGGGCCCGGGCCCACGCAGTGCGGGCAACGCGGCGTGGCTGTACCTCGCAGACATCGGCGACAACGCACTCGAGCGCAGCTCCATCCAGCTCCATCGGCTGCCCGAGCCGACCCTGCGCGACGCGCGGGTCGCCGCTGAGCGCATCGACCTGCAGTACCCGGACGGTCGAGCCCGCAATGCCGAGACGTTGCTCGTCGACCCGGTACGCGGCGACGTGGTGATCGTGACCAAGACCGACGGCGTGGCCGAGGTGTTCACCGCCACGCGCGACGCGCTCGAATCCGGATCGACCACGCTCGTCGCAGCGGGCACCCTCGATATCGGCCCGCTGGCCACCGGAGGCGCCGTATCTGCCGACGGACTGCGCGTCTCGGTGCGGACGAAGCGGGAGGTGCTGCTGTGGGACCGCGTCAAGGGCGAATCGCTCGTCGAGGCGCTGGCGCGCGCGCCGCGGCTGCGCATGGCGGCCCCCAAGGCGGAGTCGGTCGCGTTCCGGTCGGATGGCCGCGGGCTGTACGCCATTCCGGAGGGCAGCCAGCCGCCGGTGATGGCATTCGACCTGCCTGACTGAGCGAAGGCGATACGATCCATCGGTGATCACTCCCACCCGCAGCCTCTACGTGCACGTGCCCTTCTGTGCGCATCGCTGCGGCTACTGCGACTTCGTCACGACGAGCCGCAGCCCGGAGCTGCACGGCCGGTACGTCGCAGCGCTGCAGCGTGAGCTCGCGCTGCAGGGCGGCGCACCCGAGGGCGGCTTCGACACGATCTTCGTCGGTGGCGGCACACCGACCCTGCTCGAGCCCGAGGCGATGGGCGAGCTGCTGGCGTGGCTGGCGAGCGTGCAGGCGCCCGGAGCGGAGCTGACGCTCGAGTGCAATCCCGAGACGGTCGACGAGCGGCTGGCGGACCAGCTGGCTGCTGCCGGCGCACGCGTGTCGCTCGGTGCGCAGTCGTTCTCGGCGCACGTGCTCGAGGCGCTGGAGCGGCGGGCGAATCCCGAGACGGTGCGCGGCGCGGTGCGGCAGCTGCGCGCGGCGGGCATCGAGCGGCTCTCGCTCGACCTGATCTGGGCGGTGCCGGGGCAGACCGACGAGGATCTCGCGCGCGACCTCGAGGCGGCGCTCGAGCTGGAGCCCGACCACCTCTCCGCCTACGAGCTGGAGCTCAAGCCCGGCACGCGGCTCGCGCATCGCTTCGGAACCGATGCTGCGACGGCGCTCGGCGAGGCCGCCGACGAGCACTACGACTTCGTCATCGACCGCCTCCAGGAGGCAGGTTGGTGGTGGTATGAGACCGCGAACTTCGCGCGCGACGAGCAGGAGCGCTGCCGCCACAACCTCGCCTACTGGCACGCCGATACGTGGCTGGCCGTCGGCGTCGGCGCCGTCGGAGCGCGCGCGCATGCCGATGGATCACGCGTGCGCCGGGCCAACCTGCCGAACGTGCCGCGCTGGCTCAAGGCCGTCGAGGCGGGGGAGCTGCCGCCGGCGCGGATCGAGGAGATCGACCAGCGCACGGCGCGGCTCGAGCGCGTGATGCTGGCGTTGCGGC
The DNA here is from genome assembly GCA_025964435.1 of Thermoleophilia bacterium. Classification (GTDB taxonomy): domain Bacteria; phylum Actinomycetota; class Thermoleophilia; order Gaiellales; family SKUG01; genus JAGQUL01. Next base: position 3,407 of record JAOPYV010000204.1, on the reverse strand, counting down.
TCGACCAGGCGGTGCGGATCGAGGCATCCGATATTGCCGACGGCATCGTCGACGGCGCCGGGCTGGAGCGCGTGATGGAGCTCGAGCTGGGCACCGCGCTGCCGGTGGGTGACGCCGATGGCACGCTGCGCGGGACCGTCGAGCTGCGGCTGAATCGACGCGGTCGCATGCTGCAGGGCACGGTCGGCGGGCTGCTGCTCGACCCCTGATCGTTGGGTGCCTGTCACAATGCAGGCGTGGAGCTGACCGAACGACAAGCACTGATCCTCAAGGCCGTGGTGGAAGCACACCACGCCTCGGGTCGTCCCGTCGGCTCGCGCGCCCTCGTCGACTGCGGTGCGATCGATGCCTCGGCGTCGACCGTGCGCTATGAGCTGGGGCGCCTCGAGCAGCTCGGCCTGCTCGAGCACCCGCACACCTCGGCCGGCCGTGTGCCGACCGACACGGGCTATCGCCTCTACGTCGACCAGCTGCTCGACGTCCACGACGGCGCGGTCATCGCCCGCAGCCAGGGTGCGATCACGACGAAGGAAGATCCCGTCACGCAGATCGACGAGGCGCTGCGTGCGACGACGCAGCAGCTCGCCGACGCGACCGGCCTGCTCGCCGTCATCACCGCACCCCGCGCCAGCGGCGCCGTGATCCGCCACGTCGAGGTGCTCCAGATCCAGCCGACGATGCTGATGGTCGTCGTCATCACCGCCGCGGGCGACGTCGTGCGCCACGTCGTGCCGACCGAATCGCCCGTCGACCCCGGCCTCGTCGATTGGGCGGGGGAGTACCTCAACGAGCAGGTTGCCGGCCTCTCGATCGGCCAGTCGCTCGTGCGCCAACGCCTCGCCGGCACGGGGCTCGCGCCGCTCGAGCGCGCGATGTTGTCGCTGGTGACGCCCGCATTCCAGGAGCTGGAGGGCGACTCGCAGGAGCTGCTCGTCGGCGGCTCGGCACCCGTCCTGGCCGAGCTCGGCAGCGACGTGCAGCGCGTGCTGCAGCTCGTGGCGATGCTCGACGAGCGACGCCGCCTGCTCGAGGCCCTGCGCCCGATCGCCGAGCCGGGCCTCGCGACGCTCCAGCTGCGCAGCAGCCGCTCGGTCAACGTGCGGATCGGCGGCGAGAACGCGATTCCCGAGCTGCACCGACTCAGCGTGATCGGCGCCTCCTACGGGGCCGGCGGGCGGCCGCTCGGCATGGTGGGGCTGATCGGCCCGCGCGCGATGGACTACACCTTGGCGATCGGCATCGTGCATCTCGCGGCTGGTGGCCTGAGCGACCTCGCCGAGGAGCTCTACACCGAGTAACTGAGCGCGATGCAAGGGTTTTTGCACAGCGTTCAAGGCGCTCTGCCCGAATGCCGACTACGCGTGTATGTCCCGCGTTCCCCCTGTCCTGATGCCGTTCGCCTGCCTCGTGGCGATGGTGTGCGCGCTCGCTGTGCCGGCGTTTGCCGCCGGGCACGCCAGCACCGGGCTGGGAGCGGGCGACGCACCGCTGGACCCGGCCGCCGCAGCGCAGCTTCCGGAGATGCAGGAGGAGGCCCTCGAGGCGCTCCCGGCGGAGACCGCTGCCGGCTCCTGCCGCACCGCGGCGCGGGTCGACGGCCTCGGCCTCGCCTGCCGCACCGATGACGGATTGTTCCGTGTCGTCGTTGCACCCGGAGTCACGGTCGAGACCCACGGTGGCGATGCCCCGGCCACGGAGGTGCGCGAGCTCGATGCGGCGCACCTGCCCAACAGCCAGGCCGCGATCGACGGCGCCGACGCCAGCGATGTCGCCTGCGTCGCGGGCGTCAACGACAAGCGCGTCGAGCTGATCTACGCCTATCCGTCCGACAAGGCGAACCGCGTGGGAACGATCGCGCCGCTGCTGCGCCAGGGCCTGTACCAGGCGAGCGCCTTCGTCGACGCGGAATCGCGTGCCCGTGATTCCAACGCCGGTCGACGGATCCCGACGCAGTGTGACGGCGGCGGCGCCGCAATCGTCACGGCGGTCGCGCTCGACCCGATCGGTGGGGGCGGCGGCGTGTTCGGCAGCATCGTCTCCCAGCTGACGTCGCGCGGCTACCCGGTCAGCACCTCGAGCTCCGCATCGCCGCGTCGCTTCATGATCTTCTACGACGCACCGAGCCAGTCGGGCGCAGCGGGCGTCGGCCAGTTCTACGCCGACGACGACGCGGATGCCTCCAACTACAACAACTTCGGCGCGCGCTACGCGGTCGAGTTCGCCTGGTCGGGGGACCGCGTGCCGCACTGGGACGTGATGCTGCACGAGACCAGCCACAACATGGGCGCGATCGCCGACGCCGCACCGGACAGCTCGGGCGGCGGCCACTGCAACGACGGCCTCGACATCATGTGCTACGCCGACGGCGGCTCGAGCTCCAGCTACAGCTCCGGTGCCTGCGCGCAGGAGCGCTTCGACTGCGGCGGGGACTCCTACTTCAACCCCGCGCCGGCGCCGGGATCGTGGCTGGCCAGCCACTGGAACATCGCCTCGACGACGAACGCCTGGCTGCGACCGTGGGACGCCGGCTGGAACGATGGCGGCGTGCCTGACGTGGATGCGCCGACCACGCCGGTGAGCCCGCAGGTCGCGGTCGTAGGGCACACGTCGCTGACAGTCACCTGGGGCGCGAGCGTCGATGCGCGTTCGGCGGTCGACTACGTCGCCTCGGTCGACAGCTGGAACGGCAGCGCGTGGGTCACCAACGCGACGATCGAGCAGATCCAGGGCACGAGCCTGGAGGCGACGGCGCTGGTGTCGGGCGCGAGCTATCGCATTCGCATCGCCGCACGTGACGAGGCCGGCAACCAGAGCGCCGAGGCGAGCGTCATCGGTGCGACCTCGTCCGGCCCGCCGGAGCCGCCGACGTCGATCGCCGTGCCGCTGGGCCCGAACGGCGACACGATTCCCGCGACGTGGAGCGCAGGATCAGCCTCGGGCGCCGTCTATGGCTACGACGCCGAGCTGCGAAGCATCGGTGATTCGACGCTCGTCGCGCGCCGTCTCACGGGGCGCGCGCTGACCTTCACGAACCTTGCCAGTGGCACGTCGTATCGCGTTCGCGTGCGCACTGTTGCCGAGAACGGCGATGTCAGCGTCTGGCGCACCAGCACGACCGTCGTGACGCCGGGCAAGCTCGCGGAGGACACGACCGTCGGTGGCGGCGAGCTGCCGGTGGCGACCGCCTCGCTGGTGCGCCGCGGCTTCACGACGCTCACCTTCGGCTGGGCGAGCAGCGGCGAGGCAGCCAGCTACGACGTCGTGCTCTCCACGAGCTCGGGCGCGCAGGTGAAGCGCCTGGCCGGAACGACGCTCGCTGGTGGGACGTTCGCGGGGCTGGTTCCGGGACGCACCTACCAGCTGCAGGTCACTCCGCGGCGCGGCGAGGGCGCACGCGGCGTGTCCGG
>JAOPYV010000140.1 GCA_025964435.1 Thermoleophilia bacterium | reverse complement strand
CGCCAAGAAGGTCGTCGCCAAGAAGCCTGCAGCCAAGAAGCCCGAAGCACGCAAGGCAGCTCCGAAGCCGGCCGCCAAGAAGGCGACCACGAAGAGCACCGCCGCGAAGAAGACCGGCACCACGTCGGCACGCGTCAAGGCAGCCAGCGCCGGTCTCGGCGCCCAGGTCTACAAGCGCGTCGAGGAAGTCATCGGCACCGGCAAGACCGCGAAGGACGCCTTCACGGTCGTCGCTCGTGAGCGCAAGATGACGGTCTCCAACGTGCAGCAGCACTACTACCGCTTCAAGCGCAAGGCCACGACCAGCAGCAAGACCGCGAACACCTCCGCCCGCAAGAGCGTCGCCAAGGCGACGACGCGTGCAACCGGTGCCGCAGTCAAGGCAGCTGGCAAGCTCCCGGCCAAGCAGCGCAAGCAGGTTGCCAAGGGTGTCAGTGCCGCTGCCAAGCGTGCACAGACCGCCACGGCAGTCGGCAAGGACGTCAAGGAAGATCTCACGCAGGTCGTCGAAGACCTCATGAACTCCTTCACGGACCTGCTCGCCGAGGCGCGCAAGAACCCGCAGTTCCGCAAGGCAGAGAAGAAGATCGCCGCGAAGTTCTCGCGCTGATCGACTGATCACTGATTGCAGCGAGGGGCGTCACCCGCTACGGGTGGCGCCCCTCGTCGTTACGCGGGCCTGGCCCGGTGTGGCCCCCCGTGGCCCTCCCGTGGCCGCCCCCGGCCAAGGCCCGTCCAGACCTGCCGACCGAGGCGAACCCGGCCGCGACAGACAGGGGAGCAGTTCGTCGGTCGCCATGGAGGTGGTGGCCGGCACAGGAACCAGCCCCGGGAGGGCAATCACCATGTCCAGCATCCAGCCTTACGCAGCCCAGCTGCCGCAGATGTACGCACCGCAGTACGCCATGCCCAACATGAACATGGGTGTGCCGCAGTACGGCGCCGCCGGCATGCAGCCGGTCTACATTAACTCGATGTCACAGCTACCCCCCGGCGCCATCCCCGTCTCGCAGGGGATGCTCGGCCAGGCGCTCGGCCAGACCGGCGCAGCCGCAGTGCAGCCGCCGAACAAGGCCGGCACGATCCTCGGCACGGTGCTCAAGCACGCGGCGATCGGTGGCGCAGCCGGCGCCGCGATCGGCCTCATTCCTCGCCTGCCGCCCACGATGTTCATGGGCGCCCTGCTGGGTGCCGGTGTCGGCGCCGCAATCGGTGTCGTCAAGGGCATCAAGAAGGCGAACGCGCAGGAGCAGGAGTACGCCGCGATGCAGGCACAGGGCGCCCAGGGCCAGCTGCCCCAGGTCGGCGCGGCTCCTGCTGGCGCTGCGGCACCGGTGGCGACACCTGCTGCCGCGGCCAAGGCCAAGCACCCGGGCGCCAAGACCTTCAAGGATGGCGCGGGCAACATCCGCCAGATCGGCACCGGCACGATCGTGAAGCCCGCCAAGGGCGCAGGTGCCGGCGTCGCCAAGACGCCGGTGACCAAGGCCCCGGTCGCGAAGCCGGCCGCAGCGACGACGCCGATGCCGGTTGCGGGCAGCTCCGCTCCGCTGACCGCCGCGCCTGTCACCGCATCTCCGCTCACCGCCGCGCCGACGTCGGCCCAGGCAGCGGCGCAGACCTTCGCCGGCGCCAATGCCGCACCGGTCGCCACGAGCGCACCGAGCGAGATGGGCGGCATCGGCTTCGTGGATCCGTCCACGCAGGCCCCGGTCATGATCAAGTAGCAGCAAGCACCACTCGCAGAACGCGCTGCGCTAGGACTGACAGTTCTCGCACCAGTAGGTCGAACGCTGGTCGGCGCCCTGCTTGCGGCGCTGGATCGGCGCGCCGCAGCGCCTGCACGGCTCGCCGGCACGACCGTAGGCCCAGCGCCCCGGTGCGCCCGGCCCGGTGAAGGTGATCGCGCGAGCGTCGAGCACGCCGTCCTGCATGATTCGCGTCGCGGTCGTGCGGATGCTCAGGAGCTCCTCGTCACTCAGGTCGGCGTTGCGCCGCCACGGGTCAATCCCGGCGATGAACAGCGATTCGCTCTTGTAGATGTTGCCGATGCCGGCGACGGCGCGCTGCTGCATCACCGCCTCACCGATCTCCTGCGCGTTGAGCCGGCGCATGCGACGTAGGAAGTTGGCGTCGTCGAAGGGCTCGACCAGGATGTCCGGGCCGAGCTCGGTCAGTCGGCGATCGCGCAGCAGCTCCTCGGTGCGCGCGATCTCGAGGATCGGTCCGTCGAAGTTGACGGCGTCCCACTCCCCTGCCCCCAGCTGGAGCCAGGCGCGGCGTCGCGACTTCTTCCAGACGTCGCCGACGCGGTAGAGGTGCCAGACGCCATCCATGCGCAGGTGCGAGTGGATGCTCCAGCCGGCGTCGGTGTGGATCAGCAGGTGCTTGCCGCGCGCCTCGACCTCGGTCACGGTGGCGCCACGCAGGCGCTGCTCGGCCTTCGCGGCGACGAGGTGTGCACCCCGGGCAGAGACGCGCTCGAGCCGGTTGCCGGCGAGCACGCTGCGCAGGCGGCGGGCGGCGCGGTGGATGGTATGGCCTTCGGGCATCAGGGCAGCAGGTCGTTGGGGAGCCGGCCGTGGGTCGGCAGGGCGACGTCGCCGACGCGCACGCGGCGACTGGCACGGGAGAGGTCGCGCACCTCCGAGACGGTGGTCGGGGTGGCGCGCACGCCGCGGGGGGTGCGCACGAACCCGGTGCCGGCGAAGGCGGCGACGAGCTCGGGTGTCATCGCATCGCCGTCGACCTGCTCGATCGCGAGGCGCTCGACGCGGCGCTGCTCGACGAGCCGCGCGATGGCGAGTGCGACGTGGCGCACGGCGTCGGGGACATAGAGCGTCAGGCGGCGGCTGCTGGGTGCCACGGTGGCGAGCAGTTCGCCGTCGCGCAGCACGGCGTAGGAGCTGGCATCGCGGCGCGGCGTCGCGCCGGTGGCGTGCTCGGGCCAGGCGAGGATCGCGCCGAAGGGCTGGGCCGGATCGTTGGTGCGCAGCACGAGCACGGGCGGCTCACCGCCGGTGGGCTCACGCACCGCGCGCAGGCGGTCGACGGCTTCGGGCAGGGCGAACTGTGCGCCGCCGAGGCCCTCGACGAACCAGCCGCGGCGGACGGTGCCGATCTCCTCCTGCAGCGCGAGCGCACGGTAGACGGCTGCGAAGCCGCCCGGCACCGGGCGCGCCTGCACCGCATGGCGGGTGACGACGCCGAACGTATCGAGCAGCGCTTCGCTCATCGCCGCGATCCGCTCGACCTCCTCGGCGCGCGTCGCGGGCAGCAGGCTCCAGCGTCCCTGGAAGCGCACGTCCGTCTCGCCGGGCAGGCCGGCACCGGGTCCGCGGCGCTGCATGCGTCGCAGCGACTGACGGCCCGTGCGCAGGCCGGTGCGGCGACTGCCCATCGCGACGCCGGGGGAGACCGCGCCGCCGCCCTCGGCCTCACGCTTGGCGGCCTTCGCCAGCTCGGCCGGTCGCGCGGCGCCGGCGCGCAGCGTGCTCCAGGAGTCGTTGGTCGTCCAGCCGGCCGCGGCGAGGCGCCACAGCGCCGCGAGCACCCGCTCGTGCGGGATCCCGGTACCAGCCACGATGTCGCGCACGAAGCTCGCGCCGCCGCGCTCGAGCCACTCGCGCACGGCGACCGCGTCATCATCGTCGGGCGCATCGTCGGGCGGCGGCGCCAACAGGTCGAGGTGGGCGGCGGCGTACAGCGCGACCTGCATCGTGCCGTTCTTGACGCCGCGCCCCATCCATGTCACCTGACCGGTCTTCACGAGCTCGTCGAGCCACGCCGCGCGCCAGCTGGCCAGGCGTGGTGCAACGAGGTCGCGCTCCCACTGCCCGGGCGACGCCTCGATGCCTTCGAGCTGCACGATCACGTCGCGCGTGGCGGTCGCGTTGCCGGCAGGCGGGCGGATCAGGTTGTGCCAGCTGGCGAGGAAGCGCGCGAGCGCCGCACGGTCGGCGGGTTCGATCTCGCGGCGCAGGTGCGCGAGCGTGCGGCGACGCAGCCGGCGCAGCACCTCGGAGTCACACCACTCCTCCTCCGTGCCGCCGGGCAGGAAGCCGCCGCGCAGGATCGTGCCGCTGATCCGCAGCTGCTCGAGCGCTGCGCCGACGCGTTCGGGTTGGGCGCCCCAGCGCGCAGCGAGCTGCTCTGTCGTGACCGGGATCGACGAGCGCATCGCGCGGGCGACGAGCCGGCCGAGTGGATCCGCACCGGGATCCAGGAAGACACCTGGCACGCCGCGTGGCGGTTGCACACCGAAGGCCGCGACGAAGTCACCCGTGTCCTCGATCGAGATCCAGCGCGTCGCATCGCCGACGCGGATCTCGACGGCGCGCTTGGAGAGGCGCAGCTCCGCGAGCCAGTGCTGGAGCGCATCGGCGCCCTCCTCGCCCGGCTCGATGCGGGCCGCGAGCTCGACGCTCGAGAGGTCACCGAGCGCACGCAGCAGGTCGTGCAGCTGGTTCGCATTCTTGGCGCCGCGGCCCTCGAGCGTGCGCTGCAGCTCCGATTCGACCTCGGCGATCGCATCGACGTCGAGCAGCTCACGCAGCTCCCCGCTGCCGAGCAGCTCACGTAGCAGCGACTGGTCGAGTGACAGCGCCTGCGCACGACGCTCCGCCGTCGGCTGGTCGTTGTCGTACATGAAGGTCGCGGTGTAGTCGAACAGCAGCGATGCGGCCATCGGCGATGCCGACTTGGTCTCGACCTCCACGACGCGGATCCGGCGATCGGCGACCTGTGTCAGCAGCTCGCGCAGGTCGGGCATCGAGAAGACGTCGCGCAGGCACTCCCGATAGGTCTCGAGGATCATCGGGAAACTGGCCTGCTCCTGGGCGACGCGCAGCACGTCGGCCGAGCGCAGGCGCTGGAGCCAGAGCGGACTGCGCTTGCGGAACGAGGAGAGCGGCAGCAGCAGCGAGCGGGTGGCGATCTCGCGGAAGCGCGAGGCGAACAGCGCGCTGCCGCCGAGCTGCTGCACGACGAGATCCTCGACGTCGTCGGGGCGCGGCAGCAGCGCCTCGAGCGGGGGTAGCTCATCGATGTCGGGCATGCGCAGCGCGATGCCGTTGTCACTCCACAGCGCGCTCACGGTGATCCCGTACTCGCCGGCGAGGTGCTCCTCGATCGCCATCGCCCACGGTGCGTGGACCGGCTTGCCGAAGGGCGTGAGGATGCAGATGCGCCAGTCGCCGAGCTCGTCACGGAAGCGCTCGATGATGATCGTGCGATCGTCGGGGGCGGCGCCGGCCACGGCAATCTGTTCGCGCACGTAGCCGACGAGGTTGCGCGAGGCGCGCGGGTCGAGCAGGTACTCGGCCTCGAGCCGCTCGAGTAGCTCGGCGTCGGCGCCCTCGACGTCGACGAGCGTGGCCAGCGACGGCTCATCGGTGCTCGCGGCATCGGGCGAGGAGTCCGCGACCGTGCGGATCAGCTCGCCGATCGCGCGCCCCAGCTCGACGGTGCGGCCGGCGCCCTCGCCGTGCCAGAAGGGCGGCTTGCCGATCGCCCCCGGCTGGGGCGTGACGTTCACGCGGTCACGGGTGATCTCCTCGACCCGCCATGAGGTGGAGCCGAGCACGATCACGTCGCCGAGCCGCGTCTCGTGGACCATCTCCTCGTCGAGCTCGCCGACGCGCCCCTTGCTGCCCACGACGAAGACGCCGAACAGGCCGCGGTCGGGGATCGTGCCGGCGTTGGTGATCGCGACACGCGCCGCGTCGGAGCGCGCCTGGATCTCGCCGGTCTCGCGGTCCCACTGGATGCGCGGCTTGATGTCGGCGAGGTCGTCGACGGGGAAGTAGCCGGCGAGCAGCATCAGGAGGTTCTCGAACTGCTCGGAGGAGAGGTCGCGGTAGGGCCAGGCGCGGCGCGTGAGCTCGAGCAGCTCGTCGACGGTGAAGGCGCGCTCGGCCGTGGTGGCGATCACCTGCTGGCTGAGCACGTCGAGGCACAGCTCGGGCACGTGCACCGGCTCGATCTCGCGGCGCGACATGAGCCGCGTGACGGCTGCCGCCTCGACGAGGTCGGCGCGGTGCTTCGGGTAGATCCGGCCGCGGCTGATGTCGCCGACGTTGTGGCCGGCGCGGCCGATCCGCTGCAGGCCGCTCGCGACCGAGCGCGGGCTCTCCACCAGCAGCACGAGGTCGACGGCACCCATGTCGATGCCGAGTTCGAGGCTCGAGGTCGCGACGATGCAGGGCAGCTGCCCGGCCTTGAGCAGCTCCTCCATCTCGCTGCGCGTCTCGCGGCTGATCGAGCCGTGGTGGGCGCGCGCGATGGCGGGCGTCGACCAATCCTCGGGCAGCGCGACCTCGTGGTCCGCCGTCCACTCGATGCCGTCGCTCGCCGCCTGGGCGCGCGCCGCCTCGATGAAGCGGGACAGCTGGCGCCGCGCGGCGAGCTCGTTGAGCGCCGTCGCGAGCCGCTCCGCGAGGCGACGGCTGTTGACGAAGAGGATCGTCGAGGTGTGCTGCTCGATGTGGTCGAGCACCTCGGCGTGGAGCGCGCCCCAGATCGAGTAGGAATCGTTGGCGTTGGAGGTCGGCGTGTCGAGGTCCTCGAGCTCGGCCGCGACGATGCGCGAGCCGACCGCAGTCATGTCGTCGACCGGCACGACGACCATCAGGTCGTGCTGCTTGGCACCGGGCGTGTCGATCACCGTGACCTCGCGGCCCGGGCCGACGCCCGCCATGAAGCCGGCGATCCGCTCGATCGGCCGCTGCGTCGCCGAGAGGCCGATCCGCTGCGGCTCGACGTCGCGCGCCTCACGCGTACGCAGGGCGAGCCGCTCGAGCGTGAACGCCATGTGCGTGCCGCGCTTGGAGGATGCCAGCGCGTGGATCTCGTCGATGATCACCGAATCGACGTGGTCGAACAGCTCGCGCGTGCCGCTGGTCAGCATCACGTAGAGCGACTCGGGCGTGGTGATGAAGATGTCGGGCGGGTTGCGCTTCTGCTTCTGCCGCTCCGACTGCGTCGTGTCGCCGGTGCGCACGCCGATCGTCAGGTCGGGGATCTCCAGCCCGAGCCGGTCGGCATGGCGGCGGATGCCCTGCAGCGGCGCGCGAAGGTTGCGCTCGATGTCGTAGTTGAGCGCCCGCAGCGGCGACAGGTAGAGCAGGCGCAGGCGCTCGCCCTGCTTCGGGAGCGGTGCTCGCACGAGCCGGTCGATGCCCATCAGGAAGGCTGCCAGCGTCTTGCCGGAGCCGGTCGGCGCGCCGAGCAGCACGTGGCCACCCTGCGCGATCGCATCCCAGCCGCGCAGCTGCACCTCGGTCGGCGAGTCGAACTGCTCGCGCACCCACGCCGCGACGGCCGGGTGGAATTGGTCGAGGACGGCGTCGACCTCGGGGATAGGGACCGGGGCGGGCATTCCCCCCTATCGTACCCGCGTGCGTGAACGATACGGGCCGATGACCCTTCGCTAGCCGCTCAGAAGTCGCGAATATTTGAGGTTCTAAAGGTCGTTCCATTTCGCGGCGGACCCCCGATAGATTTGGAGAACCGTTACCTTTCTGATGCCAATTCACACCGAGGATCTCCATGTCAGTCAGCCGACGGAGCGCCCAGCTCCTCACCCTCACCGCCACCTCGTTCCTGGCTCTCGCCCTTCCGGCGATCGCTCCCGCGGCAGGCGGATTGGACCCCAGCTTCGGCACGGATGGGGCTGGGACGTACAACCCGACCGTCAACGATGACGGCGCAACGGGAGTCGCGACAGGTCCTGACGGGCGCATCGTATTCGTGGGCGGCTCATCACCATTCGTCGGCCGCGTGACCTTTACCGGAGCGCCGGATCCCACATTCGGCGGCGACGGCTTCGTGACCAGCTTCGCCGATCTTGGCAACGTGCTCGTGTCGGCGGGCGAGATCGCCGTCCAGCCAGACAACAAGGTGCTCCTGAGCGCGTACTCGAACGGGAACCTCGCAGCCATTCGCCTGCTGGAGTCCGGGGCGCTCGACACCAATTTCGGCGTCGGGGGAGTGGCTGAGGTTCCCGCGCCAGCCGGCGCCTCGTTCTCCTATCCGCAGTACGGGATCCAGCTGAGCCTCCATGCGAGCGGATCGATCTACCTGGGCGGTCGCTACCAATCCGGCGGCACCCAGGGATTCGCTACTGCCCGAATCAATGCTGATGGAGCCCCAGCGTCTGGTTGGGGCACAGCGGGAGTGGCGCTCGCCCCGATCGCCGCCTCGACGATCGATGTCGGCGACATGGCGCTCGATGGAGATCGGGTGCTCATTGCCGGCCGCATGCCTCGAACCCCTGGCTTCTCCGCAAGTGACTGGGCGATCGCCCGGTTCTCCAGCACGGGAGCACCTGACAGCTTCGGCGGCCCGGGCTACTTCCGGCACACGTTCCACGCGGGCGGCGCGGCCGAGAACGTGACGGACGCGATGGCAATGGGGATCGGCGTGCTTCCGAATCACCACATCGTCGTCGCAGGCTCGGCGAGGATCAAGGACGGAGCTGGATCGAACACAGGCTTGGCCGTGCATCGCTTCACTGAGGCCGGCGCCGCTGACCCGACCTTCAACGGAGGCGCACATCGCTTCGTCGAGGGAGGCAGCGCACAGGGCTTCGCCATCCACGGACCTACCGGTCACTACCTCGTCGGCACGAGCGACGGAGGCGCGACGACGCGTCTCGGAGTGACGCGCATCCTGTCCACCGGGGCCGTGGACACGAGCTGGGGGCTCGACGGGTTGACCGTCGATGACCTGCCTACCGCCAGCTTTGCCCATACGCGGGCCATCGCCGTCCAGGCGAACGGGGCGGTACTGGCCGTCGGCGACCACCGCCCAGGGGCCGACATCGACGCCGCCGTCATGCGCCTGCTCGCTGAGGCACCAGCGCCTCCGACGCCGCCGACGCCGCCCGTGACTGACAGCGACGGTGACGGTCTTGCCGACAACGTCGACTGCGCACCTGGTGATCGCGGCGCGCCACTGCAGGGCGCGGCGGATGCCAACTGCAATGGCGTATCCGACACCGTCGAGGCGCAGGTCAAGCTCGAGCAGGAGGTCGCGAAGCAGAAGCTCGTGGTGCTGGCGAAGACGTTCGCGACAAACACGAAGAATGCTGTCTCCACGATCAAGCAGCTCCCCAAGGCGCTGCCGGCGGCCGGCCTCATCAGCACGAAGGGCACGCTGCTGCCGATCAAGGTGACCGGCCCGTCCGTCGTCATCGTGCAGGGCTCGATCCTCATGCAGGGCGCGCGCGTCGTGTCGGCCGGTGGCGGCAACGTCGTGTCAGCTGGCGGCGGCAACGTCGTCGCCGCGGGAGGCATGAACGTGATCGCAGCGGGCGGCGGCAACGTGGTGGCAGCTGGCGGCATGAACCTGATCGGCCGCACCGGCGACCGCGCCAAGAAGCCGAAGGGCAAGCAGGTGCTGCTCGGCGGCGGCGGCATGACCTTCCGCACGGCGGGCGCCGGCAAGGTGAAGTACGTGCCGACGCCGGCCGGGCGCAAGATCATTGCCGCGTGGCGCCTCCGGGCGAAGCAGCTCCGGGCCAAGGGCTCGAAGGTCGCGCCGCTCAAGATCAGCATCACGACGATCGTTGGCCCGCTCGAGGCGAAGTCCGTCTCCGCGGTCTACTCGACCAAGGTCGTCACCGTTCGCCCGTGACAAGGACGATGTGCGCGACGCCGTCCTTTGCCTGCACCAAGCCCGACACCTGACCGTCGACGATGCGCTCGAGCGTCGCGGTCGCGCCCTCCCAGGTCATCGCTCCGATCTGTGCACCCGCATGTGCCGCCGCCCATGCGGCGTCGAACGTGGTGTTCGTCACATCGATGGTGAAGGGTCCGTCCTGGGCATGCCGCGCGATCTCGATGAGTGGCGCGACCTTCCACATCGGGGCGCCGCCGTCCTGCGAGTCGAATCGAAGGACACCCAACGCGCCGGCTGGCCCCTCGCTCGCCCGGGCAGCCTGCTGGACCGCCGCATCCACGTCGGAGTAGGCGCGCCCCTCCGGAGCCGTGACGACGAGCGACCAGTACGACGAGGACCAGGTTCGCGGGGTCTCGTGATGCCGCTCCGAGTGCAGGAGCGGTTCGAGTGGCGGGAGCTGGATCGGCGGTGGCGTGGCAGCTGCTGGATCACTGGGCGTGACGTGCATGGTGTTCCTTCCGTGGAGTTGCGGTGGGGGAACGGTATCCAGCGACACCGGATCATGCGACCACAGGTGAACAGTCTTCCTGTATTGTTTCCATATGGACTTCGATCGACTTCGCTATCTCACTGCAGTTGCCCGCGCTGGCAGCGTGCGCGGTGCAGCCGCCGCGCTCCAGGTATCTCCGGGCGCCGTGTCCAAGGCGATCGCGCGCCTCGAACAGGAGAGCGGCACGCAGCTGATCGTTCCGCAGGGGCGCGGCATCGCCCTGACGGATGACGGGTCCTGGCTGGCGCGGCGCGCCGAGTCCCTCATGGCCGAGCACGCAGCCCTCGGCAGCGACCTCGCCGCGCGCAGCGGACGTGAGGCTGACATGTGCCTCGCGACGTACGACGTGTTCGCGACGTGGTTCCTCGCATCGTTGACGCAGCGCTACCTGCCGGATGTGTCGATGTCGCTGCGCGAGCGTTGGCCCGGGGAGATCGAGGCAGCCGTCGCCGAATGCGTCTCCGACGTCGGCATCACGTGGATGCCGGTGGAGACCGACGGCGTCGAGCATGTGGAAGCGGCCCGCGTGCAGCTGGGGGTGTACACGGCCGTGGGTGCATTCACCGACCAAGCGACCTTGGAGCTGCCGTTCGCGATCCCCATCCACCCGGTCACCGGCGCGGCGCGGCAATTCGGCCCGCTCGACGGCTGGCCCGCCGACGGCCCGCCACGCGATTCTCGGTATCGGGCGTCGTCGCTCGAGGCGCGGCTCGAGCTCGCTCGCAGCGGCCAGGCAGCGGTGCTGCTGCCGACGTTCGTCGCCGAGCGCCACAATGGATTCGTCCGCGCGGCGCACCGCCTCGAAGCCCGACCGCTGCCCCGCTCGCTCGGGTCGCTTCGCCGGACCGTCTCCGTCGTGCAGCGCGAGCGGGGCTCCGAGCTGACACGCGCGCGCAGCCAGGTGGTGCGTGCTGCCGTACGGGCAACCTGCGGCTAGCAGTTCAATCAGATCGGGCGCGGGGCGCTGACGAGCTCCACCGCGCGCTCGAAGATGGCGTCGAACATCGGCTCGGTGAGCTTGCCGGTGAAGGTGTTCTGCTGGCTCGGGTGATACGAGCAGAGCAGCGTCATGCGCGGCGTCGCGACCTCGACGCCGTGACCGAACTTCGGCCGCGGCCGCGGCAGCTCGTCCCCTGCTGCGGCGAGCACGTTCCACATCGTGTGATAGCCGATCTGCCCGAGACAGACGACGACGCGCAGCGTCGGCGCGAGCAGCTCGAGCTCGCGATGCAGGTAGGGCCGGCAGGTGGCGAGCTCCTCCGGCGTCGGCTTGTTGGCCGGCGGCGCGCAGCGCGCCGCGGCGGTGATGTAGGCGTTCGACAGGGTCAGCCCATCATCGCGGTGCGTGCTGGTCGGCTGCGACGCGAGGCCAGCGCGGTACATGGCGCGATAGAGCCACTCGCCGGAGCGGTCGCCGGTGAACATCCGCCCGGTGCGATTCGCGCCGTGTGCGGCGGGCGCGAGCCCGACGATGAGGATGCCGGCCCGCGGATCGCCGAAGCTGGGAACCGGCCGCCCCCAGTACTCCTCGGCGACGAAGGAGGCGCGCTTCTCGAGTGCGACGAGCTCGCGCCATGCGACGAGGCGCGGGCAGGCGAAGCAGTCGGTCGTGCGCGCGGACAGCTCCTCGATCGTCCTCGACGATGCAGCAACCTGTTCCGGCGTCTGGCTCATCCCGTGTTGCGCAGGGCAGCGGCGATGCCCGCGATCGAGCGCGCGAGCAGCCGTGCGTTGTCCTCGTCGGCGCCACCGCTGGCGCGGTGCTGGGCGAGCAGCTCGACCTGGATCAGGTTCATCGGATCGACGTAGGGGTTGCGTAGCTGGATCGAGCGGCGCAGCGCCGGCTGCGAATCGAGCAGCGTCGGCGTGTCGACCGTCGCGAGCACGGCCTCCACGGTATGGGCGTGCTCGGTCGAGATGCGGCCCCAGAGCCGGTCGCGATCGGCGTCGCCCTCCACCAGCTCGAGGTAGGTGTGGGCGATCTCCATGCTCGACTTGGCGAGCGTCATCTCGAGGTTGGAGATGAGCGCGCGGAAGAAGGGCCAGCGCTCGTACATGTCACGCAGCAGGGCGCGGCCCTCCGGCGTGTCGGCGAGCGGGGCGAGCGCGGTGCCGCAGCCGTACCAGGCCGGCAGCAGCGAGCGGTTCTGGGTCCAGGAGAAGACCCACGGGATCGCGCGCAGACCTTCGAGGTAGCGCGCGCTGTCAGGGCGTCGCGCGGGCCGCGATCCGACGTTGAGCAATGCGAGCTCGTCGACCGGCGTGAAGGCGCGGAAGAACGGCACGAATGCCGGGTCGTCGTGGACGAGCGCGCGGAAGGCCGCCTCGGCCTGTCCTGCGAGCTGGGTGATCGCCGCCTCGTGCTCGGGCTCGACGTCGAGCGCCGCGCCGCCGGGGACACGGCCCGGTGCCGCTGCGATGAGCGCACCCGACACGGCAGATTCCAGATTGCGGCGCGCAAGCCCGCGCAGCCCGTACTTGAAGGAGATCGTCTCGCCCTGCTCGGTCAGCTTGAGCCGGCCGGGCGGCCACGATGGCGGCTGCGCGAGGATCGCGGCGTGGGTCGGCCCGCCACCGCGGCCCGCCGAGCCGCCTCGGCCGTGGAACACCATCAGCTCCACGTCGTGCTCGCGGGCGATGTTGGCCAGGGCGCGCTGGGCGCCGAAGACATGCCACTGGGCGGCGAGGTAGCCACCATCCTTCGCCGAGTCGGAGTAGCCGACCATCACCTCGAGCCGCCCGGCTCGGCGCGTGCGCACGAGCTCCAGGTAGTCGGGCTCGGCGAGCAGCTCGCGCATGATGCGTGGCGCGGCCTCGAGGTCCTCGATCGTCTCGAACAGCGGCACCGGCGCGAGGTCGGCACTGGCTGCGGATGTCAGTCGCATCGCGGCGCGCACGTCGTCGGCGCTCGCCGTACCGCTGATCACGAGCGTGTCGGCTGCGGCTGCACCGTGACGCTGCTGCTCCTCGGCGACCGCCTCGAAGGTGGCGTGCACGCGCTCGGTCGGCTCGTGCAGGTCACGCGCGTGCATGCGGATGTCGAGTTTGGCGACGTGGAATCCGTACATCGCCACACGGCGTCGCAGCGCCGCGAGTCGCCCGTCGGCGATCCGCTCGCCACGGCCCGCGCGCAGCGCCGCATCGATGAGGTCGAGGTCCGCGCGGAAGGCGTCGACATCGAGGTAGCCGTCATCACCGGGGTTCGCGGGGTCTGGAGCGAGCACGTTGCCGAGCCGGCGCCAGACGAAGCTCAGCTTGCGCCGGTACGGCTCGCCGACGTTCTGCTCCCCGATCTCGGCGGCATAGCCCGGCAGCTCCTGCTCGTCGCGAGCCAGCGACTCCAGCAACGCGGGTGCGATGTCGGCGAGCCGCTCCGAGACGCTGACGGCGCGGGCGAGCTCGCGCACCTCGCTTCGATAGCGGTCGAGCACGAGCCGGCGCGCCCAGCTGATCGCGTCGGTGAAGGTGTCGGGTCCGGTGTTCGGGTTGCCATCCTGGTCGCCGCCGATCCAGGAGCCGAAGGCGAGCGGCTCCGCGCCCTCGGCCATGCCGGGCACGAGGTCACGCAGGGCGGCCGTCACGCGCGGCGCGTCGTCGAAGAGCACACGGTCGAAGAACCAGAGACCGTGGCGGATCTCGTCGCGCACCTTGGGGCGCACCTCGCGCACCTCGTCGGTCTGCCAGAGCGTGGTGATCTCCTCGAGCAGGCCGCGCTGCACGCCGGCGCGGCCGGCCGGCGTCAGGTCATGGTCGTCGAGCCGGCGCAGCAGGTCGGCCATGCGCAGCTGCGCGGCGAGCGCACCGCGGCGCGTCGACTCGGTCGGATGCGCCGTCAGCACGAGCTCGACACGAATGCCGCCGGCCAGCCGGGCGAGCTCCTCGCCGTCGATGCCGGCTGCGCGCAGGCGCTGCACCGCGTCGGCCAGTGACTCGCGCGGCGCCTCGCCCGCGTGCTCGTGGAGACGGCGGCGCCGGATGCGATGGACCTGCTCCGCCAGGTTGGCGAGCTGGAAGTAGAGGGAGAACGCACGCAGCACGTCACCGCGTTGCGGACCGTCGAGCGATTCGACGAGCTCGTGGAGCTCCGCTCGCTCGGTCTTGGTCGCATGCTGCGAACGCAGCTCGCGGCTCAACAGGCGAATCCGCTCCTCGGCGGCGAGCAGCTCCTCGCCGCACTGCTCGACGATGACGCGGCCGAGCAGCTCCCCGAGCAGCCGCACGTCGCGGCGGAGGGGATCATCGGATGGAACTGTCGGTGTGGGCGTGGTCGTGACGGTCATGCCCGAGAGCCTTCCCGCACGGGCGTCCCATCACGCGCGACGCCTGGCTCGGAGCTACGGGGTTGCGGTTCCCGATGCCGGCGGCAGGCCGGTGGCGCCGGTCGCGGCGGGCGTGGTCGGTGCGGTTGCCGGCGGCACGATGGTGGTCGCGGCCGTGGCCGGCGCGGTCGTCGCGGGAAGCGCGGTCGTCGGCGTGGTGGCAGGCGTCGTCGCAGCAGCGGCGGGTGCCGGCGCGGTGGTGGGCACGGTCGCTGCGGGGTCGGAGCTCGGAACGGTTGGTGCGGTCGCCGTCGCAGGAGTCGTGGCCGTGGTGGTCGTGACGGGCGTGGTGGCGGAGCCACCCGACGCGGCGAGCGTGCCCGGCGTGGTCTGCTTCGCATCCTTGCCGCCAGGGCCCGAGCCCAGTGCGGAGGCGTCCATCGTGCCCATCGCGGCGGCCAGCTCCTGCAGCACCTTGATCAGCTCGAGGAGCGAGTTCTGGAGCGTCGGCAGCTTGCCGAGCCCACTCGCGCCCGCCGTTGCCGTGGCGACGCCGCCGCCGGTCAACAGGCCCGCAAGGCTTCCGGTCGCACCGGAGAGGTTGCCGATCGCCGACTCCAGGCCTGCGCCGCTGGCGCCGCCCACGGCCGTGCCGGGCGTCGCGGTGGTCGTGGTCGACGGGCTCGTCGCGCCGCCGGCCTTCGTGCTGGAAGGTCCACCGCTCGCACCGCCGACCGCAGTCGTCGTGGAGGGTGTCGTGGCCGGAGTGGTCGAGGCCGTCTTCTGGGGCGCACTCGACTGCTGCGTCGCGCCACCACCACTTGCGCCGGCGACCTGCGTGGCCGGCGCCGCCGGGGTTGCGGCCCCCGCGTAGGCCGGAGCCCACATCGGATTCCCAGCGAGGCTCGCCGCGAACTGCTGGTCGTACTTCGCCATCTCCTCCATCGCGGCATTACCGGCGCGGATCTCCTCGAGGCTCGGCAGGTCGAAGAAGTCGACGCTCGCGCCGGCAGGGATGTTGAGCTTCTTGCCGTCGGCACCGTAGACGGTGCCGTCCTTGGTGTCGATGAAGCTGTTGGCCGGCACCGAGCCGAGCGGGGCGCCGTCGCCGCCGACGATCACGCCGCCGGTCATCGAGCTCATGAATCGTTCAGCCTTCGGCATCGGGTACGACGGCCCGCCGTAGGCCATGGCCATCCCGCCGGCCATCGGCATCGTTGCCGCAGGCGCGGGCGCCATCATGTCCGCGAAGGCTGCGCCACCGGCGCCTGCCGTCTGGCCAGGCTTTCCGCCCGGGCCACTGCCCATCGCCTCGGCACCCATGCCGCAATCAGCGGGCGCGGCCGCAGCGGCGGTCGTGGTGACGGGAAGGGCGTGGTGCGAACCAATGCTGGTCATGTGGGGACTCCGTGGGGGTATGCGGGGGCATGCGGATCGCGTGGGGACGCGCTCCGGATTCCACTGCACCACGAAACTGGAAGATCTGCAAGGACTTTCGCATGTAGCTCGAGGTGCAGCAGCGACGGGTCGCGCGGTGGCCGCCCCAGCACAACCGCGTCGCCACGCGCGGCCCACCACCGATGAGAGCCGATTCGATGATCGATGCACCACGGTAGCCTGATGCCACCCATCTCAGCGAAGCACCGAGGATTCCTGCCATGACCTCCCCCATCGCCCCGCCCGCCTCCTTCTCCAGCGCCCTCACGTTCATCTCGACGGCGCAGGGCGTCGCGGCCCACGCCATTGCCGCGCCGCTCACCCACACGACCTACGACAACCTGACCCGCGGCATCCAGATCGCGCAGGCCGGTGCCGATGAGCTGGAAGTGCTCGGCTCGCTCAACGCTCGCGCCGGCGATGCGTTGGCATTCGCGCTCGACGGGGTCCGCGAGCTGAACGCTGCCCGCGACGCCTCGATCGAGGAGATCGTCTTCGCCGCCGCCGAGAAGAACGTGAAGGAGCACGCGCAGAGCGCGTTCAACCACTTCGAGGGCGCACTCGAGATCCTCAACAACCTCGTGGCGGACGAGAAGGCCTGATCCGCGTCAGCGAGATTCGCTGCTGCTAGAACGCCGTGAGGTCGCCGGCGAGCACGTGCCAGTGCTGGTGGAAGATGATCTGGCCCGCCTCGGCGCCGACGTTGGTGACGAGGCGGTACTGGCCCGCCACGCCCAGCTCGCGTGCGACGCGCGCGACGAAGGCGAGCATGCGATCGCTCGAGCCGCCCGCGTCCACCCACGCGTCGAGGTCCTCGTGATGCGCACGCGGCACGATCAGCACGTGGGTACGTGCCTTCGGGAAGAGATCGGTGAAGGCGATGAACTCGTCATCCTCCACCTGGATCTCCGCGGGCGCGAAGCCCTTGACGATATTGCAGAAAACGCAGGCCATGGGGCGTCCTGATACCCTCCCGCGCCATGACTGCAACCCACGGATCCACCGCGCCTGCCGGCGTGTCGTCACTTGAGAAGTCCCTGTTCGGTATCGGCGCCGCCGCGACGGTCACCGTCGTCGCCCTCGAATTCGCGCACGCGAGCGAGACGCTCATCTTCGTGGCAGCCGCGCTGACGCTGGTCATGCTGGCCTGGCTGCTCGGCGGCGCGACGGAGCAGCTCGGCGAGCACGTCGGCGGACGCATCGCGGGCCTGATGAATGCGACGCTCGGCAACCTGCCGGAGCTCGTCGTCGTCGGCCTGCTCATCCACGCCGCCAAGGACGAGCCCCAGCTGATCGAGGTCGCCAAGGCGTCACTGATCGGGTCGGTGCTCGGCAACGTGCTGTTCGTGCTCGGCCTGGCGTTCCTGCTGGGCGGCCTGCGCCACGGCACCCAGACCTTCCGCCGCACCTTCTCCAGCCTGAACGCGACGATGCTCATCCTCGCGCTGGCCGCGATCGCCGTGCCGGACCTGATCCTGATCCAGCGCGACGAGGCATCCGAGCACCTCGCCGGCCTGAGCGTGGCCATCGCGATCGTGCTCTTCGTCGTCTACATCGCCTCGACCTTCTACTTCCTCAAGGACAGCGACGACGCCCATGCGCCCAGCTCGGCGCATGAGGCGCGCTGGTCCAAGCGCATGGCGATCACCGTGCTGGCCATCGCGGCGGCCGGCGTCGGCATCGTCAGCGAGGCGCTGGTCGGCTCGATGGAGCACACGATCGAGCAGATCGGCATCTCGCCCTCCTTCATGGGCTTCATCCTCGTGCCGGTCGTCGGCAACATCGCCGAGCACCTCGTCGCGGTCCAGCTCGCCTGGCGCAACCAGATGGACTTCGCCGTCACGATCGCGCTCGGCTCCAGCGTGCAGGTCGCGCTGTTCGTCGTGCCCGCCGCGCTGTTCCTGTCCTACGCGCTCGGCAACCCGATCGACTTCACCTTCGAGGGACGCCAGCTGCTCGCGCTCGGCCTCGCGGCGATCATCGTCCCGTTCGTCGTCTCCGACGGCGAGAGCACCTGGATCGAGGGGCTCCAGCTCATCGCCCTCTACACGCTCATCGCGATCGGCTTCTGGTACTAGGCCGACGCCGACCCGTAACCGCCGAGGGCGACTCCGGAGAGTCGCCCTCGGGGAGATACGGATCACCTCCGGCTAGAACCAGGTCTGATGGTGGTGGCGCGTTGGCTGGCGATTCGCCGCACGTGCGGGGCGCTGCCACTTCGAGCGATACCAACGAGACTGTCGCTTCCGACCGCTCGCTCCTGTCCTATTGGCTGCATGCATGAGGTGTGTCGCTCCTTCGTTGATGTATCCGGAGTGGGTTGGTGTTGGTGGTGAGGGGTCTTACAGCAGGTTGTCTCGATTGACGATGAACGGCACCGCGTCGCGGATGTCGTCGACCCCGAGCACGAACTGCGCCAGCCGTGCCATGCCGATGCCGGCGCCGGAGTGCAGCGGGATCTCCTTGTCCTTGTGCGCGTCGAGGTACCAGGCGAAGTCCTCGTCCTTGGCGCCGTGCTCGAGCAGTCGCTCGTACATCGAGCTGGAGCGCAGGCGCTCGGCGATCGTGTCGTGCTCGTGCTCACGCTCGGCGGCGCCGGCGCTCTCGCCCGCGAAGGGCAGGAGCAGGTCGGTCGAGTTGACGACACGCGCGTCCCCGGCGTTCTCCTTCATGTTGAAGAACTTGATGTCCTTCGGGTAGTGGGTGACGAAGCAGGGTCCCAGCTGTGCGACGAGCGCCGCCTCGTGGACGTCGACCAGGTCGTCGCCCCAGGCGAGGTCGGGGAAGTCGGCGATCAGCAGCTCGATCGCATCCGAGTAGGTGACGCGGGCGAAGGTCAGCCCGACCATGTCCTGCGGCGTGCGGCCGAACAGCGCCAGCTCGTCGGCGCAGCGACTGGCAACCTCGCGGGTGGCGGCCTGGACGACGCCGGAGATGTGGCCGATCAGCTCGTCGAGGTCACCGAGGTGCTCGATCTCGAACAGCGAGAACTGACACAGGTGACGCGCGTCGGCGTCGGGCTCCATGCGGAAGGACTGGATCTCCGCGTAGACGCGACCGAGCTTGGGCGTGAGCAGCTCGAGGTACAGCTGGTCGCTCTGCGCAAGGAAGGCGGGCTTGCCGAAGAAGTCGACCTTGAACAGCGTGTCGACGTTCTCGCAGGCGCCAGTGACACCGACGATCTCGGGCATGTTGTGCACGCCGACGAAGCCTTCGCGCTCGACGTAGCGCCGGGCGCCGCGGAACATGGCGTCCCAGATGCGCACGAGCGCGAGGCGGCGGTCGGAGGTGTCAGCCAGGTGGGCGCCGGTGGTGGTGGCCGTGGTGCTCGGGAGGGTTGCGGTCATGGATGTGCCTTTCGCGGGTGTCAGGGTCAGTGGGTGGAAAGGCGACCAGCGGCACAAAAAACGGGAGCCAATGGGCTCCCGTGAGAAATGCAGCTGAACATGTCGGAAACGAGGAAGACCCCGCTCGGCCCTGATCCATGTCGGGGCCTCGGCGAGGTCTTGGCGGTGCGTGCGTTCAACTCGTACTCCTGCAGGTAGATCCGTCGAGGGGGTACCTCGACAGCGCCTTACAGCTCGAACAGTACCCCGGGGGTCGGACGCACCAAACCCCACATGTCAGTCAACGGCGCGGGGCGAGCTGCGCAGCGCCGGTGATGGTCACGCCGCCACCACCGGTGACGCCGCGCGGGACGGGGGCGTGCTGCACCTGCACCGCGGGCAGCAGGACCTGGAAGCGGCAGCCGCCACCGGGGCGGTCCTCGACCCACGCACGTCCGCCGTGCATGCGACTGAACCGATCGACCAGTGACAGGCCGATGCCGGTCCCCGGCACGCCGCGCGAGCGGCCGCGCTGGAAGGGCTCGAAGATCGTCTCGCGCAGGTCGCGCGCGATGCCGTCGCCCTCGTCGTCGACCTGGATGGTGAGGCAGTTGCGCGTGGCCGTGACCACGACTTCGATCGCGACCCCGCGGTCGGTGTACTTCACCGCGTTGCCGACGAGGTTCTCGAC
>JAOPYV010000127.1 GCA_025964435.1 Thermoleophilia bacterium | reverse complement strand
ACCAGCGCAATGGTGCCGGTGGTCGCCGGAATCGTCGAGACGGGGATCGTCCCGACCGTCCCCTGTGACCAGGTCGCGCCGCCGTCGGTGGTCTTGTAGGCGTATGCGGTGACGGACAGCTGGTCGGAGGCGGTCACCGTCGTCAGGGCGACGGCATCCTGCGTTCCCCAGCCGACGACGGTCGGCACGCTGGTCGTCGCGGGCGTCGTGATCGTCGACCACGTGACGCCACGATCGGCACTGCGCAGCAGCTTGCCGGCCGTGGTCGTCGTGAGCCAGAGCACGTCCGTGCCCGGCGGGTTGAAGACGCGACCGCTCGACGTCAGTGGCAAGGTGATCGCCGTCCACGTCGCGCCGGTGTCGGTCGAGCGGCAGAGCTTGTTGCTGGCGATCGTCGACACCTCGCTGCTCGTCCACGCGACGATGTGCGCGATGCTCGCGCCCATGGCCGTGCAGGAGATGACGTCGCTCCAGGTGGTGCCGCCATTGGTCGTGTGCTTGAGCGGGGCCGGGTCGGATGCCCAGACACGTGTTCCGCCGGCCCACACGTCGTTGGCGTCGAGGTTGTCGACCGCGCCGAAGCGGGGAACGCCGCCGCGCTGCTCGAGCGTGTCATGCATCCGGGTCAACGCGTGGCCGCTGCGGTCGCGCTGGTACATCGTGAGTCGTGCCGGCACGTTGGCACCGAACTCGATGTGACACGGCGTGGACGTGGTCGCGGCAGCGCCGGGGAGCACGGATCCCAGCCCGAGCGCGCCGGCGGAGGTGCAACCGGCAAGGTCGACCGACGTCGAGGACTGCACCGACATGGAGATCACGACCGTGTCGGTGGCACCCGATGCACCCGAGGCGACGGCGCACGCACACGCGACCACGCACGCGGCGATCAGCGACAGCACCCTCCGTGTGGGCAACACCAACACAGGTCATCATCGTCGCGCGACGGCGAATTGTGATGCACAACCCGGAGCGTGTGATGGCCGAACTCGCAGCGTTCCGCTGCTATGCGGTCAGCTCGCGGGCGAGGTCGCCCTGCACGCCGTCGAGCACGCCCTGCGCGCCCGCGCCGACCAGGAACAGGTACTCGGTATTGCGCAGCGCGCCGACGTCGCCGACGCGTACGCCCGCCGGATTGTGGATGCCGATCTGTGCGCCCACGTAGCGCTTGAAGTCGACCGGGAGCACCGCCACCTCGCCACGCTCGCCGAGCAGCTGCACGATGTCGTCGGCAGCGAAGTAGCCCTCGTTGCTGAAGGAGACGAGCAGGTAGGGCACGTCGAGCGAGCGCACGAGCCGCGTGAAGGCGTCCCACGCACGGCGCTTGGAGTTGTAGTCGCTCTTGTTCGTCTGGCAGTCGACACGCTTGTTCGCGATGCCGTAGGTGTCGGGCGCGTCGCCGCGAACCACCGTCTCCCAGATGTGGTAATTCGAGTAGTAGGAGTGCTGGTTGTAGGGCGGGTCGAGGTAGACGAGGTCGACGTCGAGCTCGGGCGCCAGCTCGTTCGCGTCACGCCGCAGCGCGGTGCCGGTGCCCGCGATCAGCTCGGGCACGCGCAGCTCGAGGTCCTTGAAGGAGCGCTTCGCCCACTGCTTGAGGTACGCCATCTGCAGGCCGGTGGTGGAGTCGACTCGGTCCGCAGCCTCGAGCAGGCTGGTCAGCAGGATCGCGCGCTCGATGCGCCCGTCGGCGATCTGCTCGATCTCGGGCCGGATCGCGTCGATGCGGCGCCCGTTGTGTGGCTGGAAGTAGCGCGCCTGCTCGCAGAACGCCTCGGTGACGTAGCCGTCGACCCCGGGCAGCGCGGCCAGGTGCTGCAGCTTCGCCTCGATCGTCGGCAGGTCGACGGCGTCGAGGTCCGCCTCGACGTAGCAGGTGCCGAGCACCTCCGAATAGGTCGCCAGGTCGTTGGTCGTGACGTCGATGCCGTGGCGCTTGAGGCCCTGTGCCACACGCGTCGTGCCCGTGAACAGGTCGCAGGCGGTTCGCACGTCAGGGATGCGCCCGACGATGTCGACGATCCGCGGCACGAGCGTCCGCTTGGAGCCGATGTACTTGATCATGCGCCACGCTTCGACGTCGTGGCGGATCGCCCGTGCAGTCGCAGCGCCACGACGGCGAGGATGGTGGAGATCGCCGAGCCGATCAGCACGGCGGCGGTGGCGCGCTCGCCGGCAGCGCCATCGAGGGCGAGGTCTGCGACGAGCAGGCTGACGGTGAAGCCGATGCCGCCGAGCAGGCCGATCGAGCCGACCATCGGCCACGTCACGCCTTCCGGACGGCTGCCCCAGCCGGCGCGCTCCGCGATCCACGATGCACCGATGATGCCCACGAGCTTGCCGACGACCAGTGCGACGATGATGCCGATCGCGATGCGATCGTCGAAGATCCCGCGCAGCGCCGCGCCGTCGAGCGGTACGCCGGCGGCGAAGAACGCGAAGATCGGCACCGCGACGGCAGCGGACCAGGGCTGGAGCCGGTGCTCGAGCCGCACTGCCGGCGCTTCCACCTCGCCGCTGTCGGCGCGCACCCGGGTCAGCAGGCCCAGGGCGACACCCGCGATCGTCGCATGGACACCGCTCGCGTGGAGCAGGGCCCACGTCGCGAGCGCGAGCGGCACGTAGACCAGGAAGCTCGATATCCGTGCGCGCTGGAGCAGTGCATAGAGCGCGACGAGGGCCACGAAGGCAGCGAGCGCCATGACATCGATGCCGTCGCTGAAAAGCACCGCGATGAGCATGATCGCCACGAGGTCGTCGACGACCGCGAGGGCCAGGAGCACGAGTCGGCCGGCAGTCGGCATCGCAGCGCCGGCAAGCGCGAGCACGCCGAGCGCGAAGGCGATGTCCGTCGCGGTCGGGATCGCCCAGGCACGGCCGCTGCCGGGCGCGCCCCACATGATCGCCACCGCGATGCCGGCCGGCACGATGATGCCGCCGATCGCCGCCAGCACGGGGAACGCCGCAGCGCGGAGGTTCGCGAGCTCGCCGACGACGAGCTCACGCTTGAGCTCCAGGCCGACGACGAAGAAGAAGAGCGCGAGCAGGCCGTCGCGCGCCCAGTCGCCGGCGCTCAGGTGCAGGTGCAGCGACTCCGGACCGAAGCTCCAGGCGCGCAGGTCGAGGTAGGCGCTCGACCACGGCGAGTTCGCCCATGCGAGCGCGAGCGCCGCAGCGACCAGCAGGATCACGCCACCGAATGTTTCCGTGCGCAGGAAGCGCCCGAAGTCGCTCGTGTCGTCTGGTTGCTGGGAGGCGGGATCCGACATTCCTGCCGAGCATACCGGCGTGCCCACGCGCGGTAGGCTCCCGTGGATGGAGTCCTCAGCACAGGTTCCCCTCGAGGGCATGACCGCACCACGTCGCACCCACCTGTCGGCGCAGCTGTCGGGTCCACTGCGCCGCTACCTCGCCACCGAGCGCGGGAGTGCCGCGCTGCTCGTGCTCGCGACGCTGATCGCGCTGCTCTGGGCGAACTCGCCGCTCTCGGATTCCTACGAGCGGCTCTGGCACACCGACCTCGGCATCGCGTTCGGTGACTGGTCGATCGTGCTCGACCTGCGCCACTGGCTCGACGAGGGCGCGATGGCGCTGTTCTTCTTCGTCGTCGGGCTCGAGGTGCGCCGCGAGTGGTCCATGGGCGAGCTCGTCGACCGCACGCGTGCGACCTTGCCGGTGCTCGGCGCGATCGGCGGCATGCTCGTGCCGGTCGCCCTGTACCTGCTGCTCAATCGCAGCGGCGAGGCAGCCGGTGGTTGGGGCATCGTCATCGCGACTGACACCGCGTTCCTGCTCGGAGCGCTCTCGATAGTCGGTCCGAAGTGCCCGACCCAGCTGCGCATCTTCCTGCTGACGCTCTCGATCGTCGACGACATCGTCGCGATCTCGGTGATCGGGATCGTCTATGCCGAGAGCATCGACAGCATCGCCCTGCTCGTCGCCTCGATCTGCCTGGTCGGCTTCTGGACGCTCGGCCGCGCCGGCGTTCGCAGCGAGCCCAGCTATCTGCTGCTGTGGGTCGTGCTCTGGATCGCAGCGCTCGAATCGGGCCTCCACCCGACGATCGCGGGCATGGCCGCAGGACTGCTCATCTCCGCGTACCCGCCGCGACGCGTCGACGTCGAGCGCGCAGCCACGCTCGCGAAGGTGTTCCGCCAGTCGCCGATGCCCGAGGTGGCCCGCGACGCGAAGCGCAGCGTCGAGCAGTCGATCTCGCCCAACGAACGATTGATCACGTTCCTGCACCCGATCACCGGCTACCTGATCGTGCCGCTGTTCGCCCTGGCGAACGCCGGCATCGACCTGCGCGGCGGCGCATTCACCGCAGCGATGCAGTCACCGGTCACCTGGGGCATCGTGCTCGCGCTCGTGGTGGGCAAGCTGCTCGGCATCTCCGTCGGCACGCTCGTCCCGCGCCAGCTGGGGATGGGGAAGCTGCCGCGCGGCGTGGGCCCCGGTCAGGTCGTCGGCGGAGCCGCGCTCTCGGGCATCGGCTTCACGGTGTCACTGCTCATCGCCGACCTGGCCTTCACCGACGAGCTGCTCGTGCGCGAAGCGAAGATCGGCGTGCTGCTCGCCGTCGTAGCCTCGGTGCTGCTCGCGTGGATCTCGTTCCAGCTGGCGGCGCGCCTTCGCGGCGAGGTCAGCGCCGGACTTCCGACCAAGCTCGTCGACGACGTCGACCCGCATCGCGACCACCTGCGTGGTCGCGCGGACGCCCCGATGGTGCTCGTCGAGTACGGCGACTTCGAGTGTTCGTTCTGTGGACGCGCCACGGGCATGGTGGAGGAGCTGCACGAGCAGCTCGGCGCCGACTTCACCTACGTGTTCCGGCACCTGCCCCTCGACGACGTGCACCCGAACGCCTTCCAGGCATCGGAGGCGGCCGAGGCGGCGCACGCACAGGGACGGTTCTGGGAGATGCACGACGTGCTCTTCCGCAACTACACCGCGCTCGAGTTCACGGACCTGCTGACCTACGCGCGGCAGCTCGGTCTCGATGAGGATCGCTTCGTCGAGGACATAGATTCCGGTGCCTTCGCCGAGCGGATCCGCAGCGACGTCGCCGGCGCCGAGGCGAGTGGTGCGCGCGGCACGCCCACCTTCTACGTCAACGGCGAGCGCCACGTCGGG
>JAOPYV010000162.1 GCA_025964435.1 Thermoleophilia bacterium | reverse complement strand
GGTCTGACAACTTCCAGAACGCTCCGTCTGTCACCGTGACCGCGGCGGCAACTACCGACGTAGGTTCCGGCGTCGCGGGCTACACGCACCAGACGTCGACCGACGGCGGAGCCACGTGGCTGCCGATCACTCCGGCTGTTGGCTCATCAGTCAACGTCGCTGCAGAGGGCACGACGCTGGTCCGTTTCTACGCGATTGACGCAGTTGGCAACGTGTCAGCTCCGACCGCGACGACTCCCGGCTCGACGGTCAAGATCGACCGAACCGCTCCGACGAACCCGACCGCGACCGGCGGATCGTACAATTGGCAGAAGGTCGCGTCGGTCAATGTGGCGCCTGCGGGATCCACGGATCTCAACGCCTCCAACGGATCGGTCGGCTCAGGGATCGAGAGCTATGAGTACCGCACGTCGATCAACGGTGGCTCGACCTTCAGCGGCCCGACGCCGTTGGCGGTCGGGAGCAGCGTGACGATCTCCGACGAGGCCGACACGATCGTGCAGTTCCGTGCCACCGACAACGTCGGCTTCACGTCTGCATGGAGCCCGTCTCCGCCGATCGCGGCCAGTACAGTTCGCCTGGACCGCACGGCACCGACCGCAATCACGATCAGCGGCGGCAGCGTTGCGTTCTTCGACGCAGCGTCGCGCACCATCACCGCGAGTGGCTCAACTGGTGGGCTGTCCGGCGGCGTCACGTACAAGCACCGAACCAGCCTCAATGGAGGTGCCTGGAGCGAAGGCGTCGGCGCAACCGTCGTAGTGACTGACGAGGGTTCGACCGCAGTCGAGTTCATTGCGGTCGACGGCGCGCTCAACGAGACCCTCTGGACGAGTGCCGGTGCCGACGGAAACGTGAGCCTCGATCGTTCGGCACCGACCGTTCCGACACTGAGCGACGCGACCGGTTCGACATTCCTGCCGCAGTCAGCGTCGCCGGTCACGGTCAGCGCCCTGAGCACTGACGTCAACGGCGTTGGGGGCATCACCTACCAGTCGCAGGTCTCGCTCAACGGTGCCGCGTTCGGCGACGTGCAGTCCGGAGCCAGCCGGGCGATCAGCGCTGAAGGTGTGACGGTCGTGCAGTTCCGTGCCTCCGACTCGCTCGGTCACTGGTCGGCATGGTCCTCCGCGACCGGATCGCCGGCCAACACCGTTGCGCTCGACAAGACCGCTCCTACGGTTCCGACCATCGCGGGCGGGAGCACGTTCTGGCGTGACGACGCCTCGGTCTCGGTGTCGCTTGCAGTCTCGACTGACACCGGCGGCTCGGGCCTCTCGAAGCGTGAGTACCAGACGACCAACAACAGCGTAACGAGTGCCTGGATCACCTACACCGCTCCGTTCAACGTGACTGCTGAGGGTGACACGACGATCGTGTCGCGTGCAGTCGACGCGGCTGGAAACATCTCCGCGACCGACACGGTCCACGTGAAGCTCGATCGGCTGTCGCCGACCGACGCGACGGTGACAGGCGGTAACGGTGGAGCGTGCGGCGGCATCGGCTCCTCGGTGACGATCACCGGTTCGCTGTCCAGCGATGGCGTGGGCTCGGGCATCTCGTTCTACGAGTACCGTGTCTCGACGAACGGCGGCGCATTCGGGCCGGCGACGACAGGCTCCTCCGTGACAATTCCGTTCCTCGCCAGCACGACCTATGTCGTCCAGTTCCGCGCGACGGACTTCGGCGGACACGCAAGCGCCTGGGCGCCGTTCGGGGCGAACAACGCCAATACGGCGTGCTTCACCATCTAGTTGCTACATGAGCGAAGGCCGGTCGATAGCCTCACGGGGCAGTCGGCCGGCCTTCGTCGTTACGGGCACATCACCACACCAGGAGATTCCATGACCGATACCACAACCCAAGACGAGCTCGTCCAGTTCGGCGATGGCTGGGCGCTCGCGCCTTCGATCGACGCGCTGGGTCACGGCATGTTCCGGCGCGTGCGCCCGCTGCTGGGCATCACCGCGTTCGGGATGAACGTCAAGGTGATGCAGCCGGACTCGAGCTCGAAGAACCACCTACACACCGAGCAGCAGGAAGTGATCTTCGTCCACGAGGGCGAGATCCACGTCTCCTTCGGTGACGGCAGCACGCACGAGGTCGGCGTCGGCGGCATCGTCGTCATCCACCCGCATGAGCCGCACGTCGTGCGCGTGACGTCCAAGGAGCCGGCCGTGCTGGTGATGATGGGCGGCAAGGACGGCGTCGTCGAAGGCGACTCCCACTTCCCCGAGGTCTGACGTCCCGCGGTCTAGCCCTGAAGCCGATCCAGGACGCGGAGCGCGGTCGGATATCCGCTGGCGACGCTCTTGACCTCGGCGGCGGCCTTCGTCGCAGCCTCACGCACGTCATGGACCGCGACGTGGACGTTGCGGACGGACTCGCCCAGTGCGGCACGGTGGTCGCGGTTGTCGGTAAATGCAGACTTGAACGCGTCGGTGAGTTCGTCGCGCGTGTCGAACCACTGCTTGCCGCCCGGGAAGAGTGCGTGGAAGCGCTCCATCGTGCCGTCCGGTCGTGGGTACTGGTTCAGGGCACGTTCCATGTCGGGCGCCAGGTTGTCGAAGATGGGCTGGCCGATCGCGCGATGCGCTTCGAGGGCCTGACGTGCGGGTTCGGCTCGCGCCAGATCCTGATCGACCGGTGCGAGGTGCAGTCGCGCGCCGGCGATCGCCTGCTCGAGGCTGTGGAGCTCACCGGCGATGCGCGGATTGGAGCCAACGGCTGCGTACTGGTCCAGACCGGACCGGGTGTCGCGGACGAGGCTGGCGACCAAGTCGTACTCTGCCGGCCGTGGGCTCAGGCCAATGGACGCCAGCCGCAGGAACCGGTCCGAAGAATGCAGGGTGGCGCGTTCCGCGATGCCGGTGAGTTGGCCGGCCTCGTCCTGGGCTGCCTTGTTGATCGGTGCCATCCATTCGGCAATGAGCGCTGCAGCCGCGCGAACTTCCGGCGGCGCGGCTGGGGCCGCGATGGCTGTGATTGGCGAAATGGCTGGCATGATCGATCCCCTTGTATCCCGGACCGATCGTCCACGTATCGGCCGTCCATCTGACTATCGAAGCAATGGCGTCGGTGGTTGCAGTCGACAGGCGTTTCCCTCAGTGTTTTTCCGCTGGCGTGCCGGGCAGCCAGATGGTCCATCCCCCAGTACGAGGAGTGACCATGCCCCGGAGCGCGCGCGACATCATGACTGCCGATCCCGTGTGGATCGACGCCAGCGAGACGATCGACGTCGCGGCCAGGCAGCTCGCTGACGAGCACGTCGGGGCGATCCCGATCTGCGAGAACGGCAAGCTGCGCGGCATGCTCACCGACCGCGACATCGTCGTGAAGGTGATCGCCGAGGGCAAGGATCCGCACTCGGTCACCGCCGGCGAGCTCGCACAGGGCGAGGCGATCACGATCGGCGCCGACGACACCGTCGACGAGGTCGTGCGCGTGATGCGCAAGCACGACGTGCGCCGGCTGCCGGTGATCGACGGGCGCGAGCTGGTCGGTATCGTCGCTCAGGCGGACGTGGCAACCGAGCTGGGCGCGACGATGGCTGGCGAGTTGCTGGTGGACATCTCCTCGGCGCCTGCGAACGCCTAGTACGGCCATCGTTCAGTTTATCTAGTTCCATTTTTACTGAGTTTCACGTACGCTCGTGGAATGCTCTCATCCCGCGCAGCGCGCCTCGGCGCCTCCATTTCGTTCCTGATCCTGCTCGTGGCGCTGGCTGCGCTGATGCCGGGTCAGGCTTCGGCTACTGACTGGGACGAGCAGTTCCTGGGACAGGGCGGAGTGGCGGCTTCCGCGACGCAAGTGGACGGCACGCTTTGGGCCGCTTCGGTAGCGACGGTCTTGGGTGACGGCCCCGACGAGCAGCACGCTTCTGTACGCCGTCGCGACGCAGTAACCGGAGTGTGGACAACCCACTCGCTCGGCCGAGCCGAAGCTGGTTCCGTCGATATTGCAGTCAACGATTCTGGTGATGTCGTCGTGATCTGGACGAGCAACGTCACGGGTGGCGATGGAATGGCCGGCCTCTGGGTCGCACGGCGCGACGGCGCAGCGGGCACGTGGTCCACGCCGTTCGAGCTGGCAACCTCGGCTGTTCACGGAGCAGGTACCGAGCATCTCGGGATGGACGTCGACGTCAATGACGCTGGGGGAGCGATTGTGGCCTGGGCGAGTGGTGCGAGCGTTGATGCGACCGACATCATGGTTCGTCGGAGTGCTGGAGCTACATGGCTCGTCGCTGAAAAGCTCTCGCGGAAGCTGGGGGACTCGACGGATCCAGAGGTGACGTGTGAGGACGGGTTCGTTCAGCCGGCTCCCGGCGTCGGTTCCCACTATGACGGTAACATCACGAGCTATTACCCGGCAGTTGCACTGGACGAAGATGGCACGAGCACGCTGGCCTACACGCTCACGTGTGAGTTCTACGGCGGCATCATTTCGGTCGAGCACTCGGTGATCGACGTGCTGCGCCGACCGGCCGGTGGTTCATGGACCGCTCCAGCCAATGTGTCCAAGCGTGGAACGGGTGGCTTCCCGCAGCTTGCTGCACAGGGCACGACGACGTACCTCGCCTGGGGTTGGTGGGACCGCGATCCCGACCCGGATGAATCAGGCATGACGATCGCTACCGCAACGGGTCTCGGAACCTTCATCAAGCAGTCGCTCGCTGTGCAGGCGGGAACTGATCAGCCGCGCGACGTCCAGATTGCCGCGCGGGGGGCTTCGGTTTCCGCCGTTTGGCGCCGAGGCTCGCCAAGTCCCAGCTATCAGGTCGCAACAATCGACGGTGGCGTCGTCGGTGCCACGCACACGCTGACTGACGCGGTGCCCTCCAGCTACCAGAGCCTGCCACCTGTGATCTCGTACGCGAGCGACGGGTCGCTCGCGGTGGCATACGCCATGCAGCAGCCGGGAGGTACGCCGGAATACAAGATTCCCGTGCATGTCAGGACCGGAGGCACATGGACGACCACTGAGCTGCAGGTCCTTGGCCCACCGCTCTACGATGTCGTCGGACTCGCGATCGCGGGCGGCCGCCCCGTCGTGCTCGGCGCACGGGCAGCCAACAGTCGCACCTTCCTCTACGCCTTCGCCGCGTTGGCTCCGAACGTGCTTCCTACGGCCTCGTTCACTGCTCCTGCGTCAGCCGTGACCGGGCAATCCGTCACGCTCGATGCGTCCCTGTCCACCGATTCCGACAGCGGTGACACGCTCACCTACGAGTGGGACTTCGATGGCGACGGCGTGTGGGACACCAACTCTGCCGAGACCACGTCCACGACCTACACGACGCCCGGCACGTACGACATCCATCTGCGTGTCGCGGATCCGCGTAACGGACAGGCGACGGCCACACACGCCATCACGATTACTGCAGCTGCCACTACAGGCGGCGGTCACACCGACAACGGTGACGCGGAAGCCGCGCGCCTCGCCGCGGAGAAGGCGGCGGCCTTGGCCGCCCTGGCTGCCGAGAAGGAAAAGGCGCGGCTTGCCGAGGAGGCCGCGCGGCTTGCGGCTGAGCTGGCGAAGCAGCAGGAGCTCGCCCGCCTCGGCGCGATCAAGACCTCGTTCCACACGCAGCTTGCAGGCGCGCTCGGCACCACGCCGACGATGACCAAGATCATGCCGGTTCCGAGCTTCGACTTCGGCGGCTTCGCGAGTGCCTTCCAGCCGACGGGCAACAAGGCGCTGCTGGCCACGACGAGCAACGTCGCGACCGTGATGGCAGTTGGCGGTTGCGAGCTCGCGTGCGTGATGAACGCGAGCTACGTCGCCGACCTCGGCCCCGCGCCGAAGAGGAAGTCGGGTCGCGCCGCGGCGAAGCGCGTGCTGCTCAACCTCAAGGGCCAGAAGCTCGCCTTGGCGCCCGGCAAGGTCGGCGTGCTCAAGGTGACGATGACCAAGGCGCAGGCCGCGAAGATCTCCAAGGTGAAGGCGCCGAAGCTGCTCGTCACGGTCGTGCTGACCAAGGCCGACGGCACGAAGGTGACCGAGAAGATCAGCTACAGGCTGAAGATCGTCATCAAGAAGCCGGTCAAGAAGTAGCCCCTGACCTGCGCCGAAGCGGTGTGGTGCGATAGGTTCGAAGGTGCATGCGGGGCCGCCACTGGGCCGCTCCGCCAACGTCCCTTCGAAGGAGCATTTCGCATGGCGCACAAGGTCACACTCATCCCCGGTGACGGCATTGGTCCGGAACTCACCGAAGCAACCCGCCGCGTCCTCGAGGCGACCGGCGTCGAGTTCGACTGGGACGTCCAGCTCGCCGGCGCCGACGTGATGGACCAGTTCGGTGGCAACCCGCTTCCGCCGCAGGTGCTGGAGAGCATCCGCGCGAACAAGGTTGCGCTCAAGGGCCCGATCACCACGCCCGTCGGCTCGGGCTTCCGCTCGGTCAACGTCGCGCTGCGCAAGGAGCTCGACATGTACGCCCAGGTGCGCCCGGGCAAGAGCTACGAGGGCGTGCGCTCGCGCTTCGAGAACATCGACCTCGTCATCATCCGCGAGAACACCGAGGACCTGTACGCAGGCATCGAGTACGAGCAGGACACGGCCGAGGCCAAGGAGCTCACCGCCTGGATCAAGTCCAAGGGTGGCAGCTTCCGCTTCGAGGACCACGTCGGCATC
The DNA here is from genome assembly GCA_025964435.1 of Thermoleophilia bacterium. Classification (GTDB taxonomy): domain Bacteria; phylum Actinomycetota; class Thermoleophilia; order Gaiellales; family SKUG01; genus JAGQUL01. Next base: position 3,766 of record JAOPYV010000162.1, on the reverse strand, counting down.
TCGATCAAGCCGATCTCCGAAGAGGGCACCCGCCGCGTCGTGAAGTTCGCTTTCGAGTACGCACGCGCCAACGGCCGCAAGAAGGTCACGAGCGTGCACAAGGCCAACATCATGAAGCACACCGACGGCCTCTGGCTGCGCGTGTCGGAGGAGGTCTCCAAGGACTACCCGGAGATCGAGTTCGAAGAGCGCATCATCGACAACATGTGCATGCAGCTCGTGCAGAAGCCCGAGCTCTACGACGTGCTCGTCGCGCCGAACCTCTACGGCGACATCCTCTCCGACCTCGTGGCCGGCCTCGTCGGCGGACTGGGCATGGCGCCCGGCTCCAACGACGGTGACACCGCCCACGTGTTCGAGCCCGTGCACGGCTCCGCGCCGAAGTACGCCGGCCAGAACAAGGCGAACCCGACCGCACAGATGCTCAGCGCCGTGATGATGCTGCAGCACCTGGGCGAGCACGATGCCGCCAAGCGCATGGAGGAGGCCATCGCCTCCGTCATCGCCGAGGGCAAGGACGTCACCTACGACATGAAGGACGACCGCAACGATCCGACGGCCGTCGGCACGTCGCAGTTCGCCGACGCCATCATCGCGCGCCTCGGCGCTCCCGTCCCCGCCTGACACCCCGTCACGCAGACCGCACCTTCCAGGAGGAACACCATGGCCACTGGCCGCAGGAAAGTCACCGTCATCGGAGCCGGCAACGTCGGCGCCACCGCAGCGCAGCGTCTCGCCGAGCGTGACTACGCCGACGTCGTGCTCGTCGACGTCGTCGACGGTCTCGCCGAGGGCAAGGCGCTCGACCTCAACGAGACCGGCCCCGTCGTCGGCTACGAGGCGACCGTCACCGGCTCGACCAACGACTACTCGCTGACCGCGGGCAGCGACGTCATCGTCGTCACCTCCGGCCTGGCGCGCAAGCCCGGCATGAGCCGCGACGACCTGCTGCTCAAGAACCAGGAGATCGTCGGATCCGTCGTCCGCGCCGCGGCTGAGCAGAGCCCCGATGCGATCTTCGTGATCGTCTCGAACCCGCTCGACGCGATGTGCCACGTCGCGCTCAGCGCCTCGGGCTTCCCGAGCGAGCGCGTGGTCGGCATGGCCGGCGTGCTCGATTCGGCACGCTTCCGCACCTTCATCGCCTGGGAGCTGGGCGTCTCCGTGCGCGACGTCACCGGCTTCGTGCTCGGCGGCCACGGCGACACGATGGTGCCGGTCGCTTCCAACACGACCGTCAGCGGCATCCCGGTCACCGAGCTGATCCCCGAGGATCGCCTCGAGCAGATCATCCAGCGCGCCCGCGACGGTGGCGCTGAAGTCGTGAAGCTGCTCAAGACGGGCTCGGCGTACTACGCACCGAGCGCGGCAGCCGTGGAGATGGTCGACTCGATCATCCTCGACCAGAAGCGCGTGCTGCCCGCAGCCGCGTACCTGACCGGCGAGTACGGCTTCGACGGCATCTACCTCGGCGTGCCGGTGACGCTCGGCGCCAAGGGCGTCGAGAAGATCCACGAGATCAGCCTGACCGACACGGAGAAGGCGCAGCTCGCGAGCAGCGCGGACGCCGTCCGTGAGCTCGTCGACGTGATGGCCACCAAGGCCTGACTCGCGTGCGCGCCCACGCGGGCGTGAAGTACGACGAATATCTGGCACTTCGCAGCGGGCTCCTTCGGGGGCCCGTTGCTCGTTGGCGGCTAAGATGCGGCAATGGCCCCGCGACCCTCGAGCCCGAACCTGATTCGCCACGCACGTCGCGTGGTAGCCGTCTGCATCGGCGTGGTCGTCGCGTGCGCCATTGCTGCGCTCGGAGCTGCCGTCGCCGCCGAGGGGCGTGGCTCCAAGATCGCGCCCGACGTGCGCCAGCGCGCGGCGCTGCGCGGCGAGGTCGCGGCCAAGCTCGAGAAGGCCGAGCGCCGCGCCCCGCGTGCCGTCGGTGAGCGGTGCCGCGCCACGACCAACGTGCCCGGTCAGGGCGCCTCGTGTCGCACCGCCGATGGGATGTACGTCCTGCCGCAGTCCGATGGCTCCTCGATCACGACCCACGGCCCGGACCTCGTCAACGCGCTCGAGGCGCCGTCGACGGCGCGCGCTGGAGGGACCGGCTTCGGCACGACCGAGAGCATCGTCTGCAGCTCGCCGCTGCGCACCCGCAACGTGCAGCTCGCCTACCTCATCCCTGCCGACTACGGTTCTGGCGGCGCCGACGTTCGCGGCGATCGCTACGCCGAGCAGGCACAGGTGCTGCGCGCTGCGCTCTACGACACCTCAGCGATGATCGATCGCCGCGCCGGCGAGCTCGCGCCCGGTCAGCGTCGCCGGCTGCGCGTCGCCTGCGGCGTCGACGGCGCGCCGTCCGTGCTGCGCATCGTGCTGCCGCGCACGGCAGCGGCATACCGCACCGCAGGCTTCGCGGCGCTGCGCGATGACCTGATGCAGCTCGGCGCCCTGCGCGAGCATGTCGGCTACTCGCGCGCCCGGCTTCCCGCCCTGCGCCGGCTGCTGGCCTACTACGATGCCGACTTCGTTCGCGGCGTCGTCGGGCAAGGAACGATGTATCGCAGCGCGTCGCTCACCGGCGCTGAGGAGGACCCGCTCCCGCCGTCACACCCGCTGGTCAGCACGACCACGCGCAACATCAACAACAACGCGCCCGACGACAGCCTCGCCGTGCAGTACGGCACGAGCTACGGGGGCGTGCCGGACCCGCCGCTCTACACCGGACTGCTGCATGAGCTGAGCCACACGATGGGCGCCGTCCAGGACGAGCCGCCGACCTCCTCGGGGCGCGGCCACTGCCTCGATGGGCTCGACATCATGTGCTATGACGACTCGACCAGCGGCGACGCGGCGTACGTCGAGACCGCCTGCCCCGATGCGGTGCCGCCGATCGGCCCGGAGGATGAGCAGTTCGACTGCAACGGCGACACCTACTTCCACCCAGCGCCCCCAGCCGGCAATCCGCTGGCTGCCGCGCGGACGTGGCACCTCGGACGCACCAGCAACGAGACGCTGACCCCCGACACCACTGCCGCGCCCGCGCCGGGCGGCGTCGTCGGCTTCGCGGTGCGCGGCACCGGCACCAAGCTCGCGATGCGCTGGGATCCCGTCGCTGGCGACGCGGGCCGTACCTACGAGGTGCTGCTGACGCCCGCGGGCGGTGCCACCCAGGTGGTCAGTGCGGGCACGGCGCGCGTCTTCGCCCCGGTGCTGCGCCCGGCCACGACCTACGAGCTCGCCGTGCGCGCCGTGGATCGCAACGGTGACGTCGGCGCGGCCGCGGTGGGCTCGCGCCGCACCGGGCGCGATACCTCCCCGCCGACGCGACCGCTCGCCGCTGCACGCCTCGCCGTGACCCGGTCGACGGCGCGCCTGCGCTGGCGCCTGTCGACCGACAACGTGCGCGTGCGCTTTTATCGTGTCGAGCGCCAGGTCGGCCGTCGCTGGGTGCTGGCCAAGGTTGCCGGCGTGCGCGCCGCGCGCGGCGTGGTCACCTCGCCGGTGATCGGCGGCCTGCGTCCGGGCACGACGACGAAGCTCCGCGTGCGCGCCGTGGATGTCGCCGGAAACACATCCTTGCCCTCTGCAACGGTCACGATCACGACCCGTCGCTGAGCGCCCGAGCAGGTTCACCCAGCCCCGTCGCAGGGTAAGCGAAGCGTAGGAGGGGCCGGAATCTCGTGCACCCTCGTGAACTGCGTGGAGGAACGTCCCGGTGAAGCAGCAAAGTCAGGTCCAGGCCAGTTGGTACGCGACCCGCACCATC
>JAOPYV010000155.1 GCA_025964435.1 Thermoleophilia bacterium | reverse complement strand
TCGACGGCCTCAAGCATGAACAGTTACCACTCGAGGCGTGCCTGCTCGTGGGCACGCTCGTCGGAATCCTGCGCGAGCAGCAACGTGTACTAGAGCTGGTCCTCCAGCTGCTCGAAGCGCGTCAGGCGCTCCTTGAGCACCTCGGTCTCCTCGCGGATGTCGACGCGCTCCTGCCACAGCTCGGACAGCGTGCGGTGCACCTCATCGAGGAACTGGTCGACGTCACGCGGCTTGTAGCCGAAGGGCGCCTTGGCGAACTCGCGGCGCTCAACTTCAAATGGCGACAGTGTCATGCGGACTCATTCCTTCCGGGTCGGGTCAAGGTTGAAGCATGACTCGAGGGTAGGACGCAGGCCACTCCCGTGGCCCGTTCACGCACGAATTCTTCAGCCGACGAGTGCGGATTCCAGCAGGCTGATCACGACAGGGCCCAAGAAGATGAGCGCGAAGATCGCGACCATCGCGGAGAGGTCGAGCAGCATCGCACCGATGCGCACGGGCGGGATGAACTTGAACAGGCGCACGTACGGCTCCACGACGCTGTCGAGGAACTTGCGGATCGACAGGACCGTTCCGTTGTAGGCGAGCTGCGGCGAAACCATCGGCAGCCACGAGATGAGTGCCCACGCGAAGACGCAGATGATGTACACGGTCAGGAACGTGCTGAGGACCTGGATCAATGCTTCCATGTGTGTTGCTCCTGTTTCCGGTTGGTCGTCGGCGCTAGCCGAGTTCGCGGGCGCGATCGCGCGCAGCCACGACTGTGTCGATGATGGCGCCGCGCACGCCCGCGCGCTCCATCTGGGCAAGCCCTGCTGCGGCGGTGCCACCGGGCGAGGTGACCATGCGGCGAAGGTCGCTGCAGCTCAGGTCCTCCACCGTCAGCATCTGCGCGGTGCCGGACATCGTCGTCACGGCAAGCTCGCGGCCGACCGCGGCGCTCAGGCCACTGACGATCGCGGCGTCCTCGAATGCCTCGACGACCAGGCCGAAGAAGGCAGGGCCGGAACCGGAGAGTGCGGTGGCCGCGTCGAAGAGCCGCTCCTGCAGCTCGACGGTGGTGCCCAGCGCGCGGAACAGCTCGAGCGTCGGCTCGACCTTGTCGTTCGTCGCACGGCCGCGGGCGAACACGAGCGTGCCGGCGTTGACCTTGACCGGCACGTTCGGCATGAAGCGCAGGACGGGCACGCCGTCGTCGAGCAGGTTCTCCATCGTCGCGGTCTGCACGCCGGCCGCAACGGATGCGACGACGTGCGTCGGCTCGACGATGTCACTGATCTCGCGCAGCACGTCCTCGATGTCGATCGGCTTGACGCACAGCAGCACGACGTCGACGGCGCCGACGAGCTCGCGATTCGATGCATGGACGTGCGCGCCGCCGGCGATCTCCGCCAGCGCAGCTGCGCGTCCCGAGCCGTGGTCGGTCAGGTGGATCGTCTGGGCGGCGCTCGGATCGGCTCGGACCCAGCCCTGCACCATGGCGCTCGCCATGTTGCCAGAGCCGATCAGACCGATGTTGATGCGCTCGGAGTTCGTCACTGCTGGCTCCTGCCCGCACATGCGCTGTGCGGAAACGTGCTCACGACTGGTTGAAGAAGCCGCTTTCGGCGATCTCGGCTCGATCGTCGGCACTGACATCGACATCGGGCGGGGTCAGCAGGAACACCTTGTCGGCGATGCGCTGCATGCGACCGTCGAGGCCGTAGGTGAGGCCGCTCGCGAAGTCGATGAGTCGCTTGGAGAGCTCGGAGTCGGCGGCCTGCAGGTTCACGATGACGGGATGGCCGCCCTTGAACTGGTCGGCGATCTGCTGCGCGTCGTTGAAGGAACGCGGCGGCACCACGCCGACGCCGGCCACGGACTGCGACGGACGGGGGGTGCTCGGTCGTGCTGCGGCTGCAGCCGAGGGGCGCGGGCGCGCCGCGGGTCGGCGGGCGCTTGCCGGACCTTCCTCGTACTCATTGCGTTCCGGGCGCGCAGCAGCACCGCGCCGGGCTGCTCCGCCCGTTCGCTCGTCCTGCCACTCCTCGTCGCCTTCGGCTGCCTCCTCGGCAATTCCGAAGTACACGAGCATTCGATCCCAGTAGTCGCGTGCACCCATAATGGTCCCCTATTCCGCCCCGGCGAACAGTATCCTTCCCAGTCGCACGTGGGTGGCCCCCTCTTCGATCGCCACCTCGTAGTCCTGGCTCGTGCCCATGCTCAGCTCGGCGAGCTCGTGGCGACCGGCAAAGGTCGTCGCGAGGCGGTCGCGCAGCTCCCGCAGCTCGGCGAAGGCGCGGCGCGACTGTGCCGGATCCGCGGTGAGCGCGGGCATGGTCATGAACCCTGACACGACCAGCGGCGCCGGGAGTGCATCGAGGAACGCCTCGACGTCCGCGGCAGGCACGCCATCCTTGGCCGGATCGTCGTCGACGTTCACCTGCACGAGCAGTCGTGCGGGCGTGGGACCATCGACCGCAGCGAGGCGGCGCGCCGCGGAATCGCTGCACAGCGTGTGAATGACGTCGACCTGCGCGGCGACGCTCGCGGCCTCGCGGGACTGCAGGCGACCGATGAAATGCCAGGTCGCTCCGTGGGCAGCGGCCTGCTTCTCGGCCAGCGACGCCAGGCGATTCTCGGCAAGGTCCTCGATCCCGGCGGCGACCAGCGCGGCACAGGCGGCGGCATCGACGTACTTCACCGCAGCGAGGATGCGCACGGATCCCGGCGCCCGCCCGGAGGTCGCGGCGGCCTCGTTCACGCGCGCGCGCACGCGCGAGACGCTGGCGGCGACGGCCTGCGCGTCGACTTCCGCATTCCTCGACGTGGGTTGCATCGCCATGGCAGCGCCTCCTACCGATCCGCGTGGCACCATATACAGCTATGGCACAC
>JAOPYV010000153.1 GCA_025964435.1 Thermoleophilia bacterium | reverse complement strand
CACATGAGCGCACCCGGACACATCAAGGTCAATCCCACCGAGCGACGACGCGCGTTCCGCGCCAGCCTCGCCAGCGGGAAGATCCAGAAGTTCCCGGGTGCCTTCTCCCCGCTCGTCGCGCAGCTCGTCGAGGACCTCGGCAGCTTCGACGGCGTGTACGTCTCGGGCGCCGCGCTCTCCGCTGACATGGGCCTGCCCGACATCGGCCTGACGACGCTCACCGAGGTCGCCACGCGGAGCCTGCACATCCAGCGCCAGACGAGCCTGCCGGTCTTCGTCGACGCCGACACTGGATTCGGCGAGCCGCTCAACCTGGCCCGCACGATCGAGACGCTGCAGGGCATCGGCCTCGTCGGCTGCCACATCGAGGACCAGGTCAACCCCAAGCGCTGCGGCCACCTCGACAACAAGGGCATCGTCGATACCTCGACCATGGTCCAGCGCATCCGCGCCGCCGTGGACGCACGCACCGATGACCAGTTCGTGATCATGGCCCGCACCGACGCCAAGGCGAGCGAAGGCATCGACTCCGCGATCGAGCGCGCCAAGGCCTATGTCGACGCCGGTGCCGACGCGATCTTCCCGGAAGCGCTCTTCACCGAGGCCGAGTTCGAGCAGTTCCGCGCTGCGATCGATGTCCCGCTGCTGGCGAACATGACCGAGTTCGGCAAGAGCGACCTGCTCTCGGCGTCGACCCTCGAGGGCCTGGGCTACAACATGGTGATCTGGCCGGTGACGACGCTGCGCATCGCGATGGGCGCGGTCGAGCGCGGGCTCCGTGTCATCGCCGACGCCGGCACGCAGGAAAGCCTCGTGCCCGAGATGCAGACGCGCGCACGCCTCTACGAGCTGATCGACTACGAGCAGTACACCCAGTTCGACTCGAACGTCTTCAACTTCGACCTCGCCAAGCACTGATATACATTGCACCGTCCGGCGCGCGTCGCGCGCGAGCGTATTCTTGAAGGAGCTGCAGCCATGACCGAGATCAAGAAGGGCCTCGCCGGCGTCGTCGTCGACACCACGAAGGTGTCCAACGTCGTGCCCGAGACCAACTCGCTGACCTACCGCGGCTACGCCGTGCAGGAGCTGGCCGCCAACTGCAACTTCGAAGAGGTCGCGTACCTCATCTGGAACGGCGAGCTGCCGAGCACCGATGAGCTGGCCGCCTTCACCGAGACCGAGCGCGCGCAGCGCCAGCCGTCGAAGGCCGTCATCGACGCGCTGACGTCGCTGCCGACGACCTGCCACCCGATGGACTCGCTGCGCACTGCGGTGAGCATCATGGGCGCCGAGGATCCGATCGCCGCCGACGCCTCCGCCGAACACCTGCCGAGCCGCGACCAGCTGATCGCCGCGTCGATGCGCATGTTCGCGCAGCTGCCCGCCGCCTTCGCATGGGACTACCGCCGCCGCAAGGGCCTCGACTACATCGCCCCCGACGCGTCGCTCTCGTTCGCCGAGAACGTCTTCCACCAGACCTTCGGTGAGGTGCCGCCGGCCGAGGTCGTCAAGGCCTTCGAGATCTCGCTCATCCTCTACGCCGAGCACAGCTTCAACGCGTCGACCTTCACCGGTCGCGTCATCACCTCCACGCTGAGTGACATCTACAGCTCGGTGACCGGTGCCATCGGCGCGCTCAAGGGCCCGCTGCACGGCGGCGCCAACGAGCAGGTCATGCACATGATGCTCGAGATCGACGATCCGTCGAAGGCCGCGCAGTGGATGACCGACGCGCTCGCCAACAAGCGCAAGATCATGGGTTTCGGCCACCGCGTCTACCGCTCCGGCGACTCGCGCGTGCCGACGATGAAGGCTGCCTTCCTCGCCATGGCCGAGCGCACCGATGGTGCCAAGTGGGTCGAGATGTACGAGGAGCTCGAGAAGACGATGGTCGATGCCAAGGGCATCTACCCGAACCTCGACTTCCCGGCCGGCCCGGCGTACTACCTGATGGGCTTCGAGATCCCGATGTTCACGCCGATCTTCGTGCTCAGCCGCATCACAGGCTGGACCGCGCACATCATCGAGCAGCTCGAATCCAACTCGCTCATCCGCCCGCTCAGCCAGTACGACGGCCAGGAGCAGCGCAGCGTCCCGGTCAAGTCCCGCGCCTGACGCACCTCACGCCTCGCCGCGACATCCGGTGACATCAGTGACATCCAGTTCCATCATGAGGGGAGCCCACCGGGCTCCCCTCATGCGTAACCAAGCACGACCTCGGCACGGTCACGTGTTCCATGCCGCTCAGACCGGTCCCGGTGCCCGTCGATTCTCCCAGCGCCGCATCCATGCCGCGCTCACAGAATCGACGGGGCCAAACGATCTTGGATTCTGCCAGCGCGGCATCCGCACCGCGCTCAGAGAATCGACGGTAATGGCCGCGCGCTCACGCTATCCATCGCGGCCCGCCGCCACTGAATCTCCAAACGCATCACCCATGATGCACTTGGAGATTCAGTGGCACGCCGCAGGCACGGACCGCCACGTCGCGGGCACCGGGGCAGGGACGAGGCGGCGCAGATGCGAGACGGCACAGGAACGGGACCATCACGGCACGGGGGCCCCTCGGAACGCGCCCCCAGGCAACTGCCGCACGCGACCGGCCGGTTCGAGATGATCGGCAGCATGCATATTCCTTCGATCGTCATCCGACCCGGCCAGCCCGTACCCCAGCCCAAGGCGCAGATCGTCGCGCCCCAGCCCGGTGAGGCGTGGCCGATGCCCAAGGCGCAGATCGTCGCGCCGCGCCCCGGTCAGCCGTGGCCCCAGCCCAAGGCACATGAGACCGCGCCGCGCGCCTTCCAGCTGAGCGCCGCCGCCGGCCAGCAGCTCGCCGCTGCCAGCGCCCAGCTCGCCGCCGCTGGTGTGCAGCAGCTCGCCCCCGTGCAGCCGATTGCACCGGTCCTGCCGCTGTTCGACTTCCCGGGCATCCGCGCCGGTGATTCGTTCGACATCGCCAAGGGCTCCAAGGTCGGCTTCCTGACCCCCAAGGGCACCGCTGACCTGAGCGCCTTCACGAGCGACGGCGCACGCTTCGCGATCCACGCCGCCGCCTTCGGCCAGAAGGTGGACATGGACGTGCTCGTCGAGCGCCTCGATGCCATGAAGGTGCGCATCACGCAGACGCAGGCCGGCAAGGCCCCGACCATGACCGAAGGTCGCGTCGTCGAGACCCGCACCAACTACTCCGAGTTCCTCGGCGTCGACGGCACGACCCGCACGGTCATCAGCCACGACGGCACGGGCCAGCTCGTCATCGACACGACGATCCCGACGCTCGGCGCAGCACACCTCGTGCTGCAGAAGCGCGCCTGATCCGCTAGGCGAGGCCGCCTCCGCCCGAGTAGTCCGTTCCAGGCGCCCCGGGCGCCATGTAGACCTGGTCGTCTTCCCCATGGAGGCGGTCGAGCCGCGCATCGGCGTCGCTCGGCGTGTTGGTCATGATGCCCATCACGTCGACGCCCTGCCGCGCCGCGTCGACCGCTGCGTCGACGCCGGCGTACATGACGGGAATGTCGTACGTGGCGTAGGTCGCCAGGTTCGCAGCCGTGTCATTGACCTCGGTGATCTCGACGAAGTCCGGAACGAACCCCAGATCCTGGATCTGCTGCGCTGACGACGTGACGGTGCCATCCGCATTCGGCCGATCGGCGAAGAGGCCGAGCGGGACGTCCGCGTCGAGCTCGTGGAAGATCCTGAGCACGTCGGTGCTGAAGGCGGCGATCGCTACGTGCTCTGCGTCGATGTTGCGCTGCAGGATCTCCAGCGCCTGCGCCTCGTAGCCCTCGCCCTTGAAGTCGATCAGGACGTCGACGTCCAGGTCGCCCGCGCGCTTCGACCACTCCTCGAGCGTCGGCGCATCTGGATGCAGCGCACGGAACTCCGCCAAGCTCAGGTCCTGCAGCTCGAGGATCTCGGTTCCAGCACGCGAGGTCTTGTCGCGCTCCGTCACCGCATCGTGGAACATGACGATCGTGCCGTCGCCGAGCTGCCGCGTGTCGGATTCGACGACGTCGGATTTCGTACCTGCGGCCGCAAGCTCGAGGGAATCCATGTCATTGCCTGCGTGCCGTTCGTTCTTCGCGGCGTCGGCAACCTCGCCGCGATGCGCCACCACGACGGGGCGCTTCGCCTGCTTCGCAGCATCGACCCAGTTGCCCGCGTAGTTGGGCTTCGCATCCTTGGTGACCTTGTCGGCACCTGCCTTGGCGTTCGCCGCAGGCTGCTTCGCCTCCGCCGCATGCTCGAGCTGGCGGATGGAGACCACGGCAGCGGCGTCCTTCGCCTGCTTCGTGGACGTCGTGTCGGCCTTGGACGTTCGCTGCACCGGTGCGGGCGCGCTGGACGGCTTGCTGGCGTGGGCGCTCGCCTTGGCCGCGTCGCGTCGTGCCGCACTCGTCACCGACGGCGCAGGCGTCTTCGTCGTTGTCTTCTCCAGCTGCGGCACGGCGGCGATTCCCTCGGCGTACGGAACACCCCCCAATGGGCTCCGCACGATCGAAGGTACGACGGCATCCCCCTGCTGGCCAGAGGGATGCGTACGGGCGCTACTCCTAGGAGTGGCTCAGGAGAGCAGCGGCTCGAGCGGTCGATCGGGTCCGCTCGCTCCGGGTGCGCGGCGGCGCATGGCCGCCTCGGTCCGCGCCCGCTCAGCACGGACGGCAGCCTGGGCCGCAGCGAGTCGCGCGATCGGCACGCGGAACGGCGAGCAGCTCACGTAGTCGAGGCCGAGCTCGTGGCAGAAGGTGATCGACGTCGGATCGCCACCATGCTCGCCACAGATGCCGAGCTTGAGGTTCGGCTTGATGCTCCGGCCGCGCTCCTTGGCGATGTGCATGAGCGCGCCGACGCCCTGCTCGTCGATCGACTGGAACGGGTCGTGCGCGAGCACCCCGCGCTGCGTGTACGCCGAGAGGAACACGCCGGCATCGTCACGGCTGTAGCCGTAGGTGAGCTGGGTGAGGTCGTTCGTGCCGAACGAGAAGAAGTCGGCGAAGGGCGCGATCTCGTCCGCGCAGGTGCACGCTCGCGGCACCTCGATCATCGTGCCGATCCGGATCGGCACCAGGGCGGGATCGATGCCGCGCTCGGTGGCGACGCCGTTGGCGACCGCCCGCACGTGGTTGGCGAGCAGCTCCAGCTCGCGGCCGGTGCCGACGAGCGGGATCATGATCTCGGGCCGCGCATCGATGCCCGCTTCACGCGCGTCGATCGCGGCCTCCGCGATCGCCCGCGCCTGCATGCCGTAGATGCCCGGATACGTGATGCCGAGGCGGCAGCCGCGGTGGCCGAGCATCGGGTTCGTCTCGCGCAGGTCCTCGATCACCGAGGAGATCTCGGCGATGGTCTGGCCCGACGCGCTGGCAAGCTCGGCGATGCCCTCCTTCGTGTGCGGGAGGAACTCATGCAGCGGGGGGTCGAGCAGGCGGATCGTCACCGGCAGGCCGTCCATCGCCGCGAAGATGTCGTGGAAGTCGGAGCGCTGCATCGGCAGTAGCGCATCGAGCGCCGTCGAGCGCGACTCGTCCGTCCGCGCGAGGATCATCCGTCGGAAGATCATGATGCGGTCGTCGTCGAAGAACATGTGCTCGGTGCGGCACAGGCCGATGCCCTCCGCACCCAGCTCGCGTGCCTGCGCGGCATCCTTCGGGCTGTCGGCGTTGGCCCAGACCTGCAGGTCGCGCCGCTCGTCGGCCCACCCCATGAAGCGCTCCCACGCGCCGATCATGCGCGGCGGCACCGTCGGCACCTGTCCCTCGAGCACGCGGCCGGTGGCGCCATCGATCGAGAGGAAGTCGCCCTCGCGCAGCGTGTGCCCACCGAGCTGGATGGTGCGCTGCTCGTAGTCGATCTGCAGGGCGCCGAGCCCTGCGACACAGGTCGTGCCCATGCCGCGTGCGACGACCGCCGCGTGGCTGGTCATGCCACCACGCGCCGTCAGGATGCCGCGCGCGGCGATCATGCCCTCGATGTCCTCGGGTGACGTCTCATGCCGCACCAGCAGCACGTGCTCACCCTCGGCGGCCTCGGCGGCCATCCGCACCGCGGTCTGCGCATCGAGTGCGATGCGGCCGCTGGCGGCGCCCGGCGATGCCGGCAACCCCGTGCCGAGCACGGTCACAGCAGCATCCGGATCGAAGGACGGGTGCAGCAGCTGGTCGAGCGAGCTCGCATCGACACGCAGCAGCGCATCGCTCGAGCTGATCATGCCCTCGTCGGTCATGTCGACCGCCATCTGCAGCGCCGCCGCAGCGGTGCGCTTGGCAGCGCGCGTCTGCAACAGCCAGAGCTTGCCGTGTTGCACGGTGAACTCGAGGTCCTGCGCGTCGGCGTAGTGGCGCTCCAGCAGCTCGGACGTGCGCACCAGGTCGGCGTAGGCCTCGGGCATCGCCCGCTCGAGCGTCAGCTCGGCATCGGTGCCACCAATCGCTGCGCCGTCCACGGAGATCGGATGCGGCGTGCGGATGCCCGCCACCACGTCCTCGCCCTGGGCGTTGCGCAGGAACTCGCCGTAGATCTCACGTCGGCCGGTCGCCGGGTCGCGCGTGAAGGCGACGCCCGTCGCGCAGTCCTCCCCCGCGTTGCCGAAGACCATCGCCTGCACGGTGACGGCGGTGCCGAGCGTGTCGGAGATGTCGTGGTGGCGGCGGTAGACGACGGCGCGCTCGCTCGTCCATGAGTTGAACACTGCTGCGATCGCGCCCCAGAGCTGCTCCTCCGCATCCTGCGGCACGTCCGCCCCGGCCGCGTCGTGCACGGCGCTGCGGAAGGCCGCGACCACGCCGCGCAGCTGGTCGACGTCGAGCTCGTTGTCGTGCTCCACGCCGGCCGCCTCGCGCGCAGCGTCGAGCACGTGCTCGAAGACCTCGCCGTGGACGCCCATCACGACGCTCGCGTACATCTGGATGAAGCGGCGGTAGCTGTCCCATGCGAAGCGTGCGTCGCCCGAGACCGTCGCCAGCGCCTCGACGGTCGCATCGTTGAGGCCGAGGTTGAGGACGGTGTCCATCATGCCGGGCATCGAGACCGGTGCACCGGACCGCACCGAGACCAGCAACGGCGCCTGCTCGTCACCGAAGCGTCGCCCCAGCCCTGCGCCAACCTGCAGCAGCGCCGTCGCGACCTGCTCGCGGACGGCATCGGAGAACGCGCCACCGCTCGCGTTGAAGGCAGCGCAGACCTCGGTCGTCAGCGTGAACCCGGGCGGCACCGGAATGCCGATCGACGACATCTCCGCCAGGTGCGCGCCCTTGCCGCCCAGCAGGCTGGTCAGGCCGGCGCGGCCCTCGTTGCGGTCGTCGCCGAACGTGAAAACGAACTTTTCGGAAACCATTGCTGACGCCCTCCTACGGACGATGGCTCACCAACGAGGCGCGCGGAGGCACGCAAGCGAGACACGGAACGTACCAAGCGCGGACGACGCGAGCGTCAGCGGGGCCTATCAGCCAGACATGGAGTTGAACTGGCCGCTGAGCCAGGACTGCTGGCTCTGCATCGCGCCGACCCGGGTCTCGAGCGACGAGAACATGCGCTCGTAGTAGAGCTTGCGCTTCTCGAGCCGGTTCGTGGCGTTGTCGATCGACGTCTGCAGCGACTTGATCTGCGTGTCGAGGCTGCTCTCAGTGACGTCGATGCGTCCCTGCAGCGTGAAGGCGAGCTCGCTCGTCCGGCGCACGAAGCCATCGCCGAGGCCGGCGCCAGTGCTGGCACCGTCGCTCTGCGTCAGCACGGCCTTGACCCGGTCCGGATCCGCCTTGAGCGCAGCCGTCAGCTTCGCATCGTCGATGACGAGCTTGCCGTTGGAGCCGCCGCCGCCCGCGCTGAATGCGCTGGTGATGCCGATGTCACGCAGCAGGTTGTCGCCATCGGCCAGGCCGCTGACTTCCTCGCCCATCTGCTGGCGCAGGCTGAATGCGACGCCGGAGAACTGGTTGTTGCGGGCCATCGGGCCAGCCAGGTACTCCCCCAGGTTCTTGGGATTGGTGACCCGCGATTCGCCCTGCGTCTTCTGGTGCACGAGCTCGAGCACCGCGTTGTAGCTCGAGACGAAGTCGGTGATCTTCTTCTTCGTCGCGGCCAACAGCTCATCCTCGGGCGACGTGCCCGTGGTAGCTCCCGCCGCCACCGTCAGCGTCGTGCTCGTCACGTCGCCGAAGCTCAGCGTCACGCCGGGAATGGCGCCGGTCACGCCAGAGTTCGTCGTCGCGGAGTGCAACGTGCCATTCACGACGTACTGGGCGTCCTGCGCCGACTGGGTCTCCGAGAAGCCGAGCTGTGCTGCCAGTCCGCCGGTGCTGGTGACCGTGAACCCCTTGGCCGAGCCGATGCCGGTCGACAGGAGCTGGATGTCGCCGCCCTGGATGCTGGCGGCGGCGCCACCGGACACCGCGTTGATCTTGCTGGCGATCGTGGCGTGGTCGTCCCCTGCGTCGATCGCGACGTTCCAGCTTCCCGATCCGTTCGTGATGGTCAGCGTGTCGGCTGCCGCGGCACCCGTGTCTGCGCCCGTCGATCGAGT
>JAOPYV010000129.1 GCA_025964435.1 Thermoleophilia bacterium | reverse complement strand
ACCATTGCGCTGGTGGATCGATCGACCGCGAGTGGACGGCTCATCGCCATGGGGCAGTGGGCGAGCGGCAACCAGTTCCAGCAGTACTACTCCGATGACGACGGAGCGACCTGGACGCTGCGCGCGGTGCACCCCTTCTCGGGCAAGATGCGCTACCTCGGCGGCGCCAGGTGGACGGGCGGCAACCGCCTGAACCCGATGGGGGTCACCAGCAACGATGGCGATTCCTGGAGCACGGTCACGATGGGCGGCGACCCATCGGCGTTCCTGAACGCGATCTCCGCCGAACGCGGCGGCGCCGCCATGGCCGTCGGTGACGGCTCCAGCGTGTACCGCACGACCGACAGCGGCGCATCGTGGTCCTCGATCTCCCCCGTCTATCCCGCCTTCCGCGCCGTCGTCCCCTTCTCCGCGGAGGACCTCGCGATCGTCGGGAGCGACGGCAGCGCGCATCGAAGCAGCGATGCCGGCGTGACGCTGGTTGCGGCGACGGGCTGCGGCGGCGCGAACTTCACCGACGGCGTGGCGACCGGAGCGACCACGGGCGTGGTCGTCGGTGGCAGCGGGAAGATCTGCCGCACGACTGACTCGGGACAGACGTGGCAGGACATCGCCAGCGGCACGGCATCACACCTGACCGACGTGGTGCGGGCGCGCGGCACGGGCCTGCTCATCGCGCACGGGGCGCACACGAACACGTTCCAACGCTCGACCGACGACGGCCTGACGTGGCAGCCGATGTCACTGCCTGTCGCCGGAGCCGTCGGTGAGGTCGCGGTCGACGCCGACGCGTCGACGATCGCGATCGGCAAGGCCTCGAATGGACAGCTCTGGGTGTCCGAGGATGCAGGCGCCACCTTCGCATCGGTCGACGACGGCGTGGCCAGCGCCATGCCGAGCCTCGCCGTGTCACCCTCCGGCACCCGCATCATCGCCGGCCACTTCCCCACGGCGGGCGATGGCTTCAACCGGCTCGCGACGAGCACGACCGGCGGGTCGAGCTGGTCGAACACCCAGGTCAATGGCGGCATCGGCGACCTGATCGAGACGGAGTTCGTGACCGAGAGCCGGCTGGTGCTGTTCGTCGCGGGGACGGCGCGCAAGGTCATGGTCAGCGACGATGCCGGTGCCTCCTTCACGACGAGCATCGCCAGCCCCGGCGGCACCGAGCTGGACGTGCTCGATGCGAACACCTTCATCACCTCCGGCATCGGCAAGCTGCTCAACGTGAGCAAGCCGGCCGATTCGGTGCCGAATGTCGTCAGCGGCACCGGGCTCGCCGGTGCCGGCGGCGCGTTCGGTGCATGCCTGCTCGGGACGACCAATGCCACCCCGTCCTGGCCGAGCACGGGAACCTGCAGCAGCGCGGATGCGTCGGTGTGGCGCGGACCCGCCGCCGATTCGGCTGCACCGACCGCCACCATCGCCACCACGCCGGGTGGCACGGCAAGTGCCGACCTCGTCTTCGGCCTGCTCGGCGGCGCAGGCCAACAACCCGGCACTTACAGCGCCCATCTCGTCTACGACGTCGTCGCACCGTAGCGTCGATCACGGTTATCGCTCCACCGCGCGGGGAGGCATGCCGCATGGAGTCTCGAGCCCAGACGCGGAGCGGTGCGAGCGACACGGAGGCCACGCCGCGCCTGCTGCATGATGCGGTGTGGCTCGTGCTGCGCCTCATGACGTTGGGCGCGCTCTGGGCCTACTCACTCACCTTCGTGCTCGCGTTGGTCGTGGACCGGGGTTCCACGGTGTCGGTCCCCGTCCATGCTGCGCTGACCGCCTCCGTCTGCGTGATCACCGGGGCTGCGGGCGCCGTCGCGTGGAATCGATTCCGTCACGACGGGTCCAGCCAGAGCCTCCTCCTCGCCCTCTCGTTCCTCTCCTTCGCGGCGTTCTTCGTTCCCCATATCCTCCTGGGCGTCTACGGCACCGATGCCTCCAATCGCCTGCTCGGAACGCTCGCGCAGGTCTTCCTGCCGCTGGGCCTGCTGGCGGTCGCGGTCGGCGTGCGAGTTCCTCGCTCCGTCAAGTCGCGCGCGGTGCTGCTCATCCCGGCGCTCGTCGCGCTGCCCTTCGCCCTCCAGTCCATCTTCCGTGCGGACTGGTTCACGGGGATCATCCCGATCCAGTCCGAGGACGTGCTCTTCCGCATCCAGGAGCTGTCGCTCATCCTGCAGGTCGTGGCGACGCTCTGGTTGGCGCGGGTGTGGTGGAAGAGCCGTCAGCCGTTCCTGCTGATGCTGGCGGCGTCGTTGGGCGTGCTCGCCAGCTCGGCGGCGATCCTGCTCTGGACCGACCTCTGGACGCCGCGCTGGTGGAGCTCACACGTCGGCGACCTGGCCTGCGCGATGCTGCTCGCTGCCGGCCTGCTGGGCGAACATCGGCGGCGCGGCACGCTGCTCGGGGCCTTCGACCTGAACGCCGTGTCGCGACTGGCGGCGATCGTCGAGGGATCCGACGAAGCGATCTACAGCTACGCCAAGAGTGGCACGATCGACAGCTGGAATCGCGCGGCCGAGTACGAGTACGGCTACTCCGCGGACGAGGCCGTCGGCCGCCCGCTGCGGGTGCTCGTCCCCGACGAGCTGATCGAGGAGCAGCGAGTCCTGCTGAACCGCGCGCTGCAGGGCGAGACGATCTACCACACCGAGACCGCGCACCGACGCAAGGGCGGCGCGGTGATCGAGATGGAGCTCACCGTCTCCCCGATCCGCACGCCTGCCGGTGAGGTCGTCGGCGCATCGGTGATCGGCCACAACATCGCCGAGCGCAAGCGTGCCGAGCAGCTCGCCCGCCAGGCGATCGCCGAACTCGAGCGCGCCGACGAGCTCAAGAGTGAGTTCCTCGCGATGGCCAGCCACGAGCTGCGGACGCCTCTGACCTCGATCGCCGGCTTCACGTCGACGCTCCTGGAGCGCGGCGAGAAGCTGACCGAGGAGCAGCGCGCGTATTTCCTGCGGATCATCGACCAACAGGCCGATCGCCTCAATCGCCTGATCGGCGAGCTGCTGACACTCTCGAAGGTCGAGGCGGGCAAGCTCCAGACCAACCCCGTCCCGGTGGTCGTGGCGTCGGCGATCACGCGGACGGTCGCCGAACTCGACGTGCGGGTGGGTGTTCGATGCGACGAGGGCCTCATGGTGCTAAGTGACGAGGACCACCTCCAGCAGATCCTCGTCAACTACCTCAGCAACGCGATGAAGTACGGGGAGCCACCGATCTTCATCTCGGGACGGACGGCCGACGGCATGGTGGAGATCCGCGTCTGCGACCACGGTCGAGGGATACCGCCCGAGTACGTCGATCGGCTGTTCGAGCGCTTCGCACAACTCCCCCGCGACGCCGAGGAGAACATTCCGAGCACCGGCCTCGGCCTCTCGATCGTGCGCGGGCTGGCGCGCGCCAATGGGGGCGACGCGTGGTTCGAGCCGAATCGCGACGGTGGGGCATGCTTCTGTGTGCGACTGCCATCGGGGATGCCGTTCAGCCGCAATGGCGCAACCCCGAACTGACTGTTTCGCGATTCGCATGATCGTTGTACCGTGGAGCTGGACGAGCGCGTCCGGGACGACGCGCATGAGCTTCGGGGCGCAGCATGAAGGCGATTTCCACAGGAACTGGTCTGAAGACGACTGCCGCGCCCGTGGTCAAGCAGCCACTGGCGAAGTCGTCGGTGGCAACGACCACCACGGCGACCCGCGATGCGCGCGCCGCCGCAACAGTCGTCAAGCAGCCAGCCACGTTCCGTTCGCCGACGCCCACCAGCACGACGTCGAACGCCCGCGCGGGCGCCGCGACCGTACTCGCCGCACGCGCCACGAGCGCGCGCAAGGAGGTCCGTGCGGCGCTGCTGGAACCTGCCGTCGCGAAGGCGGCTCCGGTCGACACGAAAACGGACCCGGCTGACACGCCCACGACCCCAGCGTCCACGCAGGGCAAGACGCCGAGCGCTCCCGCGATCGACCAGGCCGCCCTCCAGACCCAGCAGGATGCGCTCGGCGCCGCCTTCACGCCGGGCGCGACTGCCGAGTCACGCGCGCAGGCCGAGGCGTACTTCGCGACGCACGACACCTACATCGATCCGACGAGCGGCATCGAGTACGCCGCCGACTACGACCCGGCAACGGGCACGCTCGAGCTGGAGCGCACGGACGTGTCCGTCGCGCCCCAGCACGTGCCGGGCTGGAGCGATCCACGCCTCGAGACGCCGCTGGCGGAGCCGGGCACGCCGCTCGATGCCGCAGCACCACCCGCCATCGCGAACAAGGGTGACGCCGTCGCAGCCTCGAAGGCGCCGACCCCCGCTACTGGCAAGCAGGCGTCGCTGGACGCGCTGGCGAAGTCGCTGGCCGTCGAGGGCGTCGTCGGTGCGGCGACGGGACGACGCATGGGCGTCGAGGAAGCGCTGGCCGCGAAGCTCACGGCCGGCGACGCATTGATCGGCGTGAAGTCGCGCGGCGATCTCGGCGGCGTGGGCGCCGTCAAGTTCGGGGCCGCAACGACCGCTGCTGCGAATGCGACATCGCGCCAGGATCCTGCGGCGATGGACGAGCTCATCGTCATCATGATGGACGGGGATCGTGTCACCGCGCGCGCCTATGTCGTCACGCAGGGTGCAAGCGGCGAGCTCACGGTCACCGAGCACGTCGAGTCGACCTACGATGGGACCGTGACGGGCGGCCAGGTCGACAGCACATCGACGTTCGAGGGCCCCGCCGGAACCGAGCGGTTCCAGAGCACCGAGACCTTTGGCCAGGGCGGCGTGATCACCGGCCGCGAGCGCGATGTCGTCACCACGACCCCGGACGGGGCAGTCACGTCCGAATCGGGCAGCGCCGCCTTCACGGCCGGGGCGCCGACGGCATCGAGGACGGAACTCCAGTACCGCTTCGGCACCGTGACTGCCACGGAGTCGACGACGACCAGCTACGAGGACGGGCTCGCGACGAGCGCCGTGATCGAGCAGCACGCCCTCGACACCTCCGACACCGAGTGGTGGATCTTCGGTCAGGAAGAGGAATCGGCCAGGATCGTCCTGACCTACGATGCCGACGGCATGGTCACCGCGGTCGACGGACCAGCAGCGACGGACCAGCAGACGTCATTGACC
Source organism: Thermoleophilia bacterium (assembly GCA_025964435.1). GTDB lineage: Bacteria > Actinomycetota > Thermoleophilia > Gaiellales > SKUG01 > JAGQUL01. The sequence goes on along the minus strand of JAOPYV010000129.1, from coordinate 635 downwards.
GCGGTCGTCGCCGACCACCCGACCGCGGCCGGCGAGACCTTCGCCTTCACCCAGATCCGTCAGGCACCGGGCGAGATCAACGGCCTGACAACTCCCGCACTCGTCTCCGGGCCCGGCATCGTCGTGCACGATGGCCCCGTGGCGATCTTCCAGGAGGGTGGGCGCGCGGGCCAGTCCGGCCCCGACGCGCAGCAGCTCGCGGACATCCGCTCCTACCTCACCGCAGCACCTGCTGCGCTCCGCGAGCCGCTCACCAACATCGACCTGCTCGACGGCCGCAATCCCCTCGATGCCTACTGGGAAGCCACCTACGACATGGAAGATTTCTCCAGCGCTGCGATCGGAGGGAACGGACGCATCACGTTCCTGGGCAATGGCTCGGGCGAGCACGTCTTCTACCACGAGCTCGGCCACGTCTGGGGCGTCGAAGGTGGCGCGCCCGACGACGCTGCCTGGGCCGCGGCGATCGCGGACGACGCGGGGATCGACGACACCTTCGCCGCGCAGGGCGAGGTCGTCGAGAACGAGGGCGTGCTCATCGACGACACGGACGGCGTGTCCGGCTACGCAGACCAGTCGTACACCAGCTCGGGCTCCGAGTCCGAGGACTGGGCCGACAGCGTCCAGCTCTGGCT
>JAOPYV010000106.1 GCA_025964435.1 Thermoleophilia bacterium | reverse complement strand
AGGCGACGTGAGCGAGTAGGACAGCTTCACGGTGCCGGGCTCGGGGAAGGTGATCTCGTAGACGAGGCCGATCTCGACCACGTCCATCCCGAGCTCGGGATCCTCCACCTGGCGGAGGGCATCGCGGACAGCTTCTTCGCTGGGCATCGGTACGGTAGTAGTCATGCGGCAATCCTACCTCGCCGCCGCGCCGCAGCAGCGGCCGGGGCCGGCCATCCGCCCCGGATTCGCTCGCCTGCACCGGGACCGATGGTGCATCATCACGGGCGAACCCCTCGAGAGGAACGCCCCCATGCAGATCAACGCCGCAGCAGCCGTGACGCCGAACGCAACCGTTCCGCGCTTCACCGGCGGCATCCAGTTCACCGGCACGGGCCGTTACACCGCCTTCGCGGCGACCGCCACCAGCGTCGCAGCAGGAGCACCCGAGGGCTACGGATCGCTGCAGCAGGCGATCGACGCCATCACCATGGAGACCGTTGGCGCGCACATCGGCGCAGCCGGTATCTTCGAGCGCGACGGCCGCTTCTTCGGCCGCGAGCTCAAGAACACGCTCACCTTCGGCGACAGCGGTGCGAGCTGGACCGGCAAGTGGCGCCTTGAGCAGTACCCGGCCGACGCCAAGGAGCTGTTCGGCGACAAGGCCACGGGCACGACGCGCGTGAAGTCGCTCCAGGCGATCGTCGACGGCGCCCAGCGCGTCGACCTCAGCGCGGTTCCGATCGCCGTGAAGACGCCGAAGGCGCCGAAGACCGCCCCCAAGGGCTGATCAGCTTCAGCCGCGGTTGCCGGCAGCCTGGCGCGCGGCCTGGTTCTTGCCGATCGCGCTCAGGAACTGCTCGTTGTACTTGATCTCCTTGAGCTTCGTCAGCAGCAGCTCGATCGCTGCCGGCGGCTCGAGCTGGTGCAGCACGGTGCGGAGCTTCCAGACCTGCACGGCCTCCTCCGGCTCCATGAGGAACTCCTCACGACGCGTGCCGGTACCGCCACCGATGTTGATGGCGGGGAAGATGCGCTTGTCGGCGAGCTTGCGGTCGAGCCGCAGCTCCATGTTGCCGGTGCCCTTGAACTCCTCGAAGATGACCTGGTCCATCGTGGAACCGGTATCGACGAGCGCCGTGGCGAGGATCGTCAGCGAGCCGCCGTCCTCGATGTTACGCGCGGCGCCGAAGAACTTCTTCGGCGGATACAGCGCGCTGGCGTCGACGCCACCGGACAGGATGCGGCCGCTCGCCGGCGCACCGACGTTGTAGGCACGGGCAAGTCGGGTGATCGAGTCGAGCAGCACGACGACGTCGATGCCGAGCTCGACGAGGCGCTTGCAGCGGTCCAGCACCAGCTCGGTGACCTGGATGTGGCTCGTGGCGTGCTGGTCGAAGGTCGAGAAGACGACCTCGCCCTTCACGGTGCGCTGCATCTCGGTGACTTCCTCCGGACGCTCGTCCACGAGCAGGCAGATGATGTGGCACTCGGGATTGTTCTCGGCGATGGAGTCGGCGATCGCCTTGAGCACCATCGTCTTGCCGGCCTTCGGCGGCGACACGATCAAGCCACGCTGGCCCTTGCCGATCGGTGCGACGAGGTCGATCACGCGGGACGTGAGGCCGGCGATGCGGCCGACGTTCGATTCCGTCTCGAGGCGCAGGCGCTCATCGGCGAACAGCGGCGTGAGGTTCTCGAACCGGGCGCGATGCATCATGTCGGTCGGCGCGGCGTTGTTGACGGTGTAGATCTTGGCGAGCGCCGGGAACTTGTCCGTCGCCTTCTGCTCGCGGATCTCGCCCTGGATCCAGTCGCCGCGACGCAGGCGGAACTGCTTGATCAGCTGCTGCGAGACGTAGACGTCCTGCGGCGTCGAGTTGTAGTTCTTGCCGCGCAGGAAGCCGAAGCCGTCGGAGAGCACGTCGAGCACGCCCTCGCGCTCGAGCGCGCCAACGTCGCGCTGGTGGCGATGCCAGATGGAGCCGACGAGCTCCTCCTTGGACATCAGGCGGTAGTCGTCGATGTTCTTCTCTTCGGCGAGTGACCAGAGCTCGGCAAGGTGTGCCTTGTCGAGCTGGATCTTCGCCTCTTCGGCTTCAAAGTCGTCGGTGACGTCGTACTCCAGCAGCATGTTCATGCGCGAGTTCCTCCGCGGAAAAGTTCAGTTCAGGTGCGGTTGACCATCGGAATCGATGGAAGGGAAGGCTTTCCGGTGATCCGCCCGACGAACGTCGACGCGGCCCCTCTCCGGATGGCCTGTTTCCAGCATACCCCATGGGGTCGATGCACGCACGTGGCCGCGCGGATCAGTGCGACTCGCGTGCCTGGAAGGAGTCGAGCGACTCGAGCGAGTCGAAGTCCATCGTCGGTACGAGCCCGAGCACGTCGGCCGCGTCCTGGGCCATGTCGAGCCCCATCGGCAGCGGTCCGGTCGCCGTGGGGAGGCCCGCGGCGCGGTCGCGCTCGGCGACGACCCGCTCCACCACGTCGAGCGTGTGGTCGACGAGCTGGCGCACCGTGTCGTCGAGGAACATGTTCTCGAGCACGGGCACACCGCGCCGGTCGGCCTGCTCGACGAGGTAGTCCTGGATCGAGCGGATGTGGGCGAAGTGCTGCAGGTAGTGGTCCACCGGGCGCGTGCCGTCGGTCTGGAGCCCGCGCATCGTGAAGTGGGCGCGGTGGGTCTGCTCATCCTCGATGTGCACGACGACGTCGATCACCGCGGAGCGCGTCATGTCGACCGGCTGCACGAGCCCGGGCACGAGGTGGACGCCCTCGATCAGCGTCGAGACGCGCTCGCGCTCGGAACGATCGAGCACGGCGTTCACGCCGACGCACACCTGGCGCGCCTGCTCGAGGTAGCCGAGCATGCCGAGCTCGTTGCCGAGGTCACCGGGCAGCTCGATGCCGCTCACCGGCACGTCGAAGGAGGAGTGATGCAGCACTGGCATGAGGGCCGGGCTGAAGAAGGCGCGCATGACCTGGCGCACCATGTCGGTGCTGGTGACGCGGGTGATGCCGAGACGCGCGGCGACGAGCTGGGCGACGGTGCTCTTGCCCGAGCCGGCCGTGCCACCGATCGTCATGATGATCGGCACGTCCTTGTGCTTGAGGATCGTCCAGCGACGGAAGCGGACCGCGGCGTCGTCGCCCTCCTCCTCGCGCAGGACTGATTCCACGTATTCATGGAGCTCACCGACGGTCAGCTCCTCACCACGACCACCGTGGGAGGTCGTGAGGCGGCGCTCGACGAGGCTGGCGATCGCATGCCCGCGCTCCGGCGTCAGCCCAGCAGCGGTCAGCGTCTGCGTCATCACTCCCTTGGAGTACGGCAGGCGGCTGTCCTTGCTGCGAATGAAGACGGCTCGGCTCAGGGGCATGGGTGCAATCCCGGGAAACGATCACGAGGCGCAGCACGACGCTGCACATGGACAACGTTCCCCACAGTGCCCTGATCCATACCGCGAGACAAGGGCCAAGCGGCAGGGCCGCCACGATTGCACAGGATCGACGCTCCGAAGCAGGTCTTCGTGGCCGTACGCGGCTTTGCAGGGGGTGGCGACGGCCACGGAGGGAGCCGCGCGATGGCGGACTGCGACACGTCACGGGAAGATTTCCGAAGCACATTCCTCCTTCCGATCGGAAATCCCATGCAGGTTGCCGTCACGCCCCGTTGCCCCGGCCCGCTCACTCCGACCGCCCCGGCACCCGCCACGGCATCCGCGACGGCATCCGCGACGGTGGACCCGGAGTTCTTCGCGAAGCTCGACAGCGGCGCGAAGTACCTGGCAACGGCGATCAAGGGAACCGCATCGGTCAACGCGTCGATGATGGACGGGCCGGCCGGCGACTCGCATGGCGTCGAGGCCGCCCGCTACTTCCTGATGCATGGTCGCAACGACATCATCGACGCGGTCGACCACCTGTCGGCTGGCGTCAGCTCCGACAACGTCACGACGCTGAACAAGGCGCTCGACCTGCTCGACACGATCACGGCCGATGGCGCGCATGGCGACCCCCGGCCGTCGCAGCAGCAGATCATCGACATCGCGACGCCTGCACTCCACATGGTCTCGATCGTTCGCGACTTCGCCTCGCGCCCCGCGGGCGACGGCATCTCGCGCCCGCGCGGCGTCTCAGCTACCTGATCCAGGACGTCAGGTCGCGGCGCCTGCCACGGTGATGGCGCGATCGGCGAGCCACGTCAGCAGGCCTTCGAGGTCATCGCCCTCGTGGTGCGATCGCGGCACGTTGTCGAGGAAGATGACGTCGAGTCCTGATGCATCGGCGAACTCGGCGACGGCGTCGATCGCCGCGGCCTTGATCTCGACGACGATCGTGTCGGCACCCTGCTCCTTGGCGCGCTCCAGGTCGTGGGCGAGCTCCTCGCGGCGCGCGAGGTTGCAGCTGACGAGCACGACCTCGGCGCCATGGCCGGCGAGCTCACGCTCGACGATCGGGGCCACGAACTCGGGCGCGGTCGTGAAGGCCGCGACCTTACGGCCGGTGATGTCGCCGACGGGAGTCGGGATGAGCGAGGCCGCGATGCACGGCAGCTCGGGATTGCCGGCGATCTCGCGGGCACGTTCGACCATGTGCGCGGCCACCTCGCGGTCATCGCCCACGACGAGGATCGCGTCGGCGAGGCCGATGCGGTAGGGACCGAAGCCCTCGAGCAGGTCCTGCGGGCGAGCGGTCGAGGCCAGCAGCAGCGTCGCGTCGGCGTGCACCGGCGGCACGCACGAGCCACTTCCTTCGAGCAGCACGAGCGGCGGCTGCATCGCGGCCGCGAGCCGCGCACCTTCCGGCACGTTCGAGCGGGCCGGTACGCCGAGCAGTCCACCGGAGACGCGTCGACAGCCGACGGTCGTCAGCCCGGTCAGCGCCGCATCCTCGAGGTAGTCGCTCGCCGCGTGCGCGCCCGCACGTGAGATCTCGAGCAGTCGCTCGATCGTGATGGCGCCGCCGGAGCGGTCGATCACGATCGGCTCGGCCGGGCCACCGCGGCCCATCGCCACGACGACGACCGTGCCGTCGCCGCCGAAGTGGGAATCGACAACGCGCGCCGCGTGGGCACTCGCGGCGGTCTTGCCGATGCGCTTGCCAGTGCCGATGATCTGCAGCACCGGCGCGTCGACTCGCTCGAAGCTCGGCGGCTCGACGACGGTGTCGGCCGTCACGTAGCGGAGGCCGCGCGAGGCGGCGATGCCCATCAGCTCCATGCGCCGTTCCAGGACGAGCACGGGCTCGTCGGCGAGGTCCAGCACGGTGCCGGTCGTGGGCCCCGCAATCGCGAGCGCGGCCCGCAGCGCGCCGGCCGGGGTCGGGTCGCCATCGGGCACGCCGACATGCGGGACGCCGTACTCCGGCTCGCCGCGCAGCTTCTCGCCACCACCGACGAGCGCGGCCGCACCGACCTCCCAGCCGGCAGCCTGCAGGCCGGCGATCGCGTCGGCCACGGCGGTCGGATAGTGCTCACCGTCGACGAGCACGACGCAGCGGCGAGCTCGTGCATCCTCCGGCGGTCGAAGGGACACGGGATAGTCGGCTGCAGCTACGTTCTCCATGGATGCAGATGTACCCGTCCCGCGCCTGATCGACCCGTCGATGGCTTCGAGGCTGGTACGCTCGCCCCGATGCAGAACGACGACGTACACGCTCCCGAAGCTCCCGTGGCAACCCCGGCACCCGAAGTCGACGCGATCCGCGGTGCGCGGTTCGCGACGAAGTTCCAGGAGCGATCGCACGTGCATCGACTGCACCCGAGCCGGCTGTGGCGCCTCGTCCTCGGGCTCGGCCTGCTCGCGTTCGGCATCATCAACATCTTCATCCCGGGTCCGGGCGGCAGCGTCATCATCCTCGCGTCGCTGCTCATCCTCGCGGGCGAATCACGGCTGCTCGCGGCGCTGCTCGACAAGCTCGAGGTGCGCTTCCAGCGCCAGGTCGACTGGGCGATGACGCACAAGGTCGCCACGCTCTTCATCGTCAGCGGCTCCGCCTTTGCCTTCACGGCGACGGCCCACCGACTCATCAAGGGCAGCTGGCTGCCCTGGTAGTCAGCTCTCGGTGTCGTCGCCGCTCGTCGAGCTGGCTGCGGCGGCCGCGTCGCTGACGCCCTGCCCACCACCGGTGCCGATGCCGGCGCCATCGTGATCGACGGTGCGCACGTTGTCGACGGGCGGCGCCCAGCCGCTCGCGTCGCTGATGTACTTGCGGTACTCGCGGCTCGCCGGGTCGAAGCTGATGACCCGCTCGCGCTCGCCGCCCGGGATCTTCTGGTCGATCGTGATCAGGTTCGGCGTGGTCTCGATGATGTTGTAGCTCGGCTTCACACGCCCGCGCAGGCGTGTGGTGGAGACGGTGCCCGCGTTGATGACGAACATCTCCTCCAGCTGCCAGGCGTACGGCACGTGCTTGTGGCCGGAGAGGACGATGTCGACGCCGCACTCGGTGAGCAGCTCGAGCACGTCGCCGGAGTCGGTGACCATGCTGCGCTCACGACCCGTGCGCGGGATCGGCACGAGGTGGTGGTGCAGCACGAAGATGCGCAGGTCGGCGGGGTGGGAGAACTGCTTGCGGATCCAGCCGTAGCGGCCGCGTCCAACGCACCCCTCGTTGAGGTCCGGCTCGGAGGAGTCGACGGCGACGATCGTCATGCCGTCGACGTGCAGCACGCGATTGCGTGGGCCGAACAGGTCCTCGAAGTGGAGGTAGCCGACGTTGCGCGCGTCGTGGTTGCCGGGGATCGTCACGACGTGCTCGCAGGTGATCTTGTCGACGTACTCGCGCGCCAGCTCGTAGTCGGGCAGGAAGCCGAAGCCGGTCAGGTCGCCGCTGACCACGACGACGTCGGGATTGAGCGCGTTCACCTCCTCGATCGCGAGGTCGAGCATCTCCGGCACGAAATGGGGGTGCCCGCAGTGCAGGTCGGAGATGTGGGCGATGACGCGGTTGCGATCTGAAGTCTTCATGTCAGTGCACTACCCACGAGCGCAGCTCGGGAAGCCGACGGGCCATCGGATCGTCCGACGACGGCCCTAGCATCTCCCTCCCCATCGAACCCCACTCCCCCAGGTCGCTCCCCCATGACCAGCGCCACGCTCCCCCGGCGCACCACCATCGACAGCTGCACTTCTTCACGTACCGGAAGGTTCCCGCGAACCTCCGTCGTATACCGGACCAAGAAGCTTGCAGCCACGACGATGGAACAGGTGCTTCCGGTGACACATCCTTTCTCCTCGGCCACTCCCCTCGGCGAGGTCACGCCGCAGCTCGAGGACGGCGCGACGTGCCGGCTCTGGCGAAGCTTCCGCGGCCGACTCGAGCCGCGCTTCGTGAACGAGAGCGAGCGTGAGTGCGCCGAGCTGCTCGACTTCTACGGCATCGCGTGGGAGTACGAGCCGGTGATGTTCGTGCTGGAGACCGACGATACGGGTCGAGTCTCGGAAGCCTTCCGCCCCGACTTCTACCTGCCCGAGCTGAACCTCTTCCTCGAGGTCACCACGATGAAGCAGGAGTTGGTCACCCGCAAGAACCGCAAGGTACGCAAGCTGCGGCAGCGATATCCCGATGTGAACGTGCGGTTGTTCTACCGTCGTGACATCGAGGCACTCGGCCAGAAGTTGCGCTCCCGCGCCGCGAGCTGACCCGATAGGGTTCCGCCATGACGGACGCACCCAGCCTCGGACCGCAGCTGTACTCACGCGAGCAGATCGAGGCGCGCGTCGCGGTCCTCGGCCGTGAGGTCAGCGAGTACTACGAGGATTCGATCCCGGTGCTCATCACGGTGCTCAAGGGTGCCACCGTCTTCGCCGCCGACCTCGTGCGCCGCATGTCGATCCCGCACGAGATGGACTTCCTCGCCCTGAGCGCCTACGGCGACGGTACGACCGGCGTCCAGGCGCAGATCCTCAAGGACCTGCAGATCCCGGTCCAGGGGCGCGACGTGCTGCTCGTGGAAGACGTGATCGACACGGGCCTGACGCTGCGTTTCCTGATCAAGTACCTCGAGACGCATGAGCCTGCGTCGATCGAGGTCTGCACGCTGCTCGATCGCCCGCACCGGCGGCTCGTCGACGAGCGCGTGCGCTTCCGCGGCTTCACGGTGCCGGACAAGTTCTACGTCGGCTACGGCTTCGACTACCGCCAGGCGTACCGCAACCTGCCGGCGCTGCACGAGCTCGAGCTCGACGACACGACGCGCGAGCTGCTGCTTCCGGTCTAGGGCGAGCTAGGTGACGGAGATGTGTGCCGGCATCGATGACGGCGCAACCATGACGCGCATCGCCTGCTGGGTGACGGCCGGTGATTCCTGCGCGGGGCGCACGACGTCGAGGATCATGAAGTCGGGCTGGTGGTCCAGGAAGCGTTGTCGATCCGCAACGGCCATCGCACCGACGAGCATGAGCCCGGTCAGGACGTAGCAGAGCGCCATCAGCGGCTGTTCGCCACCGACGAGCACGAAGGTGAGCACGGCGCCGGCGAGCGCGAGCTGGGCCAGGTGCTTGCAGAGCAGCCAGCCAAGACCGTCACTGAGCGGCGCGGGGCGCCGAGGCGCTTCCTCGACCGGTGCCGCTGCCGCTGCCGCCAATGCATGCGCGGGCAGCTGCGCGAGTCCCTGTGCGACGAGCGGACCGGTGACCTGCGCGGTCCCGAACTGGTCCCACACGTCCTCGGCCCGAGGTGCGGGCATCTGCGAGGTGAAGTCGAGTGTCGGTGGGGTCGAATACATGGGGTCCTGCCCCCAGCATGCGACGGAAGGTGGAATCCGGCAACCCCCTGCGCACGTGCGTGAATGCGTTCGGACGGGTAGCAGTTGCCGGCATGCCGCGCCCGTCTTCCATCGCTCGCCGAGCCTCGTTGCTCTTCGGAACCCTCGTGGCGCTCGTGCTCCTGCTGCCGGCCAGCGCCGGCGCGCACGCCCACCTGCTCTTCTCGAGCCCGGCCGACGGCGCAGTCGTCGAGGTCGCGCCGGACGAGGTGCAGCTCGAGTTCGGCGCGCAGGTGACGGCGACGGTCGGCTCGATCCAGGTCTTCGCGCCGGATGGCTCGCGCGTCGACGAGGGCGCACCGTCGCCGGCGAAGGGCACACGGGTCGGACAGCCGATCACGGCGACCGAGGACGGCACCTACGGCGTCGCGTACCGGCTCTCCAGCGAGGACGGGCACGTGCTGACGGATTCGTTCACGTTCGTGGTGGGCGAGGCGTCGGGCGGCAGCGCTGCAGCCGACGACGCGCGCGACGCCGCCAAGGTCGACCCGACGCTCGACACGGCCTTCTCGGTGGCGCGATTCGTCGAGCTGCTGGCACTGCTGCTCGCAGCCGGCGGTGGGTTGTTCGCGTGCCTCATCGCCCCCACGTGGCGGCCGCGCTGGCTGGCGACGGCACTGGTCGTCCTCCTCGTCGCCTATGCCTCCGGTTACGTGCTCAACGCGGCGATGGTGCGCGGAACCGGCCTCGGCGACGCGCTGGGCCTGGATGCGCTGCGCGACGTCGCCGACACGCCGTTCGCCTTGTCGCTCCAGATCCGCGCCATCATCGCGCTCGTGGCGCTCGCCCCGGCGCTGCTGCTGCGCTTTGGACCGCCGCTGGGTGCCCCTGCGCGCTGGTCGCTGGCACTCATCTTCGCTGGGCTGGCCGCGAGCATGTCGCTGACCGGGCATGCGGTCACGACGGATCCGATCGAGCTGCGCCTGCCGCTCGACATGGTGCACGTGATTGCCGCAGCACTGTGGATGGGTGGCCTGCTCCAGCTGGCGCTGCTCGCTCCGCGCGCCGTCGAGCACGTCGCGGACGTGCGCCGCTTCAGCCGCATCGCATTCGGCGCGGTCGCCGTGCTGTTCCTGACGGGTGCCTACGCGACGTGGGCCGAGCTCGGGCTGGAGCCCAAGCAGCTGATCGACTCCGACTACGGGCGGCTGATCGCCGCGAAGCTGTTCCTGTTCGCGGGAACGATCCCGCTCGCCTGGAACAACATGACGACGTACGTGCCGCGCATCGAGCGACGCCCGGACGACGCGCCGCTGCTCCTGCGCCAGTACATCTGGCGCGAGGCGTTCCTGCTCGTCGTGGTGCTCGCACTCACGGTGTGGCTCATCGCCACGCCGCAGCCGGGCTGAGACCTACAGGTAGGCCATCGGGTCGGTCGGATTGCCGTTGATGCGCGTCTCGAAGTGCAAGTGGTCGCCGAAGCAGTGACCGGTGCAGCCGATGAAGCCCAGCAGCTGCCCCTGCGTCACGACCTGGCCGACGCCCGTGGCAATCTGTGACTGGTGCGCGTAGCTGGTGGAGAGCCCACCGGCGTGCTGGACGATCACGAGGTTGCCGTAGCCGCCCATCCAGCCCGCGTGGGTGACGACACCCCCGGCGGAGGCGTGGATCGGGTTGCCCGCAGCGATCGCGATGTCGATGCCCGCATGCAGGCGACCCCAGCGCTGGCCGAAGGGGCTGACGACCGGGCCGCTGACCGGCCACATGAGCCCAGCCGGGGAGACGTTGCCGACGGTGCCGCCGTAGGTCGAGGAGCCATTCTTGATGACGTCCTGCAGCATCTTGGCATCGTCCTCGAGGTTGTCGAGCTTCTTGCCGAGCTGCGATTCGCGGGACTGGAGCGCGTCGAGCTTCTCGTCGCGCTGGGCGCGGACGGCAGCGACCTCGTCGCGCTTGGCCTGTGCCTCGTTGCGTGCCACCTCGACGCGAGCGCGGTCGGCTTCGAGCGACGCGATGTCAGCGCGGATGTCGGCGCGGACCTTGTGGTTGCGGGCGCGCTTGACGCGCACGGTGCGCTCCGTCTTGGCGATGCCCTGGATGATCTGCTCGTCGAGGCCGACGACCTGACCCAGCGCTTCCTCGCGGTCGAAGAGCTCCTTCACGGTGCCGGCGCCGGCGAGCTGCTCGATCATGCCGGTGTCGCCGTTCTTGTACGCGGCGACGACGCGCGAGGCGAGCAGGTCGCGTGCTGCGCCGAGCTCGCGGTTGAGCTCGATGATGGCGAGCTTCTGGAGCGCGAAGTCGCGCTTGAGCTTCACGACGCGCGCCTCGCGCTGGTCGATGCGGTTCTCGAGGTTCTTGACCTCGCTCGTCAGTCGCCCGACCGGAACGTCGAGCTCGGCGATGCGCGCGTTGAGCACGGAGATCTGCTTGACGATGCCCTGCTGTCGCTGCTCGACGATCGTCAGCTCGCGCTTGATGTCCTTGCCCTGGCTGCGCGTGGCGGCCAGGCGATCCTCGAGCACGCCGGCCATGGCGGCCGTCGTGGGAAGCAGGACGAACAGGAGTGCGAGCAGCACGCCGCGGCGGGAGCCACGGGGCATGCGGCGGAGTCGGTTCTCAGAGCGATTCATGCCTGAATTACAGCATGGGAAGGCGGTTTCTCGCGCCGATCAGGCCGGCGGCTGGCCGTCTCCGGGGCCGTCGGTGGCCGTGTCCGCCCCAACGTTCTTGGGCTGCACGAGCCCGCGGATCCGGTGGTCCTGGATGAGCATCTGACGCTCCATCGCCATCACGCGCTGGGCCTGCCCCTGCATCTCGACGGGCAGGCGTCCCATGCGGAAGGCGCGGTACGCGCCCTCGCCGAGGGCGTTGACGCGGCGGGTGCGTTCGTCCCGCATCGAGCGGTAGCGGTCGCGCTCGCGGCGAATCGTCAGCGATCCCTCGGTGCGGTCGCGCAGCGGGGCGACACGCCGGTCGACCAGGTGGCCGATGCGCGTATGCCAACGCAGCATCGCCGCATGCTGCTTGGCGCGGGGCAGCGCGATGTACCAGATCCAGAGCAGGGCGGCCAGGAGCAGGAAGCCGCCTGCTTCTGCGCCTCCGGCACCGCGCACCATCGCGAGGATCCAGACGGCCCACGCGGCGGCCAGCATGAGGATGGCGCCGAATGCGAGGAAGGTGCCGACGAGACGCGGCGTGTCGAGCTTGACGTGGTCCTCGTCGTCGTCATCGTCCTCGAGCCAGGCCGACGGGCCATCTGCGAAGAAGTCGCCGAAGGGATTGTTCGCGTCGGTGGCCGGCACCGGCAGCTGCGGCTGCAACGTCGGCGGGCCGGCGGAGGGCGGCTGCTCGTGCTGGATGACGCCGTCGTAGTCGTTCGCACGCGGATTGGCGGCCATCGTCGCGGGCGCGTCGAAGGGCAGCCGCACGACGTTGTCCTCCAGCACCTCGCGGGGACCGCTCGTCACGAGGGGCGTTTCCCCACCCGGAAGCGTCGCCGCCGAGCCATCGGTGGCAGGGGCGGCGAGGCGAGCCCCGCAGACTGGACAGAAGTTAGCGGGGTGCAGGAGCTCCGTTGCGCAATTCATGCACTGCATCGTCATCGGCTTCTACCCCTCCATCGCCGTTCCTATCGTCACGCTCGCGTCGGAGGCGGTCGCGCGGGTCCGGAAGCGCTGCGATCAGCGCTCCGAGCACCGTGATGAGGCCAGCCATCCAGAGCAGCGGCACCAGCGGATTCACGAACAGCTTGGCACGCACGACGCCATCCTCGGTGAGGCGGTCGACGGTCACGAACAGGTCGTGCGCACGCAGCCAGTCGTGGCGGATGCCGACCTCGTTGGAGACCTCACCCGAGGCGGGATGGAAGTCACGGCCGGAGCGCAGCAGGCCGAGATCCTCGCCGTCGCGGCTGACGGCGAAGACGGCGCGCGTCAGCATGCGCGAGCCCTTGCGCTCGCGCTCGACCTCCTCGTAGACGAGCGTGTAGTTGCCGAGCTCAACGCGGTCGCCGGTGCGCAGCTCACGCGTGGTGCTCGTGACCCAGGCCGAGCCCGCCACGGCGATCACGACGAGGCCGATGCCGGCGTGCGCGATCCAGGCACCCCAGCGGCGACGATGGCGGACCAGCACGCGGCCGATGCTGGGCACGAGCGCCGCCGAGGTCGCGGCAGCGCGGTGTGCGCGCAGGGAGCGCACGAAGTCGGCGAACACGCCGGCGATCACGAGCACGCCGAGGCTGACGGCGGCGATGCCGGCTGGGCTGTCGCCGAGACCGGCGAGGATCATCGCGATGCCGACGGCGAGGCTGACGCCCAGCGGCACGAGCGCGAAGCGCAGCACACGCTTGAATGCGGTGCCGCGCCAGGCGATGAAGGGCGCGAACGCGAGCAGGAATATGAGCGGCAGGCCGAAGGCCGTCGCGAAGAAGTCGTACCAGGGCTTCTCGATGCTGATCCGCGAATCGGTGAAGGCGGCGGTCAGGATCGGATAGACGACGCCCCACAGCACGACCAGTGCGAGGGACACGAGCAACAGGTTGTTGAAGAGCAGCAGCGCCTCGCGACTGACGAAGGAGTCGACGTCGTGCCTGGCGCTCAACAGGTCACGGCTGCGGTAGAGCAGGACGAGGGAGCAGACGATGAGCACGGCGAGTGCACCGATGAACCACCAGCCGACCGGGCTCGAGACGAACGAGTGCACGCTCGACAGCACGCCGCTGCGCGTGATGAAGGTGCCGAAGATCGAGAGTCCGAAGGTCAGCGTGGCGAGCACGGCGTTCCAGAACTTCATCATCCCGCGGCGCTGCTGGACCATCACCGAATGCAGCAGCGCGGTCGCGGTGAGCCAAGGCATGAGTGCGGCGTTCTCGACCGGGTCCCACGCCCAGTAGCCACCCCAGCCGATCTCCTCATAGGCCCAGCGCGCGCCGAGCACGAGACCGAGGAGCAGGAAGGACCAGCTGAACAGCACCCAGCTGCGGGTCGTGGCGATCCACGAATCGTCGTGGCGACGTGCGAGCAGTGCACCGGCGACGATCGCGAACGGGATGGCGACGCCGACGTAGCCGAGGTAGAGCGCGGGCGGATGCGCGGCCATCCAGTAGTTCTGCAGCGAGGGGCTCATGCCGGCGCCATCGCGCGACAGCTGGTCGACGACGGCGAAGGGACGGGCGATGACGGCGACGAGCAGCGCGAAGAAGGTGGCGATCGTGAGCACGACGCCGGTGGCGTGTGCGAGGAGTGCCGCGGGCACGGTGGCGCGGCGCAGCGAGCGGACCATGAGCGTGCCGCACAGCGCGAGCACGAACAGCCAGAGCAGCAGCGACCCTTCCTGGCCGGCCCAGAGCGAGGTCAATCGGAAGCCCAGCGACAGGTCGGAGCTGATCCGCCCCTGCACGTAGGAGAGCGTGTAGTCCTTGCCGACCAGGGCGAGCAGCAGCAGGAGGGTGGCGCCGCTGGCAGCCAGCATCAGCAGGTGCATCGCGCGGGCGCCGGCATCGGCGAAACGATCGCCGGTGATGGTCGCGCCACTGCGCTCGGCGAGCCGGTCGTAGTGCTTGTTCGTCAGGCGTCGCCCGCCGACGAAGCTGAGCACGCTTCCTCCTGCCGCGGCCAGCAGTGCCAGCAGCAGCAGCGCCTGTCCGAGGATCGCGAGGGTCACGACCCGGAACGGCTGGAGCCGCCCTCCGACTCGAACTTGGAGGGACATTTCGTGACCAGCGTATTGGGCTTCGCCACGAACACGTCACCGTCGAGCTTGCCGGTGATGATCACGTTGCGCCCGATGCGGAAGGCGTCCGGCACCGAACCCTTGTAGTCGACGCGCGTCTTGTTCTTGCCCTTGCGGTCGGTCACGTAGAAGCTGAAGCGCTTCCCCTGCTCGCCGGTGATCGGGCCCGCTGCGATGCCATCGACCTGCACGGACTGCGCAGTCGCGACCTCGCGCTTGGAGACGAGCTCGGATGCCTGCAGCAACGGCTCCTGCACGTCGCCACCCTTGATCGCGATGAAGATCGTGAAGGTGGCGAGCACGAGGGCCATGCCGAGCGCTGCGATGAGTCGGAATCGTCGGTTCACGTAGCCCATACTACGCGCGCGATCCGGCGCGCGTTTTGGTGGTCGCCAGTTATTCGCGCTGCTACGTATTCCGACGGGTGCGAGCGGGCGCGCGACGGGGGCGCGGCGTGGGCGCGACGGGGGCGCGCGTGCGACCGACGCCTGGATCTCCATGGCCGCAGGGCGGTGTCTCGACTTCGTCGACCATATGGCTACGAACGTGCTCCACCCCTGCACATGGAAGGCGGTTCCGCGACTTTG
>JAOPYV010000055.1 GCA_025964435.1 Thermoleophilia bacterium | reverse complement strand
AGTCTGGGTTGAGGTCTGGCAGGGCCTCCACCAAGTGCGGAGCGCCGACGCCCCGATCGCCATCTTCCTCGTCAGCGGTCAGGATCAGCATGAGGTCGCCGGCGGGCTCGAAACCTTCCCGAGCAAGCTGGGTGAGCGCCACGGTTGACGCTGCCACTTGGCACTTCATGTCGACCGTGCCGCGACCCCAGATGTGGCCATCGCGCACGAGCGCGGCGAATGGGTCGACCGTCCACTCGTCGCGGTGCACACCTGCCACATCGAGGTGGCTCAGGAACGCCATCGATGGACCAGTGCCGCGTCCGCGCAGCCGCACGACCAGATTTGCACGCTCGTCGTCCTTGGCGACTCGCTCGCACTCCAGCCCTGACCCTGCGATGTACGCCTCGATGATCGCGGCGGCGCTCGTCTCGCGCCCGGGGGGATTGGAGGTGTCACAGATGATCAGTTGGCGCAGCAGGTCAACGACCTCCTGGCGCAGATCTGGGACTTGACGCGACTGAGCGGATTGGGTGGTCGATATGTTCGTCATGCGCCTCCCTTTGCCCGACTCAAGCACCGATAATCTCGAGCTCCAGCTGAATGGTACGGGCGCTTGAGTGCGCATGTTTCCTGAAGGTCATTCGCGGCATATCGACCATCGGATCATTGTCGAACGAAGGGGCGAGCGATGAGCGATGGCATGGCTTGGGAGTGGCCGCGCGACGGCTCCACCGGCACGATCGGCGTCGAGGAGGAGTTCTTGCTCGTGAACCCGGCCACGGGCGATCCAATGCCTCACATTGAATCCGTGATGTCGTGTACCGCCGGGCGTGTGACGCGCGAGTTCGTGCAGGAACTGGTGGAGTCCAGCACGCCGATCTGCAACTCGCGTGACGAAGTGCTCGAGGCACTCGTCGAGTTGCGCGCGCAGCTCGCTCGCGGCGCGGCGTTGTCAGGGAGCGCGATCGCCGGTATCGGTGTGCATGCGTTCGCCGCCCCGGAAAGCCTCACGCTCACGCAGTCGGATCGGTACCACCATATGAGCGGCGCGCTGCCATGGACGTGGCGCGAGGCGACGACGTGCGGGATGCACGTCCACATAGGTGTCGCCGATCGCGATCGCGCGATCGACGTGTGCGATCGGCTCCGCTCCTATCTGCCTGTGCTGCTCGCGATGTCAGTCAACTCACCGCTGTGGCGTGGCGAGCCGACCGGAATGCGGAGCGTCCGAACGGCGCTACGTCGCCTCCAGCCTCGCACGGGCATGCCGCCGCGCCACGGTTCATGGGAGGGGTTCTCCCGACGCATGAGAGCCCTTGCCCAGGCCGGAGTTCCAGATGGCTCATGGGTATGGTGGGCCGTCCGACCGCACCCCACGTTCGGCACGGCCGAGGTGCGGGTCTTCGATACCCAGTCGGACGTTCGCAACGCGCACGCGCTCGCAGCCGCCACCAGCGCCCTCGTCGAACATCTGATCGAGACCGCGGACGACGATGATCCGTTCACCGTGTACGACGACGAGTTGCTGGCGGAGAGCTGGTACAACGCGATGCGCGACGGCACCGACGGGCTCCATGTGTTCGGTGCAACGGGCCAGCTCACCACCCAGCGGCTCGGCGAATCCGCCCTCGAGCTCGCCGAACTGCTCGAACCTCGGCTCGACGAGAACATCGCAGGACGTCTGCGCGTATTGGCTCTGTGGCCCGAAGCCAATATGCAGCTGCACGACTTTGAACGATCCGGCTGCTCAGGAGCCGTGCGGGCAGCTGCGGACCGCACCACGTCCTCGTGCACCGCAGCGCTCGGCTCGCACGATCGAGTAGCGACCGAGGCGCCGTCATGAACGATGCGCGATTCGACACACACATCCCAACGCCCAGCGCTGCTGGGGGGCGCACCCGCACCGCCGCGCATCGCAAGTCACAGAGCACGGCACCGACGCGGCCGAAGCTGCCTGGGATCGACTCGCTCGACGACGATGCACGACTGACGATCAGGGAACCGCTGCGCCGGTGGGTCGGGGGTGGCGAGCTTCGTCAAGGGTGGCGATCGCCAGAGGCCGTCGCGATCGAATTCTGCATGCGCCCTCTCTGGGTCGCTGCACCCGTAGGGCATCGCCATCCCCACTCGAGCGAGACGATCCACGTGCTCTCGGGGCGACTGGGCGTATCGATCGACGGTGTTCGCTCCGTGCACGACGCAGGTAGCCGCGTGATAGTCCCAGCAGGCGCTCGGCACAACCTCTGGAATGCGGGTGCTCGCAACCTGCATCTGGTCGACGTGTGGCGTCCGGCGATGCGCATGGATGAGCTGTACGAGTGCATCTTCCGTGTGGGTATTCCCCTGCGCGCGTCGCCTCGGCAGCTGGCTTCGGTGTTGTGGGGCTACCCTGCCGAGATTCGCTGGAGCCCACGGCGGCGCTCTCTCGCGACCGCTGCGCTCGCGATTGCGGGCATCACGCTCGCAGCCCGCGCCAGCGCGTCGGTGAGGAAGCGCCGATGACGCCGGATGGTTCTTCACCGAAACCGGGTTCCGGCGAAGGAGGCTCCAGTGAGGAGCGCGCTCGTCGTGCGGCTGATGAGTATCGCCGGGCACTTCTTGAGTACACCCAATTGATGCGGCACCGATTGATGAATCCACTCACCGCAATCACCGGCACACTCGAAACGATCCTTGACCTGGACCTCGACCGCCCGACGCAGCACGAGCTGCTGCGCGCAGCGCTCGACAAGGCCCAGGAACTGAGGCATGTGGTGCTTACTCCCGAGATTCGAACGGGAGTGGAGGCAGACCTCGATCCGCTTCCTCGAGCCACGAGTGAAGATACGTTCCTGCATCAGGTCGCGGCTACGCAGAAGATGTTCCAACGAGAGAACGAACGAAGCGTTGCGAGCTTTGAGGTACTCGACAGCGTTCACGAATTCATGTGCGAATGCGCGGTGCAGGCGTGCTCGACAGTGATCTCGATGTCACTCCGTGACTTCTACCGCGTCCACGAAGACCCGCGAGCCGGCGTGATCAAACCAGGTCACGAGTTGGCGGTCGCCGAGGAAGTTATTGAACGACACGAGCACTGGTGGGTCGTTCGCAAGCATGACAACGATCCTCAGAACGCAGCGATCCGTGAACACCACCGGATTCTTGATTCGGGACTGCCCCCGGTTTGGTTGACACCGGGGGTTAGTGGTTTTCACGCCGCTTGAGCGGTCGTGTAGATCGTCTCAAATTCAACTGGCGTGAGTCGGCCGAGT
>JAOPYV010000054.1 GCA_025964435.1 Thermoleophilia bacterium | reverse complement strand
TAGGTAGACGCGGAGCTGTCGTAGATTGATGTTGCGAGGCAGCGAAGCACACACCGCCCGGAGAGATCGGGAACACGGAAGGCTTCTTGCGAGCGCCACGGACAGACCGGATCGCCAGTCCGGATGTGGCAGCCGCCAGGCGGAGGGATTCGCTGCCGAGTGTCAGACACGCAAGACGCAGACCGAGCTGCCGAGTTGGAGCACATCGACCGAGGGGACGCCGCCTTCGATCAACACGATGTGCACGCCGCCAACGACGCGCCTCACCTACCGCGAACGCCCAGCCAGGCAAGTAGCGGCAATCTTTCGACAACGCCAGCCACGTCCACGCCAGTCCCGTACGTCCCGCACCACCACGTCCACAGCACTGCACGACCCCGACCGCTCACCGTCCAATGAGCACCAGGTCGGGGTCGTGATAATTCCCGGGGTGCCCTCGCGGGCGATCGTTCAGCGACGCAGCTTCGAGAGCAGGCGCAGCATCTCGAGGTAGATCCACACGACCGTGACGAGCAGCGCGAAGGCGCTGTACCACTCCATGTACTTGGGTGCGCCCGTCGCCACGCCGCGCTCGACCATGTCGAAGTCCGACAGCAGCATCATCGAGGCGATGCCGATCACCAGCAGGCTGAAGCCGATGCCGATCGGGCCGCTGCCGTGGATGAACGGCACCGTCGTTCCGAAGAACGACAGGATGAAGGTCAGGCCGTAGGTGATGACGATGCCGAGCATCGCGACGCCGACGATGGCGCGGAAGCGCGCGGTCACCTTGATGATGCGCGTGCGGTAGAGCAGGAGCATCGCGGTGAACACGCCGATCGTCGCGAGCGCCGCCTGGAAGACGATGCCGTCGTAGCCGCCGGCGACCGATGCCGACTCGTAGTACGCCGAGATCGCACCCAGCAACAGGCCCTCGAGCAGCGCGAAGGGCGGTGCGAGGAAGGGCGCGAGCTTCGGCTTGAAGGAGATGATCAGGCTGACGATGAAGCCGCCGATGCCGCCGATCAGGATGAAGCTGCCACCACCGGCGCCGCCGTTCTCGGCGGCCTCCATGACGCGATCCCACGTATAGCCGAAGGAGAAGGCGACGAGCAGCAGGAGGATCGCAGCCTTGCCGATCACTCCACGGATCGACATCATCGTCCGCGGAGGCGTGTCTCCCGGGAGGCCGGAGCCGCTGCGCGTATCAAGGAAGGGTCCCTGCGCCTGCGAGCTGTACGTGTCGTCTCGTAGGACCGGGTTGCGTGTCGTGGTGATCGCCATAGGGCGATCATGCCCGATTGGGCGCCGTCTCGATCCCAAGTTCCTCGCGAAGCGCTGCAAGCGTGCCGCGGCGAGCCGCCACGACGTCGTGTGCGTGGATGCTTTCGTGGTTGAGCTGGCGCGCTGCGAGCTCGACCTGCGGGCCCAGCTGGCCGAGCACGGGATGCTCGACGGCGTCGCGCAGCAGCGCGCGCACGCAGTCCTCGACGAAGCGTGGGTCGGCGTGGGCCGCCTCGACGACCGCGAGCTCATCGGCGCGCTTGAGCAGCTCGTGGATCGGCGCGCTCATCGAGTCGCGCACGAGGTCGGCGAGTTCGATCGGGTCGATGACCGCGGCAATCGCGCCGTCGCTCGGCACCGTGACCTCGAGGCTCGCGGTGCTGCGCTGGTTGTGCGTGGCGATCGGCAGCTCGCGCAGGGCCAGCTCGATCGACTCGGCGTCCATGCCCGCCGCGGCGAGGCGCTCGCGGCCGGCGTCGCGCACGAGGTTCTGTGCGCAAGGGCAGGCGGTCATGCCGGTGGCGGCGACGCCGATCGTCGTGCGCGTGCGCAGCGCCGAGCGGTCGATCGTCACGGTCGCCCAGGCTTCGAAGGAGTCGATGGTGCGTCGCGCGCTGGCCGGCGCGATGCGTGGCGCGCAGATCGTGGCGCGCACGGTGGCGCGGGCGTGGCTCGCACCTTGCTGCTCGCCGGCCTGCATCGCCACGACGCCCGCGAGCATCTCGAGGCTCGGCACGTCGCGGCCGTCCTCGCCGACGAGCGCCAATGCGTGGTCGATCGCTTCATGGAAGCGCGACATGTGTGCGCCACGCGACTGCGCGTCGAGCACAATGCCGACGTCGAACGTCGCCGTGGTCGGCGCGCCACCCACGATGATGCCGCGAACGACACCCGTCACCCCGACGTCGTCGAGTGCGAGCTGCACGGATGGTGCGGTGGCCTGAAGATCGGTTGCGTGATGCAGGAGCATGGGAGGTGTGGCGCGCTGCGGGGCCGGGTAGCCCAGACGTTGGCGCGGGAACCATTCTCGCACGACACGCCAAGGAGCACGTCACATGAGCGTCGCGTCGAGCACGGACAAGCAGGAACTGTTGCAGCTGGCCATCGGTCCGGCGTGCCATGAGCTGCGCAGTCCGCTGGCCGTGGTCTACGGATTCGCACGCATGCTCGAGGGCAACGAGGACCTCGACCCGACGACCGCCAAGTACGTCGCGCAGATCGTGCGCGCCTCCGAGCGCCTCGACACGATGCTCGACGACCTCTCGCGCATCGGCCGCATCTCCGGCGGTCGTACCAATGGCCAGATCGAGCACGTCTCGATCACGGGCATCATCGATGACCTCGCCGCCGCCAGCGTCAACGAGCGCCGGCTGATCGTGGATCGCGGCACCGACGTGAAGCTCAAGGCCGACCCGGCCTGGCTCACCGAATCGCTGCAGGCCGTGATCGACGGGCTCTGCTTCGAGGAGGGCCTCGACGTGCGTCTGAGCTGGCGCCACGAGCCGCACGAGGTGCACATCCAGTTCGTGCCCAACTCCGGATTCCCGATGGTCGACGTCGAGCCGGAGAAGTCGAGCCTCGGCATCTCGCTCGCCCGCATGCGCATCGTCGCCATGGGCGGGCTCTTCGAGGGCGGCGGCGATCGCGTCGTCATCACCCTCCCGCGCGCCTAGGTCCCAGCGCCGGCGAAGTCATCACGCGATCGTCACCTCGACGTGCGTGTTTTGTCACGAAGCGGGGTTCCCACGACCCGACATGCAGGCGTACGCTCCTCGTGCGCGCATGATCATGCTTCCATCCTCCGACGACATCCGGCCCTC
This sequence comes from Thermoleophilia bacterium, assembly GCA_025964435.1. GTDB lineage: Bacteria > Actinomycetota > Thermoleophilia > Gaiellales > SKUG01 > JAGQUL01. The sequence continues at coordinate 4,719 of JAOPYV010000054.1, read as the reverse complement.
GCGGCACCGCATCGCTGAAGCCGGCTCGAGCATGGTCGAGTACGTCGGCCTGGGCGCGCTCGGCACGATGCTCGTCTCCGGCATCGCCGCTGCGGTCGACTCCGCAGCGGGCGATCGACTCGGTGCGGCCATATTGCGCCAACTCCTGTCGGCAATTTCGGGCGAAGGCTGACGCGAAAACGACGCAGCTGTGGGAGATCTCGCGAAGCGCGCAGAGGCGGCCGCGCCAGTGGCCCAGATCGACCGGTTACTTCCGGAGTACCGCAAGGGGATACACAGTTGTATCCGCCACTGATCGGCAGTACCGCACACAACCTGCGCGTATTTATCCGTCAGATGGATATGATCCGATGCGATCCGGCACGAAGCCCGATCCCCACGTCGTTCGTACACGCGCTTTCGCGGTGTCGGAACAGGCTGGCTCGCATCCCCCTGTCAGGAAGACGCACCCCATGCCAAGGAGGCATCAGCTTGCTTACCGTTAGCGACATCACCGTTCCCGAAGTCGAAGAGCTCAAGCGACTCGCGGATCGTGGCCATGAAAACGGCTACCTGACCATGCAGGAAATCGCTCAGGAACTCTATGAGCAGGACATCGCCGAAGAGCATGTCAAGGATTTCTACACGTATCTGGTCGAGCACGACATCGAGCTCATCGACGCGGGTGACGCCCGCTCCGATGGAGCCTTCGGTGCCGACGACAAGGAGAAGGAAAAGCCCGCACCGGCCCCTGCTCCTGCCCCGGCACTCGACCTCACGGTCGATCCGTCGCTCGACAGCCTGCGGCTCTACCTGCGCGAGATCGGCAAGGTTCCCCTGCTGACCGCGGAGGAGGAAGTCTCGCTCGCCAAGCGCATCGAGCGTGGCGACATGGCTGCCAAGACCAACATGATCGAGGCGAACCTTCGCCTGGTCGTGTCGATCGCCAAGGGTTACCTCGGCCGAGGCCTCTCGTTCCTGGACCTCATCCAGGAGGGTTCGCTGGGCCTCATCCGAGCGGTCGAGAAGTTCGACTACCGCAAGGGCTACAAGTTCTCCACGTACGCCACGTGGTGGATCCGCCAGGCAGTGACCCGCGCAATCGCGGACAAGGCCCGTACGATCCGCATCCCCGTGCACATGGTCGAGAAGCTGAACAAGGTCGTGCACATCGAGCGTCAGCTCGTGCAGCGCCTCGGACGGGAACCTCAGGCAGAGGAGATCGCCAAGGAGCTCGACATGCACGCCGACGAGGTCCGGGAGATCCTGCGCATGGCGCAGCTCCCCGTCAGCCTCGAGAAGCCGATCGGCGAGGAGGAGGAGAGCGAGCTCGGCGATTTCGTCAAGGACGAGACCGTCATCTCCCCCTTCGAGCAGGCACAGCTTCGGCTGCGCAAGAGCGACATCGACCGCGCACTGGGTGCACTGCCCGAGCGTGAGCGCCGCGTCATCGAGCTGCGGTTCGGCCTCAAGGGCGAGCATCCGCGCACGCTCGAGGAAGTCGGCCGCGAGTTCGGCGTCACTCGAGAGCGCATCCGCCAGATCGAGAACAACACCCTCAAGAAGCTCGAGGGCCTGCCCGAGGCACAGCCGCTGCGCGACAGCGACGGCTGATACCCGGAACACGCATGCCTCCATCGAGCCTCTGACAGGGCCACGGATACACACGAGCGGCGGGCCTTCGGGTCCGCCGCTCGCGTCTTCGTCGATGGGTCAGGGCGCCTGCAGCAGCTCGAGCAGCTTCGTGACGGTGCGCCAGTTGCGAGCCGTGCCTGGTGCCTGGCCATCGAGCTTCGCCAGCGCGCGCTGGACCGGCGAGTTCTGGACGCCGTCGGGCATCCACGTGTAGACCTCGGAGCCGAGCAGCGCGAAGCGCTCGGGCAGCAGCTCGTCGGCGTCGAGCGCATCCAGCGCGTCCCGCTTCGGTGCATGCTCGAAGAAGGTCACCAAGTAGCGCGCCGGGTCCGTCGCGACGTCACCCAGCGGGTCCGCAGCGACAACTGCCGCCAGCTGCGCCTCGGTCCGCACGATGACCGGCACCGCGAAGCCCCACTCCGCCTCGATCCGCTGCGCAAGGTCCTTGGCAACGGCGCTTGCCGACCTGGTCGAGCCAAGCAGCACGTTGCCGCTCTGCAGGTGGGTGGCAACATCGACGTAGCCCACCTCGCCCAGCAGCTCGCGCAGGCGCGCCATCGCGACGCGTCGGTTGGCGCCAAGGTTGATGCCGCGCAGCAGGGCGAGGTAGCGGGTCATGGTCGAGCTCCGTCGGTATGGACACGGGCGCGCGGCTGCTGCCGCACGCCTCGGGTAGGATCCTTGCATGGAAGAGCCCGAATCAATGGACCCGACGAACCTCGCCGACGCGCCCGTCATTCCGACGAGCGAGACGACGCAGCCGGCCGGCTACACGCCGCCGGTGGTGGACGAGGCGCGCGACTGGGACATCGGCTTCGTCGACATCATCCTCGGGCTCGTCACCTTCCCGCTGCTCATCTGGGTGATGCAGTACGCCTTCACGGGCTCGGAGAAGCTGATCGCCACGCGTCAGGCACGGCTCAAGGTCTACATCTGGCTGCTCGCGGCCGAGGCGCTCATCGTGGCGCTCCTCGTCTGGTGGTTCGCATTCCGATGAGTGACGAGCTCGACCTGATCGAACCGCCGACGCCGCAGCGCCCGCCGATCTCGCCGCAGCAGCGCAGCTTCCTGCGCCGCATCCTGGTCAGCTTCGTCGTGGTCGTCGTCCTGCTGCCCCTGACGGGGCTCGGCGACGCCTGGACGTGGTTGCTCATCCCGATGCTGGGCGCAGCAGCGTTCGGACTCGTCTCTGCCGTCCGGCTTCGACGATCGGTGCGTCGCGTGACGGCCTCGACCAAGCTGGACCAGACCAACTAGGCGATCGGCTCTGGCAGGGCGTCGGGCGCACGCACCCCGGCGGATGCGGCAACGCGTGCGAGCGCACGGCGCAGTGCGGCATCCAGGGCCTTGGTGGCCCGCTGCTTCGGTTCGAGGTGGATCGCGCGCACGTCGAGCGTGTCGGCCGGTCGGTCTCGCCGCAGGTCGACACGGGCGACGATCCGGTCGCGCACGAGCAGCGGCAACACGTAGTAGCCGTAGCGGCGGATCGGCTCTGGCTTGTAGACCTCGATGACGTGGTCGAACCCGAACAGGCGCGGGGCCAGCTGGCGATCCCACAACAGGTTCTCGAATGGGCACAGCAGCACGGCGGCGCTCGGGGCGCCGTCGATGGGCACTCCCGCGGGTACGAACACGTCGTGCCCCCCGTCCTCGACCTGCAGCCGCGTCAGTCGGCCGTCTGCGACGAGGGCGTGGAGCTGCACATCGAGGATGGGCCGGCGTCCACGAAGCCGACAGTGCTCGATGATGCCGCCGGCGGTGAGTGCGCCCCTGGCCTCGACGGCTCGAGCTGCGAACTCGCGCACGAACTCCGCCTCGCTGGGGGTGTCAGCGTCGCGGTAGGGCGCCGGAATGACACGCTCGGCCAGGTCGTAGACACGCTGGAACCCATCGCGACGAGTGATCGCGACCTCGCCGGATGCGAACAGGTTCTCGAGTGCCCGCTTGGCGGGCTTCCACCCCCACATCTGCCCCGGCGCGTTGCGACCATCGAACGCGCGCGCCGGCAGCGGGCCTCGTTCGCGCAGGATCTCGAGGACCTCGTCCTCCAGCTCGCGTGACGTGCGCGCCCCGCCCCACCAGTGTCGATCGTGATGGTCGAGCATCCGCCGCTTCATGAGCGGATAGTCCTCGATCGCGAGCAGGCACGCCTCGTGCGACCAGTACTCGAACACGCGACCGGCGGCGAGAAGACGGTTCTCGGTGTCGCTCCCGAACGCACCGACCCGCGAGCCGATCGTGAGCCTGTGCGCACGTTCGACGGCGGAGATCGAGTCGAGCTGCACGGCCTGAAGTCGGCGAATCGTGTCGGCGACGGCGTCGTCCGAGGCCACGCGAGTGCCGCCAAATCCTTGGCGCTCGACGACGAATCGCCGGAGCTGGTCGATGGAGATGCGGTCGGCCGTGGCGATTACTGCGGCGCGACAGGCGCTTCGGTCATCGCTTCCATCCGAGGCTCGACGCGAGCCGTGACACCCTCGACCGAGACGACGGTGACGCGGGAGTCGACCGGTACGAGACCGTGCACGCTCGTCTCCGGCAGTCGCGCCGTCCAGTACTCGGTGCCGACCCGGATCTGCCCGGTGTTTGCGTCGTTGTCGATCGGGATCGTCACGATGCCGCCCTTGCCGATCAGCAGGCTGACGTTCGTGTGGATGTCCGGCGACTCGAGGCGGTGCTTGAGCAGCGGGCGAGTGATCGCCAGCAGCGCGCCGCTCGTGATCACGAACGCCACGAGCTGCCACGTCAGGCTGCCGTCCGCGCCGGCCACGATCGCCGCAGCGACCGAGCCGAGTGCGAAATACAGCGCGACGAAGGCGAGTGTGGAGAGCTCGACCACGGCGAACAGCGCCGCCAGTGCGATCCAGGTGATGAGGTACGGATCCATCAGGCGCCCAGGTTCTTGCCGGTCTCGAATCCACCACCGAGTGCACTCGCCGCGCCGAGCACGGCCTGCGCCTCGCTCGGGACGATCATGAGCTTCATCGACTGGCCGTCAGCCACCTTCGGGAGCGTGTCCTTCAGGTAGGTGTAGGCGAGCAGGTCCTCGGACGGGTTGCCGGCGTGGATCGCGTCGAACACGAGCTTGATCGCCTGTGCCTCACC
>JAOPYV010000053.1 GCA_025964435.1 Thermoleophilia bacterium | reverse complement strand
GATTCCGGCGTGATGAAGACGAGGTTGAAGCCGTACAGCACGCCGGCGAGCGCACCGATCTGGGCGCCGATGATGAGCGCCTGCAGGCGGTAGAGGAACGGATTGCGGCCGAGCGCGCGTACGGCGTTCTCGTCCTCACGGACGGCGCGCATCATGCGCCCCCACGGCGAGCGCACGAGCAGCATCAGGAATGCCCACGTCAGGGCGACGGCGATCCAGACGATGACGAGCAGCGGCAGGGCCCGATCGATGTCCCAGCCGTTGTCCCGCGCCCAGCGCAGCAACGGCCGCGTCACCGTCGTCCGGAACTCGGTGCCGGCATCGATGCCACGCGGCCCGCCCGTCAGCTCGGAGTTGTTGAGGATGAACAGGTAGATCAGCGACGACGCCGCAATCGACGTGATGGCGAGGAAATCCTCACGAAGCCGGAGCGTCACGATGCCGATGACGAGCGAGGCGATGAGCGCCACGAGCATGGCGAGCAGGGTGCTGGCGATGACGCCGTGGCCGCGCTCGTTCGCCACGGCGACGGTGTAGGCACCGATCGCGAGGTAGCCGACGTGACCGAAGTTGACCAGGCCGGCGTGCCCGACCTGGAGCTGTAGGCCGAGCGCGAATACCGCGTAGATGCCTGCCGACGTCAGGACGACAGCCGTGAATCCGAGGTCCGCGAAGATATCCATCAATTCACCGCCGCCCGTCGCCCGAGGATTCCCTGGGGTCGGAAGAGCAGGACGAGGATCAGCACGGCGAAGCCGACCGCGGGCTTGTCACGCGATTCCAGCCCACCGACGACGGCGACCTCCTGCATGATGCCGATGATGTAGCCACCGAGCAGTGCACCGTACGCGTTGCCCATGCCGCCGAGGATGACCGCGGCGAAGATGCCGAGCAGCAGGTTGAAGCCCATGTCGGGCTTGATGCCGAGCTGCATGCCCGCAAGCACGCCGCCGATGCCTGCGAGCGCACCGCCGAGCGCCCAGGTGACGAGGATGGTGCGCCGCGTGTCGACGCCGCTGACCGCAGCCAGGTCGAAGTTGTCGGAGATCGCGCGCATCGACTTGCCGAGCAGCGTGCGTGAGAGCAGCAGGGCGATCACGATGATGACGCCGACTGCGATGCCGATCACGATCAGGTCGATCGTGCTGGCGCGGATCGGCCCGAGCTCGTGCACGGAGAAGATGTCGACCGGCAGGCGGCGGAACTCCGGGGAGTAGAACAGCTGGATCAGGTAGCGCAGCACGAACGACAGGCCGATCGACATCAGCAGCAGCTGCAGGGAGCCGGCGCGCTTGCGGCGCAGCGGGCGCCATATCGCCTGTTCGGTGATGACGCCGAACACCCCGACCACGAGCGCTGCGGCGGCGATGCCGAGCACGAGCGGCCCACCCCAGGTCGCCATCACGGTGAAGGCGATGTAAGCACCGAGCGTCAGGAACTCGCCGTGCGCGAAGTTGGTGAGCTTGAGGATGCCGTACACGAGCGTCAGTCCGACGCCAGCGATGGCGTAGATCGAACCGACGGCGATACCGTTGAAGGTTGCCTGGAGCAATTCATCCATGAATCGAACAGATACCCCTTCGGGGCGGTGGGTGGTCACCCCGGGCGCGATCGCGCGGCGGATTTACCCAGTATTCGAGACTTACTGTCCGAGGACCGGCCGGGATGGATGCGTCTTCATCCACGCTTCATCGTCGGCGCCTTGCCAAGTGCAGTCGACTGCGGCACAACGGGTCTGACGGCACATGCCGCGATTCCGGGGGTGGTTTCCGATGCACGTAACTCGACCGACGTACCTCACGCCGCGCCCGTCGTCGCTGCGCGGTGCACACGTTGCACTCCACCCCGTGCGCGCACGGGATCTCGCCGAGCTGGCAACGATTCCGGATGACGATGCCTGGCGACTGCTGCTTCGCCCGCCTGCCGGGCCGGGAGTCAGTGCCCAGGCGTGGCTGGACGACGCGTTGCGACAGGTCCGGCGCGGAACCGAGCGCTGCTGGCTCGTGCGCGATCGCGAGACGGGCCAGCTGCTCGGCTCGACTCGATTCCTCAACATGGACCTCGCGAATCGGCGCCTCGAGATCGGTTCGACGTGGCTGCTCGCCGAAGCGCGCGGGACCGTGGCCAACGCGGAATCGAAGCTCCTGCTGCTCGACCACGCCTTCCACGACCTGGGCGTACGACGCGTGCACATCCAGGCGGACGTCCGCAACACGCGGTCGCGACATGCGATCGAGAGGCTGGGCGCGACCTACGAAGGCGTGCTGCGGAGCCACATCGTGCTGCCGGATGGGTCGAGCCGCGACACCGCCGTGTACAGCATCCTCGACAGCGATTGGCAGGAGCTGCGCCCTCGGCTCTTGATGCGGGCCGCCGGCCGTGGGCCCGATTGGCGCACGCGCCATGCGACGCTGCTACCGCTGACCGCGCTGGGTGCGTCAGGCGCGCGCGGCGCCCAGCAGGTGGTCGATCGCCGCGAAGCCCTCGTCGCCGAGGTCGATCGAGAAGTCATTGACGTAGAGCTCGATGTGCTGGCGGCAGACGTCGGCTGACATCTCCTGTGCGTGCGCGCGCACGTAGTCGGCGCTGGCCTCCGGATGCGCGAAGGCGTGCGCGACGGATGCGCGGATCGCGAGCTCGGCGGCGTCGCGCAGCTCGGGGTCGAGGTCGCGGCGCGCGCAGATCGTGGCGAGCGGGAGCGGCATGCCGGTCTCCGCTTCCCACCATGCGCCCATGTCGGCGACCTGGACCAGACCATGGTCACGGAAGGTGAAGCGGCTCTCGTGGATGATCAGTCCCGCGGCGACGTCGCCCCGTTCGACGGCTCCGAGGATCTCGTCGTAGCGCAGCTCGACGACCTCGCCGGGGGCAGCGCCGGCGGCAAGGCCCAGCAGCAGGAATGCCGTGGTGTCGCGGCCGGGGATCGCGATCGGGCCGGCGGCCGCTTCCTCGAGCGACAGCTCGGTGCGCGCGACGACGAGCGGCCCGACGCCGCGACCGAGCGCGGCGCCCGAGCGCAGCGGCACGTACTGGCCGTCGAGCTGGGCGAGCGCGCCGAAGGAGAGCTTGGTCAGGTCGAACTCGCCGGCCCGCGCCCGCTGGTTGAGCTGCTCGATGTCGTGCAGCTCCGGCCGGACGGTGAACGGTGCATCGACCAGCCCGTGCGCCAGCGCGTGGAAGGCGAAGGTGTCGTTGGGGCAGGGCGAGAATCCAAAGCTGAGTTCGGGCATGGCAGCAGACTAGCCGAGCGCCTGCACGAGGACCGGAGTGACGGCTTCGAGGCGATCGAGCGCGCCGGTGAAGTCCCACAGCGCGCGGTCGGCCTCCTCCACCTCGTTGGCGATCGTGCGTACCTCGAGTGCGGGGACGCCAGCCAGCTCGGCGGCGCGCAGCACCGCGAAGCCCTCCATCGCCTCCACGTCGCACTCGGCGGTTCCCCCAACGTCTGCGCTCGTGCCGATCACCGCGTGGACGGCCTCCGGAAGTGCAGCCGCGGCACGCTCGAGCAGCTCCGCGTCGGGTGATGCGGTCCGCTCGACGAGCACGCTGGCGGTGTCCTCGTAGCTGGAGCCGGCACCGAGCACGACGGTGCCGAGCGTGAGCCCGGCGGCGCGCCGAGCGCCGGCGATCCCCAGGTGCAGGATCGCCGTCGGCCGTGGGTCGTGTGCCAGCCGCGCGGCGACGCTGATCGCGGCGTCGACGGGGCCGATACCGCAGGCGAGCGACTCGACGCCCTGCAGTCCAGTGACCCCACGCAGTTCTGGCTCGGTTGCAGCGACGATGAGGAGCATGTGTCGAGACTACCGACTGCCGCCGGCGTCGCCGCGCCCTTCCGAGACGCCAGCGAGCATCGCGGTGATCGCCTGGTCGCGAGGCAACCCGGTGGCGCGCAGCAGGTCGACGGTCGTCGAGCGGATCTGGCCGACGAGGTGGGCGAAGACGAGGTCATCCTCAGGCGGGGTCGCTGCTGCGGCGATCCGGGTCGCGCGCACGGCGGCGGCGCGGGCGGCCAGCGTCTCGTCGAATGCCCCTTCGAGGTGCCCCTCGAGCGCACGCACGGCGCTCGCGAACTCGAGCATCGACAGCTCGAGCCGGGCGCCCAGCGGATAGCCCGTCTCCGTCAGCCGCCATGCGACGCGTGCCATGACACGGGCGTCGCGGATGGCGTAGTCGAGCTGGATCACCGTCTGTGCGACGTCGAGCAGGACCGACTCCTCGCGTCGCCGGACCGGGGCGAT